>CAYYVZ010000020.1:0-24693 GCA_964475235.1 uncultured Myxococcales bacterium | reverse complement strand
GCGCCACGGCTACGCCTTCGCCGCCGGTGTCATCGCATCCTTCTGGGTGCTGGCGGGAGCGCTTCTCCTTCTGCGTGCGGCCGGCGGCGTGTTCGGCTGGGGCTTCCAGCTCCAGGAGCCGCTCTTCGTGGCCGCGATGGCCGCGCTTCTGCTCGCGATGTCGCTCAACCTGCTCGGTGTCTTCGAGTTCGGCTCGGCACTGTCGGGCTCCGTCGGACGCCTCGACTCCCAGTCGGGCTATCGCGGCTCGTTCCTGAGCGGCGCTCTCGCGACCGTGCTCGCGACGCCGTGCTCGGCGCCGTTCATGGGGACGGCGATCGGTTATGCGCTCGTGCAGCCGCCGTCCTCGTCGCTCGCGGTGTTCTCGATGCTCGGCGTGGGAATGTCGGCGCCCTACCTCGTGCTCGCTTGCGCACCGATGCTCATGCGGCGACTGCCGCGACCCGGCGCATGGATGGAGACGTTCCGCACGGCGATGTCGTTCCCGCTGCTCGCGACGGTCGCGTGGCTCGTATGGATCTTCGGCCAGCAAACCGGCAACGACGGGGTGCTGGCCCTGCTCATGGCGCTGCTGCTCGGCTCGCTGGCGGCCTGGCTCTACGGGAACTTCGAAGGATCGAGCGTGCGCGGCTTCGCGCGTGTGCTCGGCGCTGTCTCCGTCGCCGGCGCCGTTTACCTGGCGGTCGGGGCATCCAACCCGGAGGCGACGCGGGTGACGTCCACGGCCGTCGCCTCGGTTGACGGCGTGGCGTGGCATCCGTGGAATCCGGAGGAGATCGCGCGCCACCGTGGCGAGGGTCGCGTCGTGTTCGTGGATTTCACCGCCGACTGGTGCCTGTCGTGCAAGGTGAACGAGCGCGTCGCGCTTTCGGGTGACGAGTTCGCCGAGACGATGCGTTCGTCGTCCGTGGTCGCGATGAAAGCCGACTGGACGCGCTCGGATTCGCGCATCACGCAGGCACTCACCGACTTCGGCCGCAGCGGCGTTCCGCTCTACGTGGTCTATCCCGCCGATCCGGCTCGCGAGCCGATCATCCTGCCGCAGATCCTGACGCCCACGCTGGTCCGCGAGGCCATCCGGCAGGCGGTGTCATAGCTTCAGCACCTTCATCGCGTTCTCGCGCAGGAACTTCGGCCAGACGTTGTCGCGGAAGGGCACGTTCGGCATGTCGCCGAAGATGCGCTCGAGGCTGAGGCCCATCGGGAAATAGCCGGCGTACAGGATTTTGTCGGCGCCGCGCGTGTTGGCGAAGTCGACGATGTTCTTCGGGTAGTGGCGCGGCGCGAACGCGCTCGTCGAGTAGTAGAGGTTCGGGTACTTGAGCATCAGCTTCACCATGAGGTCCGTCCACGGCTCGCAGCCGTGGCGTGTGACGAAGCGAAGCTCGGGGAAGAACCAGCAGACCTCGTCGATCAGCGAGACGTCCTGGCACATCATCGGAACGCGCGGCCCGGGCACGCCCGCGCAGACGAAGATCGGGATGTCGAGCTCGATGCAGGCCGCATAGATCGGGAAGAACTTCTTGTCGTTGATCGGCACCTGCGGCACGCAGCCGGCCGGGAACGCCGTCGCGGCCTTGACGCCGAACTCCGCGTGCGCGCGCTTGAGCTCCCTTACGCCTTCCATGCCGAGATTCGGGTTCACCGCGAAGCTCGGAATGAAGCGGGTCGGATGCTCCTTCATGGCGCGCGCGCCCAGCGGATTGCCGAAGCGGACGCTGATCATCGCCTTCTCGATGCCGTGCTTGTCCATCTCGTCGAGCGCGATGCCGATGTAGTCGTCGGACTCGCGCACCGTCGGGATCGACTTGAACATGTACTCGGCCGGCATCTTGAACATCTCGCGGCTTTCCTGGTCCATGAGCAGCGGCTTCATGAAGTCGTACCAGGTCCCGCGGTCGTCCGTGGGAAGCTCGAGCATGAGGTCGATGACGCCGATTCCGTTCGGCATGGGCATGAGGCGGTCTCCTGTCGGGTCGTGGCTCGGATGGGCGGGGTTCGCGCGGCGCGGCGGAACCTAGACGACATTTCGCCTTCGCACAAGACGGGGCTAGGCTCGCGCCCGGAGGAAGCGACGATGAGTACCAACGCCGAACAGATCGCCTACTGGAACGAAGTCGGCGGACCGAAGTGGGTTCGCTACCAGGAGATGCTCGACCGCCAGCTCGATGCGATCGGGCGCCTCGTGATGGACACGGCGGGGGTCCGCGACGGCGAAACGGTGCTCGACGTCGGCTGCGGCTGCGGTTCGACGTCGCTCCAGCTCGCCGAGCGGGTCAGCAATCACGGAAGCGTCCTCGGCATCGACATCTCGAAGCCGATGCTGGGATGGGCCCGGGAGCGCGCCATGAAGGGCCAGGTCACCAACGTCACGTTCATGCACGCCGACGCCCAGACCCACATGTTCCGACCCGAGTTCGACCTCATCTACTCGCGCTTCGGCGTAATGTTCTTCGAGAACCCGTCCGCCGCCTTCGCGAACCTCCACCACGCGATGAAGAGCAGCGGCCGCCTCGCCTTCGCGTGCTGGCAGGCCATTCACCGAAACCCGTGGCTCGGCGTGCCGCTGATGGCCGCCATGAAGCACGTCACGATCGAGATGCCCGCGACGCCAGATGCGCCGGGGCCGTTCGCGTTCGCCGACGCGGCCCGCGTCGAGCGGATTCTCGGCGAGGGCGGCTTCCGTGACGTGCGCGTCGAGGGCCGCGACGTCAGCATCGCGCTCGGCGGCGGCACGAGCCTCGAGGACGCCGCCAGCCTCGTGATGGATCTCGGCCCGCTCGCGAGAGTGATGGTGGACCAGCCGGCCGACAAGCGCGCGCTCGTCGAACAGGAGGTTCGCGAGGCGATCTCCGGCTCGATGACGCCGGAGGGCGTGAAGATGCCCGGCGCCATCTGGCTCGTCACCGCTTCGGCGTAGTGACACTGCGGAGATTTCTCGCCGCGATTGCGCTCGCACTCGCGGTCATGATGGTGCTCCCGGAGGGCCGCGCGGCGATGCTTACCCAGTTCCAGCGACGCTTCCTCTACTTTCCGATGCGCGACTTCGTCGCGAGCCCGGCCGACTACGGGTTCCGGCACGAGGAAGTCGATCTGACGGCCGAAGACGGCGTCGCGATCCACGCGTGGTGGCTGCCCGCTTCGGATGCGACGCGCACCGTGCTCTTCCTCCACGGCAACGCGGGCAACGTTTCGTACTGGGTGGAAGTGGCGACGGTGTTCCGCGAAGTCGGCTGGAACACGCTGATCCTCGACTATCGCGGGTATGGACGCAGCGCCGGTGCGCCGACGGAGGAAGGCACCTACCTCGACGCGCGCGCGGCGTATCTTCACCTCGTGAAGGATCGCGGTATCGATCCGTCCGGGCTGATCGTCATCGGAAGGTCGCTCGGCGGCGGAGTGGCGACGTGGCTGGCCGAGCATCATCCCATCGGCGGCCTCGTGCTCGAGAATACGTTCACGTCGATTGCGGACATCGTCGCAAAGGCGCTTCCGCTGCCGGGAATCCGCACGTTCGTTCGTCTCGGCTATCCGAGCCTGTCGCGGATGGCGCGCCTCGACGTCCCGCTGCTGGTCATCCACGGGGCCGGCGACGAGCTCGTTCCGTTCGCGCACGGCAAGGCGCTGTTCGACGCGGCGCCGGGTCCCGCCAAGCGCTTCGTCGAGCTGCGCGGCGGGCACAACGATGCGTTCGCGGTGAGTCGGTTGGAGTACGAGGCGGCGCTGCGGGAATTCGAAAGCGGGCTGGGGAGCTGAGACGCCGGAAACGCGAGAAGACGGTCCTCAAACCATGTGCGTGTTGGGAATGGGATTGATGTCCACGGTTCTCGTCAACGGAGAGACGACGAGGTCCATGTCTTCCATCGGAACGGCACCTAGTACGACTTCCGTTCCCGTCACATAGGCCCCCACGAAGCAGAAGCGCTCGCCGAAGCGGACGCGAATCGGGCCGACGTAGGGAACCGAAACACTCGTACCGTTCGCCAGCGTTACCCGGCGTACGTCGGCAGTCTCGAGATCGAGTCGATCGGCAATCTGCGCGGGAACGCACAACATCATCGCGCCTGTATCTGCGAGGGCCCGTACGGCGATGGGTTCAATCTTCGAGTTTCGCGGATTGCTCAGCTCGAGATCTGCATAGGTGATTCCCATCGTTCCATTCTCCGGGGGCGCCTTGAATTCTCGTCCAGTCGAAGTCTGCACCGACCGCCCGGTCCGGGCAATGTCCGAAATGGAACAGACTGCGTCGTTCCGGCCTGTCTCACTCCCTCCAGGGAACGGCGAGCCTGAGGTCCGCGAGTTTCGCTTCGCACTCGCTGCGCTCGCGGTTCGTCTTGAGCCCCTTCTCGCCCTGCTCAAGCCAGCCGAACTTCTTCGCCGTCTCGAGCGCGGCGGCCTTGTCGCCGCTCGAGACTGCGCGGATCACGGCCTGCTCGAGCCGCGTGAGGCCGACGGAATGGAACTGGTAATCGAGGAAGGCCTCCCACGCGAAGGGACACCACTTCGCCACGATCTGCTCGCCGATCACCGTCGCGTAGTCGCGGATTTCCTGCTGCGCGTGACTGTCCATACGCAGCCGCAGGAAGTGCAGCAGGTTATGGAGATCGACCTTCCAGTAGGCCTCCGTGTACGTCGACAGCGTGAGGTCCTTGCGCGCCTGCTCTCGCGCGACGCCGAGGTCGAGACGCTCCTGGTAGATCGAGCGCGCGAAATCCTGCAGCTCGGTCTCGCGGTCGGTCAGCATTTTCCCCTGGATCGCGTCGATCATCCCGGCGCTTCCCTGACGATTGTCGGAAGACTGCTGCCGCCATTCGCTCTCGCCCGTTCGCTGCGACGCATCGATCGCGATCGAATAGCGAGTGCTATACTCGTTCACCGACGCACTCCGGTGCCGAATCCACTGCCGCCAGCAGTCCATCGGCACGCGCACGTGGAGCTTGAGCTCGCACATCTCGAACGGCGTCGTGTGCCAGTGACGCATGAGGTAGCGGATCAGGCCGCGGTCCTCGTGGAGCTTGCGCGTGCCGCGGCCGTACGAGACGCGCGCGGCCTGCACGATCGACTCGTCGGCGCCCATGTAGTCGATGACGCGCACGAAGCCGTCGTCGAGCACCTTCAGCGGCACGCCGAGAATCTCGTCCAGGGCCTCGACCTGGGGCCGGCCGATCCGGCTGCTTTCCTCACTCATTTCCACCACCTCGGAATCGAAAGTCGCGGGAGCCTATCCCCGACCGGCGCGCGTCGGAAGCGGCCGCCTGCACAGCCGGAACCGCCGGGATTGCGCGCCGCGACCTCGGGCGCGATACCTCCCTCCGGGTGGAAGCCGCGTCGCGCGGACGTCGCCCGCACGAAGGAGGGACCTCATGACCACCGATCTCTGGATGCTCGTGTATTCGGCCCTTTTCTGCCTCACCATTCCCCTCGTCGGCGTCGCCAAGGTGCTGATGATGCCGGGCGGGCCGGCCTGGGGCTTCGGCAATCGCGACGCGTCCTTCGTCGTCCCGGACTGGGTGAATCGCGCACGACGCGCGCACACGAACATGGTCGAGAACCTCGCGCCGTTCGCGTGCCTGGTGCTCGCCGCGCAAGTCAGCGGCAATGCCAACGAGACGACGGCGCTCGGGGCGCAGATCTTCTTCGTGTCGCGCGTGGCGCACGCGGCGATCTACATCATCGGCATTCCATACGCTCGAACGGCCGCATTCGGCGTGAGCTTCGTCGGCATGTTCATGATTCTCGGCGAGCTTGCGTAGGGTTGGAGCCAGTCCCCATCGCTGCTAGGGTCGCCGGCGCATGCGGGAACTCGGCAGCAACGCACCGGCGGCTCCCGTCGAGCCGGACGAGACCCAGGCGCGCTCCGTCACTCTCGATTCCATCGATCCTTCCGGCTCGGCTCGTCGCGTCGACTTCGTCGCGCGAGAGGAACCGCTCGAGATCCAGCTTGGACCGGCCTCGCTCGCTGTGGTCATGCGCACTCCCGGCCACGACGAAGAGCTCGCGCTTGGCTTCCTGGTGACCGAGCGCGTCGTTTCGTCTCCCGCCGACGTCGCATCGATCCGCCACTGCTCCACCGCTCCCAGCGCCGAATCCGAAGACAACGTCATTCGCGTCACGCTCGCGCCCCACGTCGAGGTGGACCTCGCGGCACTGCGCCGCAACCTCTACGCGAGCAGCAGCTGCGGCATCTGCGGCAAGGCGACGATCGAGAACGCGCTCGCCGTCGCGCCGCCGCTCGCCGGCGACCGGTCCGAGTTCCGTGCGGCGACGATTCGCACGTTCGCCGACAGGCTCCTGCGCGAGCAGGACGTCTTTCATTCGACGGGCGGCCTTCACGGCGCCGCCCTTTTCGACCCGAACGGAAAGCTGCTCGCCGTCCGTGAGGACGTCGGACGACACAACGCGACGGACAAGGTGATCGGCTGGGCTGCTTCGCAAGGGCTGCTGCCGCTCACCGGCCATGCGCTGATGGTCTCCGGCCGCATCTCCTACGAGATCGTCCAGAAAGCCCTTGCGGCGCGGATTCCCCTCGTCGCGGCGGTATCCGCACCCACGTCGCTCGCGATCGACCTCGCCGAAGCGTCGGGGATCGCGCTCGTCGGCTTCCTGCGCGGCGAAACGATGAACGTCTACGCGAACCGCGCGCGGGTGATCGGATGAGCGACGATCGCCGGGCCGCCGCCGGCTTCGGTGCGGTCTTCCGCACGATGCAGCGCACGATGCTCGAGACCGGCCCCGTCCGAACGGCCCGCCTGCTCTCGCGCATCAACCAGGACGGCGGTTTCGACTGCCCGGGCTGCGCGTGGCCCGAGTCCGGCGACCGCTCGTTTGCCGAATTCTGCGAGAACGGCGCGAAGGCCGTCGCGCACGAATCGACGTCGCTGCGCGTCGATCCGGAGTTCTTCCGCCGCCACTCGGTCGCCGACCTCGCGGCAAAGGACAACCGCTGGCTCGAGGCGCAAGGCCGCCTCACGCAGCCGATGCGAAAACGCCGTGGCCTCGGTCACTACGAGCCGGTCTCCTGGGACGAAGCGTTCGAAGCAATCGGCGAAAAGCTTCGCTCGCTCGACTCCCCCGACGAGGCGGTGTTCTACACCTCGGGACGGACCAGTAACGAGGCGGCGTTCCTCTACCAGCTCTTCGTGCGCGAGCTCGGCACCAACAACCTCCCCGACTGCTCGAACATGTGCCACGAATCGAGCGGCTACGGGCTCGTCGAAACCATCGGCGTCGGCAAGGGCACCGTCAGCCTCGACGACTTCGACGAAGCCGACGCGATCTTCATCCTCGGGCAGAACCCGGGCACCAACCATCCGCGCATGCTGACGACGCTCCAGCGCGCCAAGGAGCGCGGCTGCCGCATCGTCAGCATCAACCCCCTGCGCGAGCTCGCTCTCGTGCGTTTCTCCAACCCGCAGCGGCCTCTCGAGCTGCTCGGAAAGAGCACCGAGCTCTCCGACCTCTACCTTCAGGTCCGCATCGGCGGCGACATCGCCCTCGTCAAGGGAATCGTAAAGCACGTCCTCGCAGCCGAGGACGCGGCGCCGGGAACGGTGCTGGACCACGACTTCCTTGCCGAGCACACGACCGGCCTCGACGAGCTGCGCGCGCACGTCGCGGCGGTTCCGTGGGAGGCGCTCGAAGAGGAGAGTGGGGTTACGCGCGCAGAGATGAAGGAGGCGGCCGACGTGTACCTCGGCGCGCGCAGCGTGATCGCATGCTGGGCCATGGGCCTCACCCAGCACAAGCACGGCGTCGCCAACGTACGCGAGATCACGAACCTGCTGCTGCTGCGCGGCAACATCGGCAGGCCTGGCGCCGGCGTCTGTCCCGTGCGCGGCCACAGCAACGTGCAGGGCGACCGCACGATGGGCGTCTGGGTACGGCCGCTCGAAGACTTCCTCTCGCGTCTCGACGCCGAGTTCGGCATCTGGTCGCCGCGCCATCCGGGCTACGACACCGTCGAATCGATCCACAAGATGGCCGAAGGTCACGTGAAGGTGATGTTCGCAATGGGCGGAAATTTCGCGGCGGCGGCGCCGGACAGCGAGCGCGTCGCGGAAGCGCTCGCCCACTGCGACATGACCGTCCAGGTCTCGACCAAGCTCAATCGCTCGCACGTCGTGACGGGCAAGGAAGCGTGGATCCTGCCGACCCTCGGCCGCACGGAGCGCGACGTGCAGCAAGGCGGGCGCCAGTTCGTGACGGTCGAGGACTCGATGAGCATGGTGCACCGCTCCGAGGGATCGATCGCGCCGGCCTCCGAGCACCTTCGAAGCGAGTGCGCGATCGTCGCCGGTGTGGCGCGTGCGACGCTCGGCCGGCTGAGCAAGGTGCCCTGGGAAGACCTCGTCGCCGACTACGACCGCATCCGCGACCGGATCGAGCGTGTGATTCCGGGCTTCGAGCGCTTCAACGAGCGCGTGCGCGAGGACAACGGATTCCGGCTGCCGAACGCGGCGGGCGGGCGATCGTTCAAGACGGCCGACTGGCGCGCGCACCTCACCGTGAATCCTCTCGTCGGCACTCGCCTCGCGCCCGGCGAGTTCCTGCTCATGACGATCCGCAGCCACGACCAGTTCAACACGACGGTCTACGGCCTGGACGACGTCTATCGCGGCATCCACGGCGAGCGCGACGTCGTGTTCATGAACCCGGACGACATCGACAAGGCGGGCCTGGAGGAAGGCGCGCGCATCGACGTGACGAGCCGCGCCGGCGAAGTGGAGCGGAAGATCCGCGGCTTCCGCGTCGTGGCGTACGAGATTCCGCGCCGCTGCCTCGCGGCCTACTTCCCCGAGGCGAACCCGCTCGTTGCGCTGGAAGACTTCGCCGACGGCAGCCGAACCCCGGCCTACAAGTCCATCCGCGTCACCGTCTCCCATCACTGAAAAAGGGGACGGCTACCTGGCGCACGTGGATGGCTGTTGAAAGGCCCCGTCCACGGGCGGCAGGTAGCCGTCCCCTTTTTCCACCACCTACTTTCCTTCGAAGTGGTCGGCGAGGCGTTCGAACTCCGAGAGGAGGGTGAGGACGTCGATGGGCGCGTTCCACGGGTCGCCGCGCAGCTCGCGGTAGGCGCGGCGCACGTTGAAGATGATGCGCGACGGCTCGGTCCACGTCGCGAACGGGCCGAGGTCGATGCGCTTGCAGGCTTCGAACTCGCTCACTCCCGCTTCGAACAGGCGCCTCGACTCCGACTCGACGAACTCGAAGTAGCTCCGAAGCGTCTTCACGCCCTCGACGTCGGTGATGCCGCCGTGCCCCGGTACGACGATGCGCGGCGACAGCGCGATGATGCGGTCGAGGGCCGTGTACCACTGCGCGTACGTCCCTTCCCAGCCGATCGGCGTACAGGAGTTCCACAGCACGTCGCCGCCGAAGAGGATGCCACGCTCGGGAAGGTGCACGACCGAGTCGCCGGCCGTGTGCGCCGGCCCCACGTAGAGCACGTCCACCCGGATCCCGTCGAGGTCGTATGTCGCCGACTCTTCGAACGTCGTCGTCGGCGGCGTCACCTGGATGCCGGAGAAATCGTAGTCCCGGAGCGCGCGCGCGAACCGGTTCAGCCCGCGTTTCGGGCCCTCCCGCTCCCCGAGCAGCGTCATCATGTCGGGAGAGATGTCGTCGCGCATTGCTTCGGCGCAGAGCCGGTGCCCGATGATCTCCGAGCCTGCGAACAGCTGGTTGCCCCAGCAGTGGTCGCCGTTGTGATGCGTGTTCACGAGGCGGCGCGGAAGCGCGGGATGCACGCCGGCGTAGAGGTCGATCATCGCGCGCGTGCGCGGCAGGTCCCAGAACGTATCGACGACGAGGCCGCCGCCGCGAGCCACGAGGCCCGAGTTACTCCACCCGAAGCCGCGATCCGGCTGCAGGCAGGCGTAGACGTCGTCGTCGAGCGCCGTGAGCTGCATGGTAACGTCGCCCGTCACTCCGGCCTCCCGAGCGCCTCGTCGAAGAGGGCCTGGTTGCGACCGTAAACCTGCTGACCGCCGGCGACGAAGATGCAATCGCCGGTGATGAACGTGGCAGCGGGCGACGCGAGGAACGTGACCGCGTAGGCGATCTCCTCGGGCCGGCCGAAGCGCGGGATCGGCTGCGCTTCGCAAAGCTTGAAAATGTCGGGGTGGTAGGTGTGCTCGAAGGCCTCGGTCTTTACGGCACCCGGCGCGACGCAGTTGATGCGCACCTTCGGTCCCCATTCGAACGCGAGCGTACGCGACAGCTCGAGCACTCCGGCCCGCGCGGCGCTCGTGTGGGCGATGCCCGGGAATCCGCGGCCGACCACCGCGATGACGTTCACGATCGAGCCGCCGTCCCCGTCGAGCATGGGAACGCCGAAGACCTGCGTCATGTTCCAGGTGCCCGTCAGGTTGGTGTCGATGACCGCGTTCCAGCCCTTCGGCTTGTAGTCGCGCGCGGGCTGCGCGAACTGGCCGCCCGCGTTGTTCACGAGGATGTCGATCTTCGGGAAGAGCGTGCTCGCGCGAGCCGCAAGGGCCTCGACGCTCTCCCTGTTGCGGATGTCGACGACGCCGGTCTCGATCCGGCGCCCGGTGCGTGCGCGAAGATCGGCGGCGACGGCTTCCAGCTTTTCCTGGTTGCGAGCGGCGAGAAGAAGGTCGGCGCCCGCAAGTGCGAGCCCCTCCGAGATTGCGCGGCCGAGTCCGCCCGATCCGCCCGTAACGACCGCCGTGCGGCCCGCGAGCAGATCGGAAGCGAACACGCGCGCCGGTAGCGCCGGTGCTTCGACGAGCGAAGTCATGCTTTCCCCAGAACCGGAGACGCCTGCAATCCGAACGTGCGAAATGTACCGCGGGCGCCCTCGCGACGGAAGTCACGCGAGGCTGCTTTCGGCGCGCGGCGGCCTCGAAAACTTCGCAAACCTTAAAAGCCGGGGCTAGAACGAACAGTTGGCTTCGCCATGCATGCCCCTCTGTCCTCGCTGTTTCGCTCGCTGCTGAAGCTGGCTGCGCCGGTCGCGGTCGCTCGCCTCGGCATCATGGGCATGGGGATCGCGGACACGATCGTCGTCGGCCAGCTCGCTCCGGCCGAGCTTCCGGCCTTCGCGCTGGGCTGGGCACCGACCGGTGTGCTCCTCGTCACAGGCATCGGCCTGCTCATGGGCGTCCAGGTGCTCACCGCGCGCGCGATCGGCGAAGGAAGGCCCGAGCACGCCGGTGCGGTCTGGCGGCGCGGCCTCGTGATCTCGGCCTGGACCGGCGTCGTGAGCGGCGCCGGCCTCGCCCTTCTTTCCGAGCCGCTGCTCGTGCTGTTCGGCATCGAAGCGGAGCTCGCGCGCGAGGCAGGCGACGTAGCCGAGATCCTCGGCCTCAGCCTCGCGCTGCACTTCGCGTACGTGTGCTGCGCGTTCTTCCTCGAGGCCGTGAAGAGGCCGGTGCCGGGCACCATCGTGATCTGGGCCGCCAACGTCGTGAACCTCGCGCTCAATCTCGCGCTCGTGCCGTCGATGGGCGCGTGCGGGTCAGCCTGGGCGACGGTCGGCGGCCGTGTCTTCCTCTTCGGAGCGCTCGCGGGCTGGATCCTTTTTTCGGAGACGGGCCGCCGCCACGCCGTGCGCGGGCACGCACCGCACGCTCCGAGCTATCGCGCCCTGCTCGGCGTCGGCATGGCCGCGGCAGTGAGCCAGCTCGCCGAGGCCGGCGCGTTCTCGTCCCTCACGGTGATCGCGGGACGCATCGGCGAAGAGTCCGTCGCGGCCTACCAGCTCCTGCTGAACACGCTCGCCGTGGTGTTCATGATCTCGCTCGGCGTCGCGGCGGCAACGGCCGTGCTGGTCTCGGAGGCGTGGGGCCGGCGCGATTCGCACGAGGCGGGACGCGTCGGTTGGGCCGGGCTTGCGCTCAACAGCATGGGAATGGTGCTCTGCGCGGTCGTCTTCCTTGCGGCACCGTCGGCGCTCGCGCACTCGCTGACTTCGGATGCCGCGCTCGCGACGCTCGTGGCTTCGCTCATGGCGGTCGGCGCGGTCGTGCTGGTGCCCGACGGCGGCCAGGTCGTGGTGGCGGCGGCATTGCGCGCGCGCGGCGACAACTGGCTGCCGACGGCCAGCCACGTCCTGTCTTATGTCGTCGTGATGCCGCCGCTCGCGTGGTGGCTGGCCGAACACCAGGGCCGCGGCGTTTCGGGCCTCATGGAGTCGATCGTGGTCGCGAGCTTTCTGTCGGTCTCGGTGCTGATGCTGAGGCTGCAGCGGCTGACGCGCTGAGCTCTCTCAATCCGCAGCGACGTCCGCCCGGACGACCAGGTGGAGCCCGCGCCCGAACACGAAGTCCGCGCCTGCCGGATAGATGCCGAGCTCGCGCCGGTCTTCGCCGACGCGAAGGCCGAGCGCGTCGAACGCCCGCTTCCACTGCACGCTCGACCAGTAATTGTACGGCAGGCGCACGCCGTGACGCGCGTTCCCGAAC
The DNA here is from genome assembly GCA_964475235.1 of uncultured Myxococcales bacterium. Taxonomy (GTDB): domain Bacteria; phylum Desulfobacterota; class Binatia; order UBA1149; family CAITLU01; genus DATNBU01. The sequence continues at coordinate 12,265 of CAYYVZ010000020.1, read as the reverse complement.
CAGTCCATCACGCGCAGGATCGGGCCGGAGAGCGGCCCGTCCATCGTGTGGTCTTTCAGCACGACGCAGCGTCGCGCGACCCGCGCGGCCTCGGTCAGCAGGACCATCGGATCGTCGGTGTGGTGCAGCACGTCCACGAACATCACGACGTCCACGCTGCGGTCGGCGCGCGGGATCGTGCGACCGTCGAACAGTGTCACCGGGACGTGTGTCTTCGGCCGAAGCAGCACGTCGATGCCCTCGATGTGGAGATCGGGACGTCGGTCGAGGATGAGCCGGTCGATGCTTCCGTCCCCGCAACCGACGTCGAGAACCGACGCATCGCGCGGGATCACTTCCGAGAGATGCCTCGCGAGCACGTCGACGCGACGGTTGAAGACGAGGTCGCCGTGGATGTAGTCGACGACCCCTTTCGACCGGGCCGGTTCGCCCGAAGTCGCAGCCTGCTCAGGACCCGGAGGGGAAGGATTCGCCATAGATCCTCTCGTACAGCCTGCGATTCCGTTCCAGCGGGGAGAGGTCGGGAGGGAACGATGCGAGCACCATGCGGCGGGCGGCCTCGAACATCTCGACTCCCATGCGGAACCGCTCGGCACCGGACCGCTGCATGAGGAGGTCGTGCATTCTCTGCTCGATCTCGGGAGTCGTGTCTTTCATCGTCTGAACTCTTCCCAAATCGCTTCCAGCCCCAGGCCGGTCACCCAGCTCTCCACATATGCCATGTCGCAACCGGTGGAAACGAGATTGCGAACGTCGTCGTTGAACTTCCGAACGCGACTCCTTCGCCCACTCCAGCTTGGACAGGATCAGGTCTTCCTTGCTGACGATCCAGGTCGAGAAATCCTCGATCTCGATGCGGCTGCGGCGCGCGAACTCGCCTTTCCGAAAAGCGGTCGACTTTCGCACGATGAAATCCACCTTGATGACGCTTTCCTGGTGGATCAGGTTGAAGAGCCCTTCTCGGGCGATCGAATCCGCCACTGATTCGCGAGAAACGTAGTAGTCCGGAGAGAAAGTCTCGATGAGTCGTTCGCCAGTGGAGGGCTCGAGCTCCACGACCAGGTCGATATCGCGCGTCATGCGGGGCTCGGCATAGTAGTTCATCGCCATCGAGCCCGTGAGCATGTACGCGAATCCTGCGCGATCGAGCCGCGCCGACACGTCACGAACGATGTCGAGCTCGTTCTGCAACCTTACTCCGCCCCGTCCATGAAACCCGTCAGTCCGGACGGAACGTGCGGGCCGATCGCGATCTGCTCGAGCACGCCGATGCCTTCCTCGTCGCCCATCTTCGCGCGCACGACCTGCTGCGTGTGCAGGTTCTCCCAGGCGAGCGGATCGATGTCGGCCGCCTTCCACGACTCGCCGGCGACCGCGAGCTCGCCCTTCCAGTGGCCGTGCGCCCACTCCGGGTGCTGGTAACCGATTCCCTTCATCTGGAACGTGAGCAGCGTCTCGAGCGAGATCTCGTGGCGCGAGCCGCCGCGTTCGACGAGGGCGATCTTCGCACGGCGCGCGCGACGCGTGCCGGGGACGTACTCGAGCTGGTGCTCGACGCGGGCCATGTACTGGATGGCCGCATCGTTGACGCCGGGGATGTCGTCGGGAACCTCGTAGGCGGGAATCAGCGCGCCGTCCTGGTGCCACGCACGGCCGTCGGATTCCTCGAACGTCGAGAAGTGCGTGCAGCGCGTCTTCCACTGCAGCGGCGCCCACAGGAAGAAGAACTGCGGCATCTCCATGCGCGGCGCACCGTCCATCTCGGGCGCGCCGACCGGGCGGATTCCCCACGAGCGGTCCTTGGTGCCGTAGACGCGCTCCCGGTCGATCGGCAGCGTCTTGCCGTCGTACTTGATGGTGCCCTGCCAGCGGCCGTACTGCGCGAAGCGCGTCGCGTCCATGAAAATGCGGTTGCCGAGGCGCCGCGTCTGGCGGCCTTCCTCCACGCAGGCCGTGCGCGCGATGAACTCGAGGTCGCACTCGATGCCGGTCGAGTTGGGCTCGAGGCGCACGCGAAGGCTCTTCATCGGCTCGACGATCTGGATCGAAAAGGGACCGACGGTGGTCTCGCTCGGCTCGTTGGGGGCTCGGCGCGAGCCGTGGAAGGCATGCTGCTCGCCGTCGCGCGCGATCGAGAACCCGCAGTCGAGGATTCCCCGGTGCGGGTATAGGCCCATGCCGATGCCGAAGTAGAACTCGCCGTCGGCCGCGTAACCGTTGAACCAGTAGCGGTCGTAGACGTTCCGGTCGCTGGAGGCCGGGTGCGCGATCGGCTCGGGTGTCTGGTGAATCGCGTAGTCGTCGAACTTCGAAAGCACTGAATCCTCCTGGAAAAGCGAAAAAGGGGACGGCCTCCCGATGGCAGCGTCCGGATGCTCGCCCTTCGCCGGCTCAGGGCTCACGGTGAAAGGCGCCGCCCACGGGCGTCAGGTAGCCGTCCCCGTTTCCTACGCGAACGCCGCGCGTCAGTCGACCGCGGGACAGGCGAGCTTTGCGGCGGGGTTCTTCATGCGAAGGCCCACCGCGAGCGCGTCGCGAAACTCGAGCTTGCCGCTGCCGTCGACGTCGCAGACGCGCAGCGGACACACTCGGCCGCGCATGATCGCTTCGCCGATGTAGCGCTGGTCTTCGGCCGTCACCGCGCCGTCGCCGTCGAAATCGGCGCACGTCGCCTTCGGGCTCGGCTTCACGAGGTTGATGCGCCTGTAGAGGCCGATGAACTCGTCGCCCGCGACGCGCGCGAACACCTTGTCCGCGACCAGCTTGTCCACCAGGGTGTGGATCGGCTCGATCGTGTGCACCTTGCGCACCACGATGTACTCGACGTCGTCGGGGTCGTGCAGGTTCTCGCCCCCGACGCCCCAGTTACTCTCCTCGAAGGGATTCGGCAGCATGTAGATGCGGCGGCGATGGGTCAGGTGCGGCACGGTCGAGTAGTCGGCCGCGACGACGGCGTCGGGTGGAATCATCGCAAGCACTTTCCGGGCCGATGCGTAGCGCCAGTCCTCGTTCAGCAGTATGCGACTCTCGAGCAGGATGCCGGGGTAGGAGATCGGAACGCGGCTCCACGCAAGGTTGGTGGCGACGGCGGCGCCGAAGAGGGCGACGGGAGCGAGTGCGAGAACGCCGCCGAGCATCGCCGCCATCACGCGCGACGCCGCCCGTGCCCGCCACCGCTCGATCGACGCGAGCGCCGTCACGGTCCCGACGTAGAGAAACGCGACCACCGACGTCTGGTAGTGGAACTCGAGGTCGCGCATGTAGTTGGCGTCCGACAGCAGGTTGGCCGCGACCTGCGGAAGCGCGGGAACGACGGCGAGCGGCGCGAGCAGAAACAGATAGAGATTCGTCGCGCCGATCTGCAGCAGGTAGGTGACGCTTTCCGGCCGCGTGAGCCTCTCGAGCAGCCACGAAGGGTTGTCGCCTTCGCTCCAGAGTCCCGCAAGGAAGCCCGTGCGGCCGAGGCGGAAGAACCCCTCGCCGTTGAACCACGGCAGCACCACGAGCATCGAGAACAGGAAATACGCACTCGCGACCGCCGCGATCGTGAACCCGAGCCTGCGGCGGCTGCGCTCGAGCATCATCACCGTCCCGAGCGCAGCGAACACCAGCGGCACGTCCTCTTTGCACGACATCGCGAGGGCAGCCGCAACCGCGAACGCGGCGATCCGGCCCGCGCCGAGAAAATCGACCGACGCGAGCAGGAACGTCATCGCGAAGGCGTCCGGATGCGCGTGGTCGAGGTTCAGGTTCTGGTTGGCCGGGTGCAGCAGGAAACTCGCCGCGAGCGCCAGCGCGACGAGCGGCCGGGTGGGAAGCATGCGCAGCGCGATGCGGCAGACAAAGAACGCCCCCGCGGCAATGAACACGCTCTGCAGCACGAGCAGCGCGCGCACGTCGTCGACGATCCAGTAGAGCGGCGCGAGAAAGAACGAGAACACGCGCACGTGATCGCCGAGCAGGGGAAGCCCGCGCACGGTGACGAAGTAGTCCGTGCCGTGCCCGGCCAGCCAGATGCCCTGGTCGAACGTTCCGAGATCGAACGCGTACGTCTTGAAGCGCAGGTGCTGGAGGCACGTGTAGACGCCGAACCAGACCGCGTATACGGCGGCGAGAGCGGCGACCGTCCACCGGACGGCGCGATGGAAGCGCGGAGTTTCGGACATGCGCGGGGCCGGCAGCCGTTTTGACCTGCGACGGACGCTCGCAGCAAGCCGCCGGGACGCGCTCAGGCGGCCGGCGCGAACTTTTCCTGCAGCATGCAGGCGCTGAGCATCACCATCAGGGCGGGATCGACGGCCGTCCGGGCGGAATCGTCCATCGACGGCAGCGAGTCGAGCAGGCGAACGACCTTGGCGGGGTCATAGAAGGGCATGGCGGCAAGCAACGGGCCGCGCAGCGTCGTCTGCAGCAGCTCGTGGAGCCGCTCGTCCGGGTCGAGCGCGACCGGCGGGCTCGTGAACGGATGCTTGTGGCGCGCGTAGACCGTTTCGGTGAGCACGCTGCGCGTCGCCTCGCGCAGCACGTACTTCTCTGTCATGCCGCGGATTTTCTGGCGCACGGGCAGCGAGCGTACGAGCTCGACGACGCGGTGGTCGAGGAAGGGCACGCGGCCTTCGACCGAGTGGGCCATCTCCATGCGGTCGCCGAGCATCGCGAGCACGTAGTTGTTGAGCTGGCTCTTGCCCCACAGGTAGAGCGACTGATGCACGGGCGGACGGCCCGTGAGCTGGCCGGCCACGTCCACGCCTTCCAGCAGCGCGAGGAACGAATCGCGGCCCGCGTAACCGGCCGCGAAGCCATCGTCGAACAGCGCGTGCAGCTTGAATCCGGTGCTGCCGTAGGCCTCCATCCACGACGGCGCGAAACCGAGCACGCGGCGGACTCCGTCGAGCGACAGCGAACGCCCTTCGGGAAGCAGCAGGCCGCGCGAGACGGGGTTGGCGTTCTCGAGCTCGCCGAGCAGCCGCTTCACCTCGGCGGGATCCTGCCCGTCGTTGTCGTAGAGCAGCATGTCCCGCCGGAACGGCGGGTAGCCGCCGAGGATCTCGTCGGAGCCTTCGCCCGTGATCACGACCTTGTAGCCGTCTTCGCGCACGGCGCGGCTCAGCACGAACTTCGCGACGCCGTGCGCGTTGAGGCAGAGCGTCTCGCTGTGGCGGATCGCCTCGCCGAAATGCTCGGCGAGGTCCGACTGATGGAGCGGGATGGGATGGAACTCGGCGCCGGCGCGCTCGGCCATCTCGCGCGCAATCTCGCCTTCGTCGTATGCGGCGCGGTCGAAACGCAGCGTGAACGTACGGATCGGATCGGAACGGTGGCGCGCGGCCAGGCCGAGCACGGCGCACGAGTCGATGCCGCCGCTCAGATAGCAGCCGACCGGCACGTCGGCACGCAGGCGCAGGCGCACCGCTTCGTCGAGCGCCGCGCGGAAGGCCTCCGCGCACTCGCCGTCGCTTTTCGGCAAGGCGGCCTCGCTCGCCGGATAGTCGAAGTCCCAGTAGCGGACGACGTCCACGCGGCCGCCGCGCGCGAGCAGATAGTGCCCCGGCGGAACCTGGCGGATCCCGGCGAAAAGCGACCGGTCCTGGCGCGGCACGAGGAGGCTGTTCGCGTCGAAAAAGGCCTCGGTGTCCCACCGCGCCGGAACGCCGGCCGCGAACAGGGCCTTCGCCTCGGACGCGAGCAGCAGCATCCCGTCATGCTGCGTGTAGAACAGCGGCTTGATACCGAAGCGGTCGCGCGCGGCGAAGAGCGTGCGCGACTTCGAGTCCCACAGCGCGAACGCGAACTCGCCGCGAAGGTGCTCGAGGCAAGCGGTTCCCAGGTCCTCGTAGAGGTGCAGCACGATCTCGCTGTCGCTCTTCGTGCGAAGCCGGTGGCCGCGCGCCGCGAGCTCGCGCTGGATGCGCTCGAAGTCGTAGAGCTCGCCGTTGACGACGGCGTGGATCGTGCCGTCCTCGTTGGCGAGTGGCTGGTCGCCGGTCGCAAGGTCGATGATGCTCAGCCGCGCATGACCGAGGCCGGCGAGGCCGTCTTCACTGATCCACTGTCGCTGTCCGTCGGGGCCGCGGTGATGAAGCGCGCGCGTGGCCGCCTCGAGGGCGCCTGGCGAAACCGGAGCGCCGGAGGAAAGCATTCCAACGATGCCGCACATGGGCGACGTCTACCGGACGGACGGGCGTCGAGGAAGTGCGCTCAGCCGAACGCTGCGAGGCATCTGACCTGGCCGAGCCTCGCGAAGCGTCCGGCCTAGCCGAGCCCTGCGAGGCGTCCAATCTGAAACACGGCGAAGCTCGAGAACCACGCGAGCACCGTCATGTACGCGAACAGGAAGACCGGCCAGCGCCAGCCGCCCGTCTCGCGCCGGACGACCGCGAGCGTGCTCATGCACTGGCACGCCAGCGCGAAGAAGACCATGAGCGACAGGCCGACGAGCGGGCTGTAGACGGGCCGCCCGTCGGGATGCTTCTCGGCGCGCATGCGATCGCGCAGCGCCGGCGTTTCCTCGTCGATGTCGTCGCCGATGCCGTAGATCACGCCCATCGTCGAGACGAAGACCTCGCGCGCGGCGAACGCGCCGACGATGCCGACGCCGATCTTCCAGTCGAAACCGAGCGGCGCGATCGCGGGCTCGAGCGCCTTGCCCATGCGTCCGCCGTAGCTGTTGGCCAGCGAGTCGGCTTCCCACTGCTGCACCGCTTCGGCGGGCGCGCCGGCCGGCGGCTCGGGCAGCTTCGGGTACGACAGCAGCACCCACAGGCCGATCGTGCACCAGAGGATCACGCTGCCCGCCTCGGTGAGGAACAGCTTCGAGCGCTGCCACATCATCTGCAGCACGCTCCTCGCCATCGGCATGCGGTAAGGCGGCAGCTCGAGGATGAGGGGCACTTGAGGTCCGCGCAGCACCGTGCGGCCGATCACCGCGGCGGCGCCGAGCGCGGTCACCGTGCTGAAGACGTACATGGCGACCATCAACAGGCCCTGCACCGGCACGAAGCCGAACACCACCGACGGCGGATAGAGCGCCGCGATGACGAGCGTGTAGACCGGCAGTCGCGCCGAGCACGTCATGAGCGGCACGACCATCATCGTGAGCAGCCGGTCGCGGCGGCTCTCCATCGTGCGCGTCGCCATGATCGCCGGGATCGCGCACGAGAAGCCCGAGAGCATCGGCACGAACGCCCGGCCGTGAAGGCCCACCGACTTCATCACGCGGTCCATCAGGTAGGCGACGCGCGCGAGGTAGCCCGAGTCCTCGAGAATGCCGAGCATCAGGAACAGCAGCAGGATCTGCGGCAGGAAGACGAGCACGTTGCCGACGCCGCCGATCACGCCCTCGACGAGCAGGTCGGTGAGGAAGCCGGCGGGCAGCACCGAAACGAGCCAGCCGCCGAGTGCGCCGAACGCGTCCTCGATGAGGCCGATCGCCGGATCCGCCCACGCGAACAGCGACTGGAACATCACGAGCATCACCGCGAGGAAGGTCGCGAAGCCCGTGACGGGATGCAGCAGGATCGAGTCGATGCGTTCGGTGAGCATCGCCGCTCGCGGCGGGGCGAACAGGGCCGGCACGTGAGCGTCGAGAAAGGAATAGCGGGCGCCGATGATCTCGCCGTCGATGTCGCGGCCGCGCGCATCGGCGCGCACCTCGGCGAGCTTCTCCCGAAGGGCCGCCGGTACCGACGTAAGCTCGTCGTCGGTGTTGATGCTGGTCAGCGCCCACAGGGCGAGCGCGCGCCGGTGGTGGACGGTCTGGGCAGAGGCGAGCCATTCGGGCGGCAGCGCCTCGGTGACGCGATCGGCCTGGGCAACGAGCGCCTGCGTGTAGGGGATGTGGAGGTGGGGCGACGGCGCGGGCGCCTCGAGCGCCTCGACGACGGCCGCCTGCAGCTCGAGCACGCCCTGGCCGGTCCGCGCCGAGGTCGGCACGCACGGAACGCCTAGCAGAAGCGACAGCGCGTGCGCATCGGGCACGTGCGAGCCCGCTTCGTCGATGAGGTTGAGCGCGATGACCGACGGCACGCCGAGCTCGAGGATCTGCAGCACCAGGTAGAGGTTGCGGATGAGCTGCGTCGCATCGACGACGACGAGGGCGAGGTCGGGGCGCGGGTTCCCGTTCCAGCCGAGCATCGCGTCGATCGCGATCTCTTCCTCGGCCGATCGCGCCGACAGCGAGTAGCAGCCGGGCACGTCGAACACTTCGACATCGCGCGACTCGCCGCCGGCACCGGCGAGCCGCGCGCGGCCCGTGCGGCGGTCGACGGTGACGCCCGGATAGTTGCCGACGCGTGCGCGCTGTCCCGTCAGCCGGTTGAACAGCGTCGTCTTGCCGGTGTTCGGATTTCCGACGACGGCAACGAGCGGAACGGCGCGTGGAGCGCCGTCGTGAGGACCTGCGGCCTGCGAAGCGCCGCGCCGGGATTCGATTCGGGATTTGCCGGCGACGTCGGCCGTTGCGCTCACGACCTGCAGCCTGCGCAGGCGGTCGCACCGGCCGGTAGCGGCTCCGGCGAGAACACGTCGGCAGGCTCGCCGGAGAAGACGGTGACCTCGGCGGCCTCGGCGCGGCGGATCGACAGCCGGCAGCCACGCACGAGGAGCTGAACGGGATCGCCGAGCGGGGCGACGCGGACCACTTCCACGCTCGTGCCCGGAACGAGGCCGAACTCCATGAGGCGGCGCCGAAAACCCGGCTGGCCGCCGACGCGCAGCACTTTGGCGCGCGTACGCAGTGGAAGGCTGGAAAGCGGGACTACCATCGAAAGCTCGTCGGGCGCGCCCCTCGACAGGGTCCGTCCTGACATTGGTGTTCAAGTACGGCAGAGAACGCCGCCGGTCAATCGCCGGCTTCCTACGCCTGCGAGGCCCCTTTTTTGCCTGCCGCCGCAGCCGGCGTCCGGAACGCCGCTTCGACCGACTCGTGCACCGCCTCCGACAGCGTCGGATGAGGAAAGACCGCCTGGAGGATCTCGGCCTCGGTGGCTTCGAGGGTTCGCGCAAGCGCGAACGTGGAGATGAGCTCGGTGACTTCCGGACCGATGAGGTGGGCGCCGAGAAGCTCGCCCGTCTTCGCATCGAAGACCGTCTTCACAAAGCCTTCCGTCTCGCCGAGCGCGCGTGCCTTGCCGTTGCCGACGAAGGTCGCACGCCCGCAGCGCACTTCGTGCCCGGCGGCGACGGCGGCTTCCTCGGTGAGGCCGACGCTCGCGACCTGGGGTGTCGCGTACGTGCAGGCCGGCGTCGCATTCGCGCCGATCGGCCTCGCGCTCTCGATGCCGGCGATGCGATCGATGCAGACGACGGCTTCGCGGCTCGCCTTGTGCGCGAGCCAGGGGGCGCCCGTGAGATCGCCGATCGCATAGAGTCCGGGCTCGTCCGTCGCGAGCCATTCGTCGACGACGATGTGGCCGTTGTCGGTCTTCGCTTTGGTCTTCTCGAGTCCGAGGCCTTCGATGTTGGCCGCGATGCCGGTGGCCACGAGGAGACGATCGGCCGGGATCGTCTCTGCCTCTCCTATCGCTCCGCTGCTCGCTCCTGCCGCTCCGCTGCTGGGGCCACCGGCATCGACCGTGGCGGTCACCGCAGTATCGCTTTTCTCGATCGACGAAACCTTTGCGCCGGTGAGGATGCGGATGCCCTGCTTCTTCATCGCGCGGCGCATCGCCTCGCTGACCTCGGCGTCTTCCATCGGCAGGATGCGCGGCAGCATCTCGACGAGCGTGACCTCGGCACCGAGCGTGCGGTAGAAGCTCGCGAACTCGACGCCGATCGCTCCCGCTCCCATGACGAGCACCGACTTCGGCATGTCCGCCGGCGCGAGCGCGTCCACGTAGGTCCAGACGAGGCGGCCGTCGCTCTCGAAGCCCGCAGGAACGCGCGGGCGGGCGCCGGTCGCGAGCACGACGTGATCGGCTTCGAGCAGAATCTCGCCGTCCCTGGTCGTGACGGAGACTCGGCCCGGGCCGTCGAGGCGGGCGGTGCCGCGGTGGACGGGAATCTTCGCGCCGCGCAGCAGCGCCTCGACCGACTTCTCCATTCGCGCCGCGACCTGCTTCGCCCGGTCGGCGACGGCGCCGATGTCGAAGCTCACGTTCTCGGCGACGACACCGAACGACTTCGCGTTCTTCGCAAGCGAGTACACTTCCGCCGAGCGCAGCAGCGCCTTCGTCGGGATGCAGCCCTGGTTCGCGCAGACGCCGCCGAGACGATCGCGCTCGACGACGGCGACCGTCAGGCCATGCTCGGCTGCGCGCAGCGCGGCGACGTAACCGCCGGGACCGGCCCCGATCACGACGACCTGGTAGCGCTCGCTCTTGGCCGTCACCGTCATTCGTCCTCGTCGCGGGTCATCGCGTCATTCGCCTTCAGAAGGTTCGGCCCGGTTGCCATTCGTGTCTTTCGCCCGCGGCGTCACGCGAGCATCAGCGCCGGCTCTTCGAGCATGCGGCGAATCTCGGCAAGCAGCTTCGCGCCGGTCGTGCCGTCGAGCACGCGGTGATCGGCCGAGATCGACAGCGTCATCACGGTGCCCGCCACGACCTGGCCGTCCTCGACGACGGGCCTGGCCTCGGCCGCGCCGACGCCGAGGATGCAGGCCTGGGGCGGGTTGACGATCGCGAACATCTGCCCGACGCCGTGCATGCCGAGGTTGGAGATCGTGAACGTCGCGCCGTCGTACTCGTGCGGCGCCAGCTTGCCGTCGCGTGCGCGCGCCGCGAGATCCCGCACCTGCCCGGCGATGGCCGAGAGGCCGAGGTTCCTCGTGTCCCTCACGACCGGCGTGACGAGGCCTTCGTCCAGCGCCACCGCCACCGCAATGTCGATGCGCTCGTGGTGCACGATGCCTTCGCCGTCCTTCCACGTGGCGTTGGCGTCGGGCACGCGCGACAGCGCGATCGCGACCGCACGGATGACGAAGTCGTTGATCGAGACAACGACGCCGTCGTCCTTGAGACGCCGGCGCACGTCGAGCAGCCGGTCCACGCGGCAGTCCACCGACAGGTAGAAGTGCGGGATCGTCGCTTTCGAGTGCGACATGCGTTCGGCGATCGTGCGGCGAACGCGCGACATCGGCGTGGCGACACCGGCGGTGGCGGGTGCTGGACGCGAGGACTGCACTGTGCGAGCCGCGGGCGCTCGGTTCGGCACGACGGAGAGCGTCGCCGTGCGTCCGAGCGCCTCCTCGACGTCGGCCTTCGAGACCTTGCCGCCGATTCCGCTGCGGCCGAGTGCCGCGAGAGACAGGCCGGACTGGGCGGCCATGCGGCGCGCGAGCGGCGTTGCCGCGACCGTTTCCTCGTTTCCTTCCGCGGGAGGCCTCGCGATCGACAGCGTTCGCTCCTCGCTGCGACCTGTGCGTTTCGACGGCGAAGCACCGGCACGCGGGGTCGCGCGCTTCTCGACCGGTGCAGACTTCGTGACAACGGCCGCTTCCGTTTCGATCTCCGCGAGCACGGTGTCCACCGCGACGGCAGAGCTTCCAGCCGCGACGACGATGCGCGCGAGCACCCCGGCCTCGGGCGCGACGAGATCGACGGTGGACTTCTCGGTTTCGAGCTCGGCGATGGCTTCGCCTTTGGCAACGGTGTCGCCTTCGTTCTTGAACCAGGCGGTCACGGCCCCTTCCGACATGGAATCGGACAGGCGCGGCATGACGACTTCGACTTTCATTGCGGGGCCTCCAGCAGCGCGCGGGCCGCAGCGTCCACGATCGCATCCGCGTCGATCTCGTAGTGGTGGAAGAGGTCGACGAGGTCGCCGGACTGCCCGAAGCGCTCGTTGCCGAGCGGAACGATGCGGTAGTCGGCCACGCCGCCCAGCCAGGAGAGAGAGGCCGGATGCGCGTCGCACACCGAAACGAGCGATGCGCCCGGCGCGAGCACCGAGAGCTGCTCCTCGATGTGGCTCGCCGCGTCGCTCTCGCCGAGCCGGCGTGCGCGGAAAGCCGCGGTCCAGTCCCCGTGGCAGCGATCGGTCGACGTCACCACGAGCAGGCCTGCGCCGGGCATGTCCTCGCGAATCAGCTCCAGCGCATGCCGTGCCTCCTCCGTGACGACTCCCATCGACACGAGCGAAATCGCCGCGCCCGGCTCCGGCCGTTCCAGCCAGTACGCCCCGCGGACGATGTCGCGCGCGAGCCTCTCGTCGATCTCGCGCGCGGGCTGCGCCAGATGCCGCGTCGAAAGGCGCAGGTAGACCGAACCGCCGTCGGGCTTCTGCATGTGATCGAATGCGTAGCGCATGATGAGCGCGAGCTCGTCGA
>CAYYVZ010000019.1:0-24964 GCA_964475235.1 uncultured Myxococcales bacterium | reverse complement strand
CGCACCCGGAGCGGGCACGAAACCGATCGGAGTCTTCGTTGCCTGACCGACGCCGTTGCAGCGATCGAGGATCCAGCGCAGCACGCGAACGTTGTCGCCGAAGCCCGGCCACAGGAACTTGCCGTCGGCCTGACGGAACCAGTTCACGTGGAACAGCTTCGGCAGCTTGGCCCCTTCCTTCTTGCCGAGGCTGAGCCAGTGCGCGAAGTAGTCGCCCATGTTGTAACCGCAGAACGGCAGCATGGCGAAGGGGTCGCGGCGGATGACGCCGACGGCCTGGTTCTGCGCGGCAGCCGTCGTCTCGGACGCGACCGCGGCGCCGACGTAGACGCCGTGGTTCCAGTCGAACGACTCGAAGACGAGGGGCGCGGTGCGCGCGCGGCGGCCGCCGAAGATGATGGCCGAGATCGGCACACCGTTCGGATTCTCCCACTCCTTCGAGATGCCGGGGCACTGGCGAGCCGGCGCGGTGAAGCGCGAGTTCGGGTGTGCGGCGGCCGTCTTCGACTCCGGCGTCCAGTCCTTGCCCAGCCAGTCGATCGCGTGCTTGGGCGCCGGGCCCATGCCTTCCCACCACACGCCGCCGTCGTCGGTCAGCGCCACGTTGGTGAAGAGCGAGTTCTTCTTGAGGGAGGCCATCGCGTTCGGATTGGTCTTGTTGCTGGTTCCCGGAGCCACGCCGAAGAAGCCGGCCTCCGGGTTGATCGCGTAGAGGCGGCCGTCGGCGCCGAACTTCATCCACGCGATGTCGTCGCCGACCGTCCAGACCTTCCAGCCTTCCTGGCTCTCGGGAGGCAGCAGCATGGCGAGGTTGGTCTTGCCGCAGGCCGACGGGAACGCGGCCGCGACGTACGTGACTTCGCCCTTGGGACTTTCGAGGCCGAGGATCAGCATGTGCTCGGCCAGCCAGCCCTCGGCGCGGGCCATGTTGGACGCGATGCGAAGCGCGAAGCACTTCTTGCCGAGCAGCGCGTTGCCGCCGTACCCCGAGCCGATGCTGATGATCTCGAGGTCCTTCGGGAAGTGCATGATGTAGCGGCGGTCGGGCGAGAGGTCGCCGAGGGAGTGGAGGCCCTTCACGAACTCGCCGTCGGTGCCGAGCTGGTCGAGGGCGGCCTTCCCCATGCGCGTCATGATGCGCATGTTGATCACTACGTAGGGCGAGTCGGTGATCTCGACGCCCACCTTCGACATGGGCGAGCCGACGGGGCCCATCACGTAAGGGATCACGTACATGGTGCGGCCCTTCATCGCGCCCTTGAACAGGGGCATGACGAGCGCGCGGGCTTCGGCCGGGTCCTTCCAGTTGTTGGTGGGGCCGGCGTCTTCCTGCTTGTCGGTGCAGATGAAGGTCAGGTGCTCGACGCGGGCGACGTCCTGGGGGTCGCTGCGGGCCAGGAAGCTGTTCGGGTAAAGGTCCGGATTCAGGCGGGTCAGGTCCCCGCTGCTTTCCATCTCACGGAGCAGCCTGTCGTTCTCTTCGTCGGAACCGTCACACCAGTAGATGGCATCCGGCGTTGTCAGCTCCGCGACTTCCTTGACCCACTGCTCGAGCGCTTTGTGCATGGTGATCCCTTGGTTCGATGAGTGACGAAAGCGTCGCGCGTCTTTCACCGGGGCGTCCTGTCCCGGGTAGCGCGTCCGCGTTCAGATAAGCGGCGCTTCTAACCATTTCGGGACAAAGAAGCCAGTACGAATTTACGCGGCCGAACGCGGTCGCGAGCCGCCGCTTCTCTATGTTTGAAGGGGCTTGAATGCTTCCAGGATCTCGATGATCCCGACTGCCGTACGGAAGCGGGAGCGGGGCTCCGGAGGGTGGAAACGCGCGATGGATATGGCTTCTGCGACGCTCGGGGCGCCGCTGTCGTCGGTGAAGAACGTGTCCCGGACCAGCCGCCAGGGGTAGGTCACGATGGCCTCGAGCCCCTTCGGTTCCTCTTCCCAGTCCGCCACCAGCAGGCGCCCGCCGGGCCGGAGGACCCGCCAGCATTCGCGCAGGGCCTGGGACCGGGTACGCGGCGTCAGCCCGACGAGGAGCCGGGTCGCGGCCACGATGTCGAAGCTTTCGTCGTCGAACGGCAGGTCCTCGGCCACGCCCTGATGCAGCTCGGCCGCGTGGATCGTTCCGGTGATCTTGTGCGAGGCGAGCTCGAGCGCGTCCTCGTCGGGATCGACGCCGACGAGCACGGCGCCCGCTTCGCGCGCGGCGGCGGCGGCAAGCAGGTCGCCGCTTCCGCAGCCGACGTCGAGCAGGCGGTCGCCCGACTTCAGCGCCGCGAGGTGCACGACCTCGCCGACGTAAGCGCGCTCCGGGCTCGCCCATTTGACGAGGCGATCGGACAGATCCGAGAGCGTGTCGAGGCCGGCGAAGGCAAGATCGGTCGGCGGTGTGATGGAAAATCTCATGCAGCGTGGCGCGGCGTTTCCGGCCTGCGCAGGCTTCGAGTAAAGCATCGTGTTCCGATGAATGCCACGAAGCCCACTCCTTCGTGCGCCCCGGAGGCCGCACGGCGGTTCCGGCTCGGCGCGAAGCCGGGACCGGCTCGCCTCACCCGGCGCGTCCTTGCGATGCTCGCGCTCCTTTGCGCCGCCGGCTGCGCCAAGGACGCCCCGCGGCCGGACATCCTGCTGGTCACCATCGACACGCTGCGCAGCGACCACTGCTCGGCGTACGGATACGAGATCGAAACGACGCCCAACCTCGAGGCGCTGGCTGCCAGGGGCGTCCTCTACCGGCGCGCGTACGCGGAGTCGTCCACGACGGCGCCGTCGCACGCGGTGCTGATGACGAGCCGGCATTTCCGCACGCTCGGAGTCGGCAAGAACGGCGCCGTGATGTCGGACGATGCCGTCACTCTCGCCGAGACGCTCGACAGGGAAGGCTACGACACGGCGGCCTTCGTCAGCTCGTTCCCTCTGATGATCCGGTTCGGGTTCGCGCAGGGCTTCGACTGGTACGACGACCGTTTCGACCTCGACCAGGCTTCGCTCGGCCGCCGCAAGGAAGGCTCCACGCCGCACGACCGTCTTGCCGAAGCCACGCTTCGGCGCGCGGAGACGTGGCTCGCGAAACGCACGAGCAGCAAGCCGCTGTTCGTCTGGATGCACTTCGTCGATCCGCACGCGCCGTACCGCGCCCCCGAGCGTTTCGACGGCAAGTGGCCGAAGGGAACGCCCAATCCCGTGCAGCGCTACGACGCCGAAGTCCGCTACGCCGACAAGCAGCTCGGACGGCTGCTCGAGGTGTTCGGGGCGCACACGCCGGCACGCGACAGCCTCGTCGTCGTCACGAGCGACCACGGCGAAGGGCTCGGAGACCACGGCTGGATGTCCCACGGCGTCAACCTTCACGAGGAGGCCGTGCGCGTGCCTTTCGTAGCGAGCTGGCCGGGGCACCTTCCCGAGGGCAGGGTCGTCGAGGAGGCGGTCTCCATCGTCGACATCTCGCGCAGCATTCTCGAGACGATCGGCATCGAGGCGGCGACGTTCTCGCACGGCCGCAACGTGTTCGAGCCGGTGGTTCCGTCGCGCGCGATCTTCCTGCAGCGGCGCGACTACCGCAGCAAGAAGGAGAAGGGGCGCGCGCTCGGCGGCGAGATGACGGCGGTGGTCGAGCGCGACTCGAAGCTCGTTCTCTCGCCGAGCGAGGGCAAGCGTGAGCTTTACGATCTCGCGGCCGATCCGGGCGAGCTTCGCAATCTCGTCGGCGAGCCGCCGAAACAGCGGCGCGGCGACGACGGTGCGGCGGCCGCCGGCCTGCCGCCTCCCGCCGGTACTCCCGAGCAGCGTGAAGCCAGGGCCCACGGGCTCGAGAAGTATCTGGCAGACTGGAGCAGCGCGTTCCCCTCGACCGGCGAAGACACCCCGCTCGACCCCGAGACCCAGAAGGCCCTCCGCTCTCTCGGCTACGTCGACTGAGGATTTTGCTTTCGGAGCCCGCCGAGGCGACAGTTGCTGGAGCAGGCGCAACGAGCGGCGCTGCGGGTGAGGACGACATGGCCGACGACATCTTCCAGACCATCCAGAAGCAGATCGAGAAGGACCGGATCGTGCTCTACATGAAGGGCACGCCGCTCATGCCCCAGTGCGGCTTCTCGCAGAAGGTGACGCTCGCGCTCAAGGCCGTCGGCGCCAAGTTCGCCAGCTACAACGTCCTCGAGGACCCGATGCTCCGCGAAGGCATCAAGCAGTTTTCGAGCTGGCCGACGATCCCGCAGCTCTACATCGACGGCGAGTTCGTCGGCGGCTGCGACATCGCGCTTGCGATGTACGAGAGCGGCGAGCTCGAGAAGCTGGTCGCCGGCCAGCCGGCTGCGGCGCAGGCGCACTGAGCCACACTCGTCCGACCACGGCCGGGCTCTTCGTTGCACTCTTCCGATTCTTCCAACACTGCGTCCGCGGGTGCGCCGAACGCATCTGCTTCGTCGCAGGACGCTTTCGCTCTCTCGCCGGCGGACCTCGCCGAGCTCGAGGCGCGCGGGATCACCGCCGACGCGGCCTCCGCGCAGCTCCGGCTTTACGCCGAGCCGCCGCCACCCGCGCGCCTGCTCAGACCGTGCGCTCCGGCCGACGGAATTCGCTGCCTCGACGACGGCCAGGCCCAGGGCCTCGCTTCGCGCTACGACGAACAGGCGGTGTCGCTGGCCGTAACCAAGTTCGTTCCAGCTTCCGGTGCCGCGAGCCGCATGTTCCGTGCGTTGCTCGCCGTGCTCGGTTCGGCCGGCACGCCGGGGCGCGACGACCTGCGTGCGAGCGCGTCGGCCGGCAACGGCGATGCGAAGGCGGTGCTCGAGTTTCTGGACGGCATCCGCCGCTTCGCGTTCCACGAAGACCTCGCGAAGGAGATGGCGAGGCGCGGCGGCGATCTTGCGGCTGCCTGCGAGCGCGACGTCAAGGCCGTGCTCTCGGCGCTGCTCGACGACGACGGTCTTTCGTATGCGTCGCTTCCGAAGGGCCTGCTGGTCTTTCATCGCGACGGCGGCGAGCGCCGCACCGCTTTCGAGGAACACCTCGTCGAGGCGGCCGAATACGCGCGCGGCGAAGGCGGTGTCTGCCGCCTTCACTTCACCGTCTCGCCCGAGCACGAGGGCCGCTTCCGCGAGCTGCTCGCGCGTGTGCGCGGGAAATACGAGTCGCGCTACGGCGTGCGCTACGAGGTCGAGTTCTCGCACCAGAAGCCGTCCACCGACACGATCGCCGTCGATGGCGAAGGCCGGCCGTTCCGTGACCGTCGCGGCAGGTTGCTGCTGCGCCCCGCCGGCCACGGCGCGCTCATCGAGAACCTCGGCGACACCGACGCCGACATCGTCTTCGTGAAGAACATCGACAACGTCGCGGTAGGGGCCTTGCTGCCGCTGACGGTGCGCTGGAAGCGTGCGCTCGCCGGCGTACTGCTCGAGCTGCGGGACGAGGTGTTCGCGCACCGCCGCGCAGTCGAGGCCGGCGGCGAGGGCGCGGTGAGATCGGCGCTCGACTTCGTGGCGGGGCGCTTCGGTGCGGCGGTTCCCGGCGAGGCAAGCAACGAAGACCTCGCGAAGTTTGCGTGCGACGCGCTCGACCGACCGCTGCGGGCGTGCGGCATGGTGTCGTCGGACACCAATCCCGGAGGCGGACCGTTCTGGGTGAGGGATTCCGCGGGACGCGCGAGCGCGCAGGTCGTCGAGACGTCGCAGGTCGATCGCGGCGACGCGGGACAGAAGTCGATCCTCGAGAGTGCGCGCCACTTCAATCCGGTCGACCTCGTATGCATCACACGCGACTGGAAGGGGCGCCGTTTCGACCTGTCGCGCTTCATCGACCACAAGGCCGTGTTCATCGCCGAGAAGTCCCAGGACGGAAAGCCGCTGCGCTCGCTCGAGCGGCCCGGCCTGTGGAACGGTGCGATGGCGGGCTGGAACACCGTCTTCGTCGAGGTTCCCGCCGACACGTTCAACCCCGTCAAGACGGTCAACGACCTGCTGCTCCCCGCGCACCAGGGCTAAAACCCGGGACGGGTACAGGTTTTCCCAGGAAAACCTGTACCCGGAGGAAATCGGGGACGGATCCCGATTTCGCAAGCACTTCGAGACAGCCATCTCAACGTCGCGCTCTCGCGCTCCTTGACTGTCGGAACCGGACTCGCCGCTCGCCAGCTCGCGGCTCCCGTCCCCGATTTCCGATTTCAGTTCGTGGGCTTCACGTACTTCAGGACGAAGCGGTCGCTGGTGCCGCGCTTTTCGGCGGCAGTGCGCGGCGAGGCGTTCCAGTCGCGCTTGTCGGCAGGGTTGCGCAGGAAGTCCGCGGTAGCGACGAGCTCGAAGCCGGATTTCTCGACCTCTTCGCGCAGCGTGGCCTCTTCGATGCGGTGAAGCTTCTCCACGTCGCGCAGGCCCGAGCCCGGCTTCGCACTGTGATCGACGATGCCGTAAACGCCGCCCGGCTTCAGCGCATTCCAGACCATCTCGTTGAGACGCTCGCGGTCCACCTTCTGCCAGACGAAGTCGTGGTAGAAGAGCACCACGAGCACGGCGTCGAGGTCCTTCACGTCGGACGGCAGCGCCTGCTCGAAGCTGCGGTCGAGGCGCACCACGTTCTTCTTCATCAGAGGCTTCTTCATCCGCGCGCCCCACGGCGCCGCGGCGAAGCGCTTGAGGACGAACGGGGAGTTCTGCGCGTACACTTTCCCGTTCGGTCCGACGGTGCGCGCCAGCAGCTCGGCCGTGTAGCCGCCGCCAGCGCTGATCTCGGCGACGCGCATGCCCGGGGCGATCCCGAAGAAACGCAGCATCTCGGCCGGCCGGCGTCCGTCGTCGAGCGCACGGTCAGCCGCGTCGCGATCGCTCGCCGCGACGATCTCTCCGTAGAACGACGCAGGCGGTCTCGATCTCGCGTCGGGGTGCTCGACGGGACCCATCTCGCTGCACGCCGCGGCCAATGGGAACAATGGAAGGAGGCAGAGGAGACGCAGGTTCATGCGGTCATCCTTGCTTCACCTGCGTCCGGGTTGCCAGTCGCAACTCGTGTTTCGTGACGGACGAAGCGCGATCGCGGGGGTCAGTCTCTCGCTGCGCTTCTTCTTAGAAAGTCTTCAACCACGAGATCGAGGTCGTCGAGGCGCACCAGGTGGTGGCGCGCACCCGGCGGGAGCGTCGCGACCACGCGGCGGAAGTAGGGCTTGTCGGCGCGCGGCTCGACGAGAACGATGATTCCTCGATCCGTCGGCGTGCGGATGAGGCGACCCATCATCTGCTTGAGGCGCAGCAGCATGCGGGGAACCTGATAGTCGCCGAACACGCGGCTGCCGCGCCCGAACAGCACCTCCGAGCGAAGCTGCAGCAGCGGATCGCCGGGCACGTCGAACGGAAGCTTCTCGATCACCACCGCCTGCAACGCGTCGCCGGGAATGTCGATGCCCTGCCAGAACGCGCGCGAGCCGAGCAGCACCGCGCGCGGGTTCTCCATGAAGGTGCGCACGAGCTCGTGCGGATCCGTGTTGCCCGCGGCGGGCGTCGATACGCTGATGCCGTCGGCCGCGAGCTGCCCGGCCAGCAGGTCGGCCACGCGCACCATGCGGTCGCGGCTCGTGAACAGTCCGAGCGAGCGTCCGCCGAGCCTGCGCGACACGATCGCGAGCGTCCTCGTCATGCGGTCCACGAGCGCAGCCTGATCGGTGGCATCCTGAATGAAGATGACCTCGAGGTTGCGCGCGTAGTCGAACGGGCTCGCGATCGGAGGTGCGATCCGGTAGCGGCGCCCGGCGTGCTCGTGGAGCTTGAGCTCGCGCAGCGCACCGTCTTCCTCGTCCGCCACGGCGAGCGTCGCGGAGGTCGCGAACATGGTCTCGGCCTGCTCGAGCACGTGCTCGCGGAAGTCGTCGCCCGGCAGCACCGGTGTCGCGACGAAGCGCCACGACACCGACGTCGAGCGTGCCAGGCCGCGGATGCGGAACACGTACATGTCCGACTTCGGGTAGGGCAGGGCGTGGTCGAGCACCGACGACGATTCCTCGAGGACTTCGCGAAGGCGCGCGCGGCTGTCCTCGCTCTCTTCCTCCCCACCGCGGAAACGGCCCGACAGGTCGCGCAGCGCACGCGCGAGCTCGAGGCCCGCGTCGGTCAGCTCCTTCCATTCGTTCCCCGGTCCGCTGCGCGGCACCAGCAGCTCGTCCCGGCCGAACTGGAACTGCTGTTCTTCACCGGAGGCCTTGACGATGCGCCGCGCGTTCTCGCCGACCAGCGAGACGAGCGTGAGCGCTCGCCGCGCGAGCAGCTGGGTTTCGTCGTCGTCCGCGAGGGGCGGTGCGCCGCGAAGGCCGAGGATCTCCTCGAGCCGGTGAGCCAGCTCGACGCCCTCGGCGCTGCGCGCATAGGCGCCGTCGGCCTTCTCGACCAGCTCGTGGGCCTCGTCGAAGACGATGTGGCGAAGCGCGGGGTAGTCGGGCGGCCAGCGCAGCAGGAGGTCGTGGTTGACGACGGCAATCTCGGCGGCTTCGAGGCGGTGGCGGGCGGCACGAAACACGCAGTGGCCACCGGTCGTTTCGCAGGTCTGGCGCCGGCACTCGTCTGCGTCGGCACTCGTGATCTCGCGAGCGAAGCGCTCGAACGACGGGTTGAGCTGGTAGAGCACGGTCGGCACGCGGTCGATCTCGCCATGCGCGGCGCTGCTCGAAAACGCGGCGATGAGGGCCGAGGCGAATCCCTCCTCGGGATCGAGCGTCGGGCCGAGCGACTGCCGCGACGCGAGGAAGCGGTCGAGGCGCCGCCGGCACACGTAGTTCGCGCGCCCCTTCATCACGCTGAAGCGCAGGTCGGGATAGCCGAGCAGGCCCGCGGCGGCGGGGATGTCTTTTTCGAGAAGCTGGGTCTGCAGCAGCTTGCTCGACGTCGAGATCACGACCTGCTCGCCGCGGTGCTTCGCGAACGGGATCGCGGCGGCAAGGTAGGCGAGGGTCTTGCCGATACCGGTGCCCGCTTCGCCCGCGACGACCGTGCTGCCGCCCGCGGCCGCGAAGCAGTCGAACACGTGCTCGAAGAACTGCACCTGTCCCTCGCGAAGCTCGTAGCCGGGAAGCACCTTGCGGACCTCGTCGACGTCGCGAAGTCGCGCCGTGATCGCCGCCTTGTCGAAAGGCACGGGCGAGAGGACGGCGCCGGTCGGAGCTTCTCCCGGCGACGGCTCCGGCGCAGCCGCGAAGTCGTAGCCGACGGTGTGCTCGAGCCTCGCGCGCCACGCCGACAGCGGGTGGAAGTGCGTGAGCGCCGCGACGGCGTTGGCCGCGGCGGGCGATCCCGCGCGCGCCTCGACCAGCATGCAGACGAGCACGCGCAGCATGTCGAGCGCGTCGTCGAGGGCACGGTGCCGCTCGCCGCGCCCGAGGCCGCGACGGCAGAACGTATCGAGCTTCATGTTGGAGCTGTCGGGATAGACGAGCGCGAGAATCTCGACGGTGTCGAGAAAGGGGTGAGTCGCGAAGCGCCGGCTGACCGCCTGCGCGAGCCAGCTCTTCTCGAAGGCGGCGTTGTGCGCCACCACGGGCGCATCGCCGATGAAGCGGTCGAGCGCCGCCGCGACTTCCGCCAGAGGCGGGGCGCCCGCCACGTCGCGCTGCGTGATGCCCGTGAGCCGCTTGATGAAAGGCGTCAGCTCCTGGCCGGTATGGATGAGCGTGTTGAAGACGCGCACGCGTCCGGCGCCCGCTTCCACGTAGATCGCGCCTGCCTCGATCAGCTCGTCCACCTTGGGATCGAGCCCGGTCGCCTCGAAGTCGAGGAAACACAGCGGTCCCGCGCCGACGAGGGGCTCGACGAGCGCACGCTCGAGGCCGAGCTCTTCGAGGTCGACGGTGAACTCGAAGCGGCCTTCGGCCTTGAGCGGAAGCTGTTCCTGGTGCGCGGAAAGCGGCGCGGGGCTTGGCACGGCGCCTGACTATACGAGCGGTCCCACGGAGGCCACTCGGCTCGTCCGGCGCACAGGGCGCCGCGCACGTGGCGGCGAGCGCGTCGAAGCGCTGCTCTCGCCGCGAGTGCCGCGGCTACGACAGATCGTGCTTTCCCTGCGCGCGCCTCCCGTGTCGGCTTGCTGCCGCGTGGTTCGCTTCGTCCTGCACGTCGAGCCGTTCTCGTTCGGGAAGCAGCAGGCGGCGATAGGCCAGCTCGCCGCAGGCCGAGCTCGATGCGCGGGTCTCGACGTGCCCCGAGCAGGACCTGTTGAGGAGCGTCCGGTTGGCGGTCTGGACGGCGCACTTCACGTAGGCGCCATGCGTCGGCGCGTTCGAGCAGTCGCAGGTTGCCGCGATTGCCGTGGCTGCCGCCGCGATGTCGGCACGGTCGGGAGCGGATTCCGGGTCACACATCGCCACGGCCTCGGTCGCGATCACGCCGGCGAGCACGAAGGCGCCGCAGGTGAGCGCCACACGGGCTATTCCGGTCCGGTCCGGGTCGAGTGAGTCGAGCATGGTTCGTACCCTCCATTTCCCGCGTCGCTCGCGCCCGCGGTCCATATCGACGCTGGACCGCGACACGCTGCCGTCAAGACCCTCCACCCAACTCGCAGTGCAGGCGCGGGAAACGCGGCGCCGCGCGTCGTCCCGATTGCGGGAGCGCTCCGCGCCGCGTCGCGCGATCGCGCCCCGGCGTCTGCCGAGCGGACGTTTCGAAGACCCGGGCGGCCGCCGAACGCCTGTTGGCCGTACTCGGGCCGGAGCGGGAGCGTGGCGGAAAAAATCTCACCCGCCTTGATTGCGCGCGGCCACCAGCCTAGCCATCGAGTGATGCGCGGCGTGCATCTTCCCGGGTGGACAGACGCGCAGCCGCGCATGCGGCGGCCGGACCTGGCCATGATGGTCCGGGTCACAATCGCGAGCGTCGCGCTCCTCGTGGCGGGGTGCACGTCGTACCGGGACCCATACGTAAAGTACGGGCGCCGCATCGCGCCGACCGCCCCTTCCAGCGAGCAGGTCGATCACCGGCTGCTGCTGATCGGGGACGCGGGTGACGCCGATCCGGACGGTGAGGCGGTGCTTCAGCTGCTGGCTCGCCACATGCGCGAGATTCCCGACCGGACCACCGTCACCTTCCTGGGAGACAACGTCTACGAGCGCGGCATGCCCGCCGAGGAACCGACCATCCTCGACGGGGCGGCCCAGGTCGCCAACGTCATCCTTCCCAAGCTCTTCGACAGCCGGAAGGAGGCGGAGCGCTGCCTCACGGCGCAGATCGACGTCGTGCGCGGCACGTCGGCACGCGCGATCTTCATTCCCGGCAATCACGACTGGGACCCTTTCGAGACGGGCGGCTGGACGCGCGTGCTGCAGCAGGAGTCGTTCATCCGCGCGAGCGCGCGCGAGAACGTGGACGTCTCGATGCTTCCGGAAGGCGGCTGCCCGGGCCCCGTTTCCGTGCCGCTCGGCAAGCACGGGACCATGATCGTGCTCGATACGCAGTGGTGGCTCGCGTTCGGAACCGACAGCAAGCCGGCGCCCGGGAACAATCCGACCGGTTGTCGCTACACGACCGAGCATCAGGTCACGGACGCGCTGATCGCCGAGCTTACGAAGGCCGCGCGCGAAAAGCGCTGGGTGATCGTGGCGGCTCACCACCCCCTCAACAGCATGGGGCCGCACGGCGGCTTCGTCGAGCCGATCACGCACCTCTTCCCGATGCGGTACCTGAGGCACTACGTTCCCTGGTATCTCGAATGGATTCCGATGCCCGTGCTCGGAACGTTCGCCGTCATGGCGCGCCGGAATTTCTCGCCGAGCCCCCAGGACGCCTCCAACGACCACAACCAGCACCTGCGCGATTCGCTCCGCAACGCGATGGCGGAAGCCGAGAATCATGGCGCTCCCACGCTCGCCTACGCCGCCGGCCACGACCACAGCCTGCAGGTCTTCAGGACCGCCAGAGGCCCGCGCTACACGCTCGTGAGCGGACTCGGATCGTCGTCGCGCGCGTCCGAGGTGGGCAGGACCCACAACACGCTGTTCGCGCACGCCAATCCGAAGCACGCGGGCTTCATGCAGATCGACTTCCTCAACGACGGCCAGGTGAGGCTTTCGGTCATCGAGACCGACGGCACGCCGGCGGCCGGCATGCAGGAGGTCTACTCGACGATGCTCGTCGACGCGCAGACGCCGCGAACCCGGCCCCCTCCGCCGCCGGGCAGGTGGACGCGCATGAAACAGCGCGCGTCGTCCGCCTGGCAGTGGTGGAGGAGCAAGCTGCCGCAGGACGACGACGAGGACGAGGACGAAGTCGAGGTCGACTTCGATCTCGACGGCGAACAGGATTCAGACGATTGAGACGGTCGCCCGGCGCGCGGCCGCTTCGACGTCGGCCGCATCCCAGATCGCTCCGATGATCGAAACGGCGACGGCGCCCGCGCCGAAGCATGCACCGAAGCGCGCCGGCGTGATGCCGCCGACGGCGACGACCTGCGGCACACCGCTCTCTCGAGCTGCCTCCACAGCCCTGGCGAGAGCTTCGGTGCCTTGCGGGGCGCCGAACCCCCGCTTCGACGCGGTGTCGTAGACGGGTCCGAACTGAACGGCGTCGATTGGCTCGGCCGCCGCGAAGCGAACGGCCTCCACGGAATGCAGCGACCTGGCGATCCAGGCTTGCGCGCCCAGAAGGGCGCGCGCGTCGGATGCACGCATCCCGTTCTCCGGCAGGTGGACTCCCCCCGCGCCGGCCGTCATCGCGACGTCGACCCGATCGTTCACGACGAACAGTCCGCCCTCGCCGCGCACGAGCGGCGCGAGCAGGCATGCCGCTTCGTAAATCTCGGCGGCGGATCGCTCTTTCGCACGAAGCTGGACCCAGCGGATCCCGCCCCGAAGCGCGGCTGCGACGCGAGCCTCGAGATCGGCATGGTCGCGCCAGGCTCCTGTGATGAGCTGGACGGGCGGGGACGGGAGCGGGTGTGTCGAAGCCACCGGACGAAGGCGGCGGGCGCGCTCAGCCGATGAGGTCGCCGAGGGGCGACGAAGCGTTCGCGTGCAGGCGTTTCGGCATGCGTCCGGCCAGGAACGCCGCGCGCCCTGCCTCGACGCCGAGCCGCATCGCACGCGCCATGAGGATGGGATCCTTCGCCCCCGCGATGGCCGTGTTCATCAGCACGGCATCGCAGCCGAGCTCGAGCGCGACGGCCGCGTCGGAAGCCGTGCCGACGCCCGCGTCGACGATCACGGGAACGCTGCTCTGTTCGATGATGATGCGGATGTTGTACGGATTGCGGATGCCGAGGCCCGAGCCGATCGGTGCGGCGAGAGGCATGACCGCCTTGCAGCCGAGGTCTTCGAGGCGCTTGCACGCCACCGGGTCGTCCGTGATGTACGGCAGCACGTCGAACCCTTCGGCGACGAGCACTTTTGCCGCTTCGATCGTGGCGGCGGAGTCGGGGAACAGCGTCTTCTCGTCGCCGATCACTTCCAGCTTCACGAGCTTGCCGACACCGGCCTCGCGCGCGAGTCGGCACGTGCGGATCGCGTCGTCGGCCGTGTAGCAGCCGGCCGTGTTCGGAAGGATGGTGTAACGCTTCGGGTCGATGTGATCGAGAAGATTCGGTTTGGTGGGATCGGTGATGTTCACGCGACGCACGGCGACGGTCACGATCTCTGCGCCCGACTCCTCGATCGCGAGCCTCGTCTGCTCGAAATCGGCGTATTTGCCCGTGCCGACGAGAAGGCGCGACTGGTAGCTCTTTCCCGCCAGGGTGAATCGGTCTTCGCGCTGAGCTTCCACCATCATCCTCCGCCGACGAAGTGCACGATCTCGAGCACGTCGTTGTCGGCCAGCCGTTCGGTGCTCCAGCCCGAGGCGGGCAGAATCTCGCGGTTCTTCTCGATCGCGACGCGGCGTCCGGCGAGGCCGAGCGACGCGACGAGATCGGCAACCGTCGCCGCGCCGGTAACGTCCCTTTCTTCGCCGTTGATTCGAAGCCGCATCGTCGGAACGGCTCGACTGACGTCGAGCCTGTTGCCTGCGTAGCGCCACAGGTGCGGTTTTACAACCGGGCATCGCCTTGCTATCCGGCCGCGTGGCCGTCACCGCGGCTCCCTCCGGAGTTTCTTCCGACCTTCCTCGCTCGAGCGGCCCCGTGCGCCGCATCGACACCGCCTCGCTCGCGCACAATTTCCGCGAAGTGAAGCGCCTCGTCGGGGCGCAGGTGGACGTGCTCGCGATGATCAAGTCCGACGCGTACGGCCACGGCGCCGAAGTGTGCGCCGAAGCCCTTTCGAGAGCGGGCTGCCGGAGCTTCGGAGTCGTCACCGTCGAGGAAGCGGCCGCGCTCGGGCCGCTGCTTTCTCCGTCGGGCGCGCGCGTTGCCGTGCTCGGAGGCCTCCTTCCCGTCGAGGCCGACGCCGCCGTCGCTTCGGGGGCCGAGATTGCCACGCAGGAAATCGACGTCGTGCGCGCGCTCGGCGAGCGCGCAGCCGCGGCGGGTACGGAAGTCCGCGTCCACCTGAAGATCGACACCGGCATGCATCGCCTCGGCGTCGCGCCGGAGGACGCCGTCGAGTTCGCGCGCACGGCGAGCGGCGTGCGCGGTGTCCGCCTGGTCGCGATCTGCTCGCATTTCGCGTGCGCCGAGTCGGTCACCGGCGAGGTGACGGCCGGCCAGCTCGAGGCCATGGTCGGCGCCGACGCGGCGCTGCGCCAGGCGGGATTCGCGCTCACCCGTCACCTCGCCAACAGTGCGGCCATCCTGTCGAGGCCCGAGGCCCACCTCGACATGGTGAGGCCGGGCATCATGCTCTACGGCGTTTCGCCGGACCCGGCGCTGCGCGGGCGTGCGGACCTTCGGCCCGTCATGAGGCTGTCGGCGCGCGTGATCCGTGTCGCGGACGTCCCGGCCGGCGACGGCGTCGGCTACGGGCACACGTTCCACACGAAGCGGCCGACGCGGCTGGCAACGGTGCGCTGCGGCTATGCGGACGGTTATCCGCGGGCCCTCGGCAACGTCGCGGTGGCCAGGGTGTGCGGAGCGCGCGTGCCTCTGGTCGGCCGCATCTGCATGGATCATTCGATGTTCGACGTCACGGACGCGCCGGGAGTGGCGGTTGGCGACGAAATCGTGCTGTGGGGCGACGATCCGGGCGTCGAGGAGATCGCGTCCCTCGCCGGAACGATCGCCTACGAGCTGCTCGCAAGAGTCGGCGCGCGCGTCAAGCGCGAAGTGAAATGAGGCGAATGTCGGTGGTGGGCGGGAGGCGACGGGTGTGTGCGCACTCGCCAGTCCTCGGGTGCTGCGCACCCTGCGGGAAACGCTCGCACGCACACACCCGCCGCCTCCCGCCCGCGAACGTTGCGGATCAGAGCTTCGAGAAGTGCCCCGCATGAAGGTCCCCGTCCCGGGAAGGAAACAATGAGCGAAGCGAAACAATCGGTGAAGACGGCACTGCTCAGTGTGAGCGACAAGACGGGGCTCGTGGACTTCGCCAAAGGCCTCGCGTCGCTGGGTGTGAAGATCCTGTCGACGGGCGGCACGGCGAAGGCGCTGCGCGACGCCGGCCTCACCGTCGTCGATGTCAGCGAGCACACGGGCTCTCCCGAGATCCTCGACGGACGCGTCAAGACGCTGCACCCGAAGGTGCACGGCGGCATCCTCGGCCGCCGCGGCGAGGCGTCCCACGTGGCGCAGATGGCCGAGCAGAAGATCGAGCCCATCGACCTCGTGTGCGTGAACCTCTATCCGTTCGCCGAGGTCACCGCGCGCGGCTGCAGCTACGAGGAGGCGATCGAGAACATCGACATCGGCGGCCCTTCGATGGTGCGCTCGGCGGCGAAGAACCACGAAAGCGTCGTCATCGTGACCGATCCGGCCGACTACGCGGGCGTGCTCGCCGAGCTGCGCGAGACCGGTTCGACGACGCTCGAGCGCCGCAAGCAGCTCGCGCGCAAGGCCTACCGCGCGACCGCCGCCTACGACGGCATGATCGCCGACTGGCTCGGGCGAGACGCGCTCGGCAGCGGCGGCGTCGCCGCCGAGTTCGGCGAAACCTTCCACCAGCAGTGGCACCTCGTGCAGGGACTTCGCTACGGCGAGAACCCTCATCAGCGCGCCGCGTTCTACCGTGCCTCGAAGATCGACGGGCCGTCGGTCGCCGCCGCGCGCGTGCGGCAGGGCAAGGAGCTCTCCTACAACAACATCGTGGACGCCGACGCGGCCCTCCAGCTCGTGATGGAGTTCGACGAGCCCGTCTGCGTCGCGATCAAGCACACCAACCCCTGCGGCGTCGCGCTCGGCAAGGACGCACGCGACTGCTTCGAGAAGGCGCGCCGCTGCGACCCGGTCTCGATCTTCGGCGGCATCGTCGGCTTCAACCGCGAGGTGGACCTTGCGGCCGCCGAGGCCATGAAGGAAGTCTTCCTCGAGATCGTCCTCGCGCCGTCGTTCACGAAGGAAGCGCTCGAGCTCTTCGGCGGCACCAAGAAGTTGCAGTCGGTCCGGCTCCTCGAGGTGGACCCGCGCGGCAAGGGTGGCGAGAACGCACCTGACATGAAGCGCGTGCTCGGGGGCCTTCTCCTGCAGACGCGCGATCTCGAGCCTTCGAGCGCCGCCGACTGCAAGGTCGCGACCAGGCGCGCGCCGAGCGCCGCCGAGCTTCGCGCCCTCGATTTCGCGTGGAAGGTCTGCAAGCACGCCAAGTCGAACACCATCGTGCTCGCCCACGAAGACCACGTCGTCGGTGTCGGCGCCGGCCAGATGAGCCGCGTCGATTCGGCACGCCTCGCCGTCGCGCGTGCAAAGGAACACGGCCTCGAGCTCGCGGGCTGCGTGGTGGCCTCCGATGCGTTCTTCCCCTTCCGCGACGGCCTCGACGTAGCGGCCAATGCCGGAGCCACTGCGGTCATCCAGCCCGGCGGAAGCCTTCGCGACTCGGAAGTCGTCGCCGCGGCCGACGAGCACGGCATGGCGATGGTCATGACCGGCGTGCGCCACTTCCGCCACTGACAAATGGCGACGACAGCATTTTCCGGCGATCGATCCGCCTTCGGGAACGACGAACGATGACGAGCATGAGACGGAGCCGCCTGACCGGAGCGTCCGCATGAAGGTGCTGGTGATCGGCAGCGGCGGTCGCGAGCACGCGCTCGCGTGGAAAATCGCCAACGACCCGCGCCGCCCGAAGGTCTACGCCGCGCCTGGCTCGGCCGGCATTGCGAGCGTGGCCGAATGCGTCGCGATCGACGCCGCCGACCTCGAAGGCCTCGCGTCGTTCGCCGGGAAGGAAGGCATCGATCTCACCGTCGTCGGCCCGGAGGGCCCGCTGGCCGCCGGCATCGTCGATGTCTTTCGCGCACGCGGGCTGCGCATCTTCGGTCCCGACAAGCGCGGCGCCGAGCTCGAAGCCTCGAAGGCGTTCACCAAGCGGCTGCTCGTCGAGGCCGGCGTGCCGACGGCCGAATACGGTGAGTTCCGCGACGCCGCCCCGGCGCGCGAGATGGCGCGCAAGCTCGGCTTCCCCGTCGTCGTCAAGGCCGACGGGCTCGCCGCCGGCAAGGGCGTGATCATCTGCCAGGACGCGGCCGAGGCAGACCGTGCGATCGACGGCATGCTCGAAGGCGGCGACTTCGGCGACGCGGGCCGCTGCGTGGTCGTCGAGGAGTTCCTCGAAGGCGAGGAAGCCTCGTTCATGGCGATCACCGACGGAACGGCTGCGCTGCCGCTCGCGTCTTCGCAGGACCACAAGGCCGTTTTCGACGGCGACCGCGGACCGAACACCGGCGGCATGGGCGCGTACTCGCCGGCGCCGTGCGTTACGCCGGAGGTTCACGACGTCATCATGAAGCAGGTGATCGAGCCGACCGTGCGCACGCTCGCGGCGCGCGGCATCGACTACCGCGGTGTGCTCTACGCCGGGATCATGCTGACGGCGAAGGGGCCCAAGGTCCTCGAGTACAACGTCCGCTTCGGCGACCCCGAGTGCCAGGCGCTGCTCATGCGGCTTCGCTCGAGCATCCTCGACCTGTTCGACGCCACGATCGACCGGCGCCTTGCCGATCATCGTCTCGAATGGGAGGACGGCACGTCGGTGTGCATCGTGCTGGCCGCCGCCGGGTATCCCGGCGAGCTGAGGAAGGGCGACGCGATCGACGGCCTCGATGCTGCCGCCGGGCTCGCGGACGTGCAGGTCTTTCACGCCGGCACGAAGCGCGACCCGGACGGTACGTGGAGAACGGCCGGCGGCCGCGTCCTCGGCGTGTGCAGCGTCGCGCCGCGCGTTGCCGACGCAACGAAGAAAGCCTATGCGGCCGTGGACCGGATCCGCTGGGATGGAATGCACTGCCGGCGCGACATCGCCTGGCGCGCGCTCGAGCGCGAGAACCGGAAATAGACCGAGACGAGGAGCATCATGGCCGCATCGAAGGTATCGAAGAAGTCTGCCGGCGCCGCGAAGGCCAAAGGCGCCGCGAAGGGCAACCGCAGTGCGAGGGGCCGCGCGACGGGCACCGGAAGCGCGAAGCGCCGGAACGCCGCGAAGCCGCTCGTCGGCATCCTCATGGGCAGCGCGAGCGACCTCGAGGTGATGAACGAGGCGGCGAAGATCCTCGAAGAGCTCGGCATCGCGCACGAAGTCGTCGTGACTTCGGCGCATCGCTCGCCCGCGAAGACGGCCGACTACACGGCGAAGGCGGCGGATCGCGGGCTTCAGGTCCTGATCGTTGCCGCCGGGCTGGCGGCGCACCTCGCCGGCGCCGTCGCCGCGAACACCTCGCTTCCCGTACTCGGTGTGCCGCTCGACTCGGGCTCGCTGCGCGGAATGGACGCGCTGCTGTCCACCGTGATGATGCCGGCGGGCGTGCCGGTCGGAACGCTCGCGATCGGCACCGCCGGCGCGCGCAACGCCGCGCTGCTCGCGGCGCAGATCCTCGCGCTGTCGGATTCGCGTCTCGCGAAGTTGCTGGTCGAACGCAAGCGCAAGATGGCCGACGCCGTTCCCGGCCTCGTCCGCGCGTGGCCTGACGGCAAGTGAGCGAACAGGCGGTTCGGGAGCACGACGTCGCCGAGGCCGTGCGCGTGCTTCGCGCGGGCGGCGTCGTCGCGTACCCGACGGAAACCGTCTACGGCCTCGCGGCCGACGCATGCCGCCCCGATGCGGTCGCACGGCTTCTCGAGCTCAAGGGCCGCGACGAAGGCCGCGGCATTTCCGTGCTCGTGACCGACCTCGCGATGGCCGCGCCTCTTCTCGGCGCCGCACCGGCCGGCGCGGCGCTTCGCCTCACGGAGCGTTTCTGGCCGGGACCTCTCACCGTCGTGCTTCCGGCAGCGAGCAGCGCCCCTCCGGCCCTGCTCGGCCCTTCGGGCGGCATCGGGCTGCGGTGCAGCAGCGACGCGTGGGCCGCGGCCCTCGTTGCACGCTTCGGCGCACCGCTCACGTCCACGTCCGCGAACGTGAGCGGCGAGCCGCCGGCGCGTTGCGCCGCGGAATCGCGCGCGGCGTTCGCGTCGGTCGCGACGCCGCCGTTCGTGCTCGACGGCGGTGAGCGGCGCGGCACCGAAGTCTCGACCGTGGTTGAGTTTGCGGCGGGCCGTGCGACGGTCCTGCGCGCCGGAGCGATCGGGCGCGACGAGATCGCCGCGGTCATTCCCGGCTCGCTGGCCTGACTCGAATCCCCTGATCCCCGGAGGAACACCGTGGCCCGATTCCGCCCTTTCCGAGCAGTCCGCTACTCCGCTTCGCGCGTCGGGCCGATGGACGGCGTCGTCGCTCCTCCGTACGACGTGATCAGCCCCGAGCAGCGCGATGCGTTCTACGACGCGAGCCCGTTCAACTGCACGCGCCTGATCCTCAATCGCAACGGGCACGACGCAGCGGCCGAGCAGTACTTCGCGTGGCTCGCCGACGGCACGCTCGCGAAAGACGACACCGCCGCGTTCTATCTCTACACCCAGGAGTTCGAGGCGGGCGGTCCGCGCCGTCGGATCGGCGTGCTCGGCGCGCTGGCGCTCGAGCCGTATTCGACGGGAGTCGTGCTCCGGCACGAAAACACGTTCGCGCACCACAAGCGCGATCGCCTCGAGCTCACCAAGCGCGTGAAGTCGAACCTGTCGCCGATCTTCTGCGTGTATTCGAAGCCGGGCTTCGTGCCGGAGCCCGACGGAGGCTGGAGCGCGAAGCCGGACGTCGACGTGATGCACCAGGGCGTCCGTCATCGCATGTGGGCGATCCGCAGCGAGGACGGCGTGCGCCGCATCCGCGACGCGGTCGCGGACGAAGCGCTCTTCATTGCGGACGGGCATCACCGCTACGAGACGGCACTCAACTACTGGTACGAAGCCGTCTCCGCGGGCGCAGAGCCTCCGACGGGAGCCGATGCGCCGGACGACGACGCGCAGCCCGCGGCCCACGTGCTCGCGTTCCTCGCTGCTTTCGAGGATCCAGGCATGGTGATCCTGCCGACGCACCGTGAGCTCGTCTCGAGCGGCGGTGCCGATGCGTCGAAGGTGGAGGCAGAGCTGGGCGCGTCGTTCACGCTCGAGCGCTTTCCGGCAACCGAGGCCGGCGCGCACGAGCTGGCGGCGGCTCTTGCCGGCGTCGGCGGCGATCGTCACGGCTTCGGAGTCGCGCTGAAGGGCCTCCCGCACCTGCTGCTCGCCACCAGGCCTGTGAAGAAGGGCGCCTCGCCCCTCGACGAGCTCGACGTCAAGGTGCTCCACGACGACATCCTCGGCGGTGCGCTCGTGCGTGCAGGCGCGAAGGAGGCGCGGCTGGCCTATTCGATCGACGCCGTGCCGCTCGTGAAGCGCGTGCTGGCGGGCGAGCTCGAGGGCGCGTTCCTCATGAACGCGACGCGGCCCGAGCAGATGGCAGCCGTGTGCAGGGCCGGCGAGCTGATGCCGCACAAGTCCACTTACTTTTACCCGAAGCTGCTGACCGGCCTCGTCTTCCACTCGCTGGGAGGTTGAACCTCCCACGCTGGCGTTGGCCCGGGCGTCAGGCAAAGTAACCTGCTCGCCTTCGGGGACCTGGGTGCTGGACAATCTTCGATACGAAAGCGCGGGCAACGCCCGCTGCGCGGGGCTGCTGTTGCTCGCCGCCGCCTTGCTCGCCGGCGGCTGCATGGCCAAGCCGCGATGGAAGACGAACGAGGAGCCGAGCAATCGCGACGCCGCGCGGCTGTTCCGTGCCGAAGGCGCGGTCGGCGCGCCTCGTGACCCGGCTTCCGACGAGATCGCGCAGGTGCCGATGCGCGTGAACATGCGGCCGTGCTGCGCGTTCGGCGCGCAGCTCCAGGTGCGCGTCGGGCCGGTGCCGATTCCGTTCTACTTCCTCGGCAACATGGTGGACCGCCGCACGGTGCGCCACCACGTCTACGACAGCGGCAACTCGACGTTCGGGTCGCGCGGTGCGGGGCCGGAGATCCTCCACAGCGAGGGCAACGGCCTCGCTTACGCGTGCAGCGGCGGCTTCATCGACATCGCGCACGTGCGCGACTACGCGGACACGGCGCTCTACACCATCACGACGCTGGCACGGAACCTCGAGACGGGCGGCACCTTTCCGCTGCCCGACGAGGGCGCCAAGGTCCGGATCGCGCTGAAACCGTTCGACGCGAAGACCGTCGCCCAGTACGGGCGCTGGTCGCTCGCGATTCCTCTCGGCCAGTGGCTGTCGTTCCAGTCGTCGCTCTGGCACGAGATCGCGACCTGGTTCGGATGGTCCACGTTCGCGCTCTTTCCGGAGAAGGTCTCGGCGTTCTCCCCGGACGACCTCTATTCGAACATCCTCGGCGGGCGCGTCGCCGCGGCGGTGATCTCGCAGCGCGGCAGCCGTGACGAGTTCGCGTACAACCGCAACGTGGACCAGTGGCTCGACCGCACGCTTGCGTACCTCGCCACCGTTCCGGCCGGTGCGGCCGAGGAAGCGATGCGCGTCGTGGACGGCTACTGGTGGGACTCGAAGAAGCGCATCCCCGACGTGTCGCTGGTGCTGCGCCGCAGCTTCGAGTACGGCGACGTCATCCATCCCTGGCTGATTCCGCCCGCGCGCTTCGGGCCGCGCCTGAGGTCCGCTTGCGGCAGCAACCCGAGGCCGCAGCCGATCGAGAATCCGTCGTCGCTGAGCGGCATCGACTTCGCCTCGTATGCCTCCCTCGTGATCGAGCTCCCGGACGATCTCATGGCGCAGGAGCCGTTTGTCGGCCTCGGCCGCCACATCACCCAGAAGGACTTCCCGAAGATCGTCGAGTTCATCCGCGCGCAGAACCGCGAGATGTTCGGCCCGCTGGCCGACAGGCCCGGCGATCCGGCGGGGGCTCCGTCCTCCGGCACGGAGCCCTGACTGGTCTCCCCGCACCGGCGTGCTAGGGGCCACCGGGCTCCCGGACTTCCGCGGACTCTCCTCGACGCATGACTTCCCTTTCCACGCCAGCCTCTCCGGCGCTCGCCTTCCTCTACCGGAAGATCCCTGCGCTCGACTCGCTGCGCGGGTACCGCGGCGCCGACTTCCGCGCCGACCTGCTCGCGGGGCTCACCGTCGCCACCGTCGCGGTCCCCCAGGCCATGGCCTACGCGATCGTCGCAGGCCTGCCGGCCCAGTACGGCCTCTACACGGCCATCGTCATGACGGCCGTCGGCGCGCTGCTCGATTCGTCGAAGCAGCTCATCAACGGGCCGACCAATGCGATCTCGATCGCGCTGCTGAGCGCGCTCGCCATCGTGCCTCCCGAGCAGCACCTCAGCGCCGCCATCCTGCTGTCGCTGCTCGTCGGGACGATTCAGGTCGGGATCACTCTGCTGCAGCTCGGCGACCTCACGCGTTACATCTCGCACTCGGTGATCGTCGGCTTCACGCTCGGCGCCGGAAGTCTGCTCGTCCTCGACCAGCTCAAGAACCTGTTCGGACTCCCCGCGGTCGGCGACGTGCACGCGCCGTTTCTCGTCCGGTTCTGGGAAACGATGACGCAGCCGGCGCCGGTCCACCTTCCGACGCTGCAGATCGGCGTCGAGGCGATCGTGCTCGTGCTCACGCTGCGGTGGATCAAGACCAAGCTGCGTTTCGAGCTGTTTCCCGACCTGCTCGCGACCGTCGCCGCGATGGCGACGATGGCGGCCGTGTTCAACTTCGAGGCCGCGGGCGTGAAGCTCGTCGGCGACATTCCCGCCGAGCTGCCGTCGTTCGAGCTTCCCGTCGTGGACACGCCCCACCTTCGCCATCTCGCGACGAGTGCGCTGGCAATCGCGACGCTCGGCCTTCTGGAAGCGATCTCGATGGCGAAGGCGATCGCGGCTCACACGCGCCAGAAGCTCGACATCAACCAGCAGTGCCTGTCCGAAGGCGTAGCCAACATGGCGGGCGCCTTTTTCCAATGCTTCCCCGGCTCGGGCTCGCTCACGCGCTCGGCGATCAACCAGCAGGTCGGCGGCCGTACGCAGTGGTCGGGCGTGATCTCGGCGATCGCAGTGGCCGGCATCATGCTCGCGTTCGCGCCGTACGCGCGCTTCATCCCCAAGTCGGCGATGGCCGGCATCCTCATCGTGTCGGCCTGGAAGATGGTCGACTGGCGGCGCCTCCTCTACACGGTTCGGGCGTCGCGTTTCGATGCCGTGATCGTCGCCGTGACGGCGCTGTCGGCCATCGCGGTGAGCGTCGAGTTCTGCGTCCTCATCGGCGTGTTCCTGTCGTTCCTGCTCGTGGTACCGCGCGCCGGCCAGATGCTCCTGACCGAGTTCGTCGTCACGCCCGAAGGGGTGATCCACGAGAGGCTCGACGAGGACTTCGTCTGCGCGCGCATCCTCATCTTCGGGCTCGAAGGCGAGATGTTCTTCGGCTCGGCGGCGGCCCTGGAGCAGCACCTCGAGACCATCGAGTCGCGCATCGGCCCGACCACCCGGGCGGTCGTGCTGCGCATGAAACGTGTTCGCAGCCCCGACGCCGTCTGCATGCACCTCCTCGACGAGCACCTGGCGCGCATCGAGGCCCGAGGCGTTCACGTGATCATGGTGGGCGTGCGCCAGGACCTCGCGGATGCGCTCGAGAACACCGGAATCGAGGCGCGCATCGGCGAAGAGCGCATTTTCCGGGAGCAGGCCATCCGCTTCACGAGTACCCAGAAGGGCGTCCAGTTTGCCTTCGGCTTCATGGGCGAGCCGTGCGAGACCTGCCCGCTGCGGGACAGCGAGCTTCACACCCGGACCGTGCGATACTCCGTCTGAGCCCGAAAGAACGCTGTGCATGGGGCGTCCAACGGTTGACCGGCGGGGACATCCCCGACAAGTTTGCAGGCGGTTCCCCATGAAAACCCTTGTGCATGCCTCCACCATCGCCCTTCTGACCCTGATCGCAGTCTCCCTGCCGCCGGCGCTCCGTGCGCAGGCGGGCGAGGCGGTCCGCATCCTGGTCCTCAAGGAGCACGGCGTCGGCAGCCCCACGCTGGCCCAGCCCTACCTCAACAGCTTCGTGGCGAACGCCGCCAAGCAGAACGAATGGGCGGACGCCAAGGGCCAGTACTACGTCACGCGCGCGGCAGCGGAAGAGTTCATTGCCGCCCAGAAGCCCCACTACGGAATCATGTCGCTGGCCGCCTTCCTCGATTTCCGCATCAAGTACGGCCTCGAAGTGGTGGGCAAGGTGTCGGTCTCGCTCGTCGGCGGCCAGCAGTACTTCCTCGTGAGCAAGACGGCGAGCGACGTCGCGGGCTGCAAGGGCAAGAAGCTCGCGAGCGATCATGCGACCGACGAGCGCTTCATCGAGAAGGTCGTCGCGCGCGGCGATTTCGTGCTGAAGGATTTCCAGCTCGTCCCGACCCAGCGCCCGCTGCAGACCATCAAAGAGGTGATCAACGGGAACGCCGACTGCGCGCTCATCGACGACGCGCAGATCGCCGAGCTCGGCAAGCTGCCCGGCGGAAAGGAGCTCAAGACGGCGTGGACGAGCAAGCAGCTGCCGCCGATGGTCGTGACCGCGTTTCCGACCGCACCGACGGCCGAACGGCAGCGCTTCCAGCAGAATTTCAGCAAGGTCTGCGACGCCGATACCAAG
>CAYYVZ010000018.1:21451-25033 GCA_964475235.1 uncultured Myxococcales bacterium | reverse complement strand
AGTCGTCGCACTCGATGCCGCGAGTCGCGTTCGCCTGCTCGCCGACGGACTGCGGGGCGTACTGGGGCTACGGCTTTCACGAGGACGGCGTGAACAGTGCGCTCGCCGTCGCCGCCCGCTTCGGGCTCGGGCTGGCCGATCTCGAGCGCGCCGCCGATCGCGGGGCCACGTCGTTCGCGGAGGCCGAGTGTGAACGGCTTGCGTCCTGAGGTTCGTTCGCCGGACGCGAGCTGCCTGTGGACGGGCAGCGTCGTCCATCGGCGCCGTACGCCCGTGAGCCACGGGTTCCGATACGACGTCGCCCTGCTGTCGTTCGACCTCGCCGACGCGCGCGAGCTCGACCGGCTCGCGCCGCTCTTCGGTGCGGATCGCCGCGCGCCGGTCTGCTGGCGCCGGAGCGACCACTTCGGCGATCCGCGGGTTTCTCTCGACTCGGAGGTGCGCGACCTCGTCGCCGCGCGAACGGGATCGCGTCCGGGCGGACCGATTCGCATCCTCACGTCTCCCCGCGTGCTCGGGTACGGATTCAACCCGATCAGCTTCTACTTCTGCCGCAGCGTCGCAGGCCCGGTCGAAGCGATCGTCGCCGAAGTGACGAGCACGCCGTGGGGCGAGCGACACTGCTACGTGCTTGCGATTCCCCGCGAGCGTCGCGGCCGCGGGCTGCAGCGCTTCGTCACGCCGAAGCGGCTCCACGTGTCGCCGTTCCTCGGGATGCAGCAGGACTACCGATGGCGCATCTCGATGGACGACGAACGGATCTCGGTCGCCATCGCGGCTTCCGTCCGCAGCGGGGACTCCGGTCGCCAGGCACCGTTCGCCGCTGCGCTCACGCTCACACGCGCCCCGCTCACACGTGCGTCGCTCGTGCAGTTCCTGTTTC
Source organism: uncultured Myxococcales bacterium (assembly GCA_964475235.1). Lineage (GTDB taxonomy): Bacteria > Desulfobacterota > Binatia > UBA1149 > CAITLU01 > DATNBU01. Next base: position 24,150 of record CAYYVZ010000018.1, on the reverse strand, counting down.
GCCCGCTCCTGGGCGCGATGGGCACGATGGCGGCGATCCATTTCGAGGCACTGCGCCTCTGGGCGAAGGGCGCGCCTTACCGTCCACATCCAGGTCGCGCGGCGCCCAGCCCGGCGCTCGCAAGAGGAAACCATGATGGAGCAAGCCACGATGGTCGCGCATTCTCCGAGTAGTCGGATCGTCACAGCGGGGCGGGAAACCGTGCTGCGCTCGGCCGTCGAGCTGGCCGAGCGCGGCTGGTTGCCCGACGCTCTGGTGCGCACCGGGATCCGGTCCTTCGTGCAACAGCGGCTGGCCGACCAGGAAGCCGGCGGCCGACCCGTCCACAGGCTCGCCGCCGAGCTGCGCTCCATGCCGATCGCGGTTCGAACCGACCTCGCGAACGAGCAGCACTACGAAGTCCCCGCCGACTTCTTCGCTCGCATGCTCGGGCCTCGTCTCAAGTACAGCTGCGCGTGGTGGCCGGAGGGCGTCTCGAGCCTGGCGGACGCCGAGGACGCCATGCTCGAGCTCACGCGCGAGCGCGCCGGCGTCGAGGACGGCATGAGCGTGCTCGACCTCGGCTGCGGCTGGGGTTCCTTCTCGCTGTGGCTCGCGGCGCGCCAGCCCGCGACGCATGTGACGTGCGTGTCGAATTCCTCCAGCCAGAAGCGCTACATAGAGGAACGCGCCGCCCGGCTCGGCCTCGGCAACCTCGAAGTCGTCACCGCCGACATCAATCAGCTGGAGCCTGCCCGGCGCTTCGACCGCATCGTCTCCGTCGAGATGTTCGAGCACATGCGCAACTACGAGCTGCTGCTCGCGCGTATCCGCCGGTGGCTCGTGCCAGGCGGACGGCTCTTCGTGCACATTTTCTGTCACCGCCGCCACGCGTATCTGTTCGAAAGTGCGGGCGCTTCCGACTGGATGGCGCGCGAGTTCTTCAGCGGAGGAACGATGCCTTCCTTCGACCTGTTCGACCAGTTCCGCGGCGACCTTCGCGTCGAACGACGCTGGTGGATCGACGGCACCCACTATGCGCGTACCGCCGAGGCCTGGCTCGCCAACCTCGATGCCGCCGCCTCCTCGCTCCCGAAGCTGCTCGAGAACGGGATCTCCGGCGATCGCGCGCTGCAGCGCTGGCGTCTCTTCCTGCTCGCGTGTGCGGAGATGTTCGCGTGGGACGATGGCAGCCAGTGGGGCGTCGGCCACTACCTGTTCGAAGAGGCGAGCCGGTGAGCGTCGCCGCGGCAGGGTGGAGCCGGGAAGCGATCCGCTTCGTCGCCCTCAACGTCGCCGGCGGCGCGGCGGTGCTCGCGAGCTACGCGTGGGGACTCGCCGCGCTCGGCGACGACACAGCCAGGGCGTGGGGCGGCGTCCCGTCCTCGCTCCACCCTCTCTACACGGGATCGATGCTGCTGGCGGCGGCCGGCTATTTCCCGATGACGAGCTTCGTGCTCGACGGCCTGCGCTCGCGGTCGGCGGCGATGCACACCGCGACGCCGCTCTACGCAGCCATCCTCGTGTGCTCGGCGCTCTGGCTTCCGCTTACCTGCGCCATGCTCGACGAACCGTCGGCGCTGCTCTGGTGGTCGATCCGGCTCGACCTTGCGGTGGTCGGCCTCGCCGCGCTGGGCGTCCTGCGGCTCATCGTCTTCGGCGGCCCGTCGCAGGCATCGCTGCGGTGGAAGGCCGCGGTTGCCGGCGCCGCCGCATTCTCGTTCCAGACCGCGCTGCTCGACGCCATCGTGTGGCCGGCGTATTTCCCGGCCGGAGGCTGATTCGCCGATGCCCGCAACGACCAGACCTCGATCTTCGCGTCGCGCCGCCGTGCCCGACGGCGAGCCCTCGGCCTCCTACCCGCTGAAGACGGTGACGCGGCTGACCGGCCTCAGCGCCGACGTGATTCGCGCATGGGAGCGACGTCACGCCGTCGTCGCCCCGGTGCGCGGTCCACGCGGCGCGCGTCTCTACAGCGACGACGACGTCGCGCACCTTCGTCTTCTCGGGGGCCTCGTGGCGAACGGTCGCTCGATCGGCGACATTGCCGCCCTCGGCCCCGATGCGCTGCGATCCCTCGCGGGCCAGGAGCGCAGCGCTCCGGCCGGCGATGCGGCTCGCGCCGTCGAGCGTTCGGGCTCCGCCTCCGAGCGACGCATCGACGACGTTCTCGCAGCCCTTCGCGCGTTCGACGCGGCGTCGGTGGAAGGCCTTCTCGGCGAGTCGCTGCTGGCTCTCGGCGCCGGCCGCTTCGTCGCCGACGTCGGTGCTCCGCTTCTCGAGCGTATCGGCCGCCTGTGGGAAGCGGGCGAGCTGACGATCGCCGAAGAACACGTCGCGTCGGTGACGATCCGCGGCCTGCTCGGCGGGTTGATCCGACTGCGAATGCCCGCGCGACCGCCGAGCGTTCTGCTGACGGCACCGAGCGGCGAACGGCACGAGCTGGGGCTGAGCATGGTCGCCCTGCTCTGCCAGCAGGCCGGGCTCGCGGTGACGTGTGCCGGAATCGATCTCCCGGCCGCCGACATCGTCGAAGCGGCGCGGCGGACGGCGGTTCCGGTCGTGGGGCTGTCGGTGATTGCCGCGGACAACCGGGAACGTGCGATCGACGAGCTGCGGACCGTGGCGGCGGATCTGGGACCCGGCGTCGAAATCTGGCTGGGCGGTCGCGACGCGCCTGCGGTGGCCGCCGGGATCGCAAGCGCCCGCACCGTCGTGCT
>CAYYVZ010000018.1:0-21441 GCA_964475235.1 uncultured Myxococcales bacterium | reverse complement strand
AGATTTCGCGCCTTGCTCGGCGTGAGCACGCGCGGTCGGGACGGTTTCCTGAAACACGCTGATGACGGTTCAGGCCGCGTCGACGGGACGGTTTCCTGACGCACGTTGATGACGGTTCAGGTGGCGTCAGCGGGCGCCGGGTACGACCCGCGTACCGGTGAGCGGCTAGCGGCCACGCCACGCAGTGTCACGCGACGCCACGCAGTGCCACGCCACGTCGCGCGACATTCCGCGGGGAATGTATCAAACGCGCGCACCGGCGCTGCGCCTGACGTACAACACGTCACGCAACATTCCCCGGGGAATGTGTCAGGCGCGAGCACCCGCGCTGCGCCTGGCGTCCATGAAGTCCCGGCCGAAGTCGAGATCGGCCTGGTACTGGTTGTGAGCCGTGCAGCGCAACTCGACGTTGTCCGCGTCGTGGCACCCACCCCTCGCGAACGGATCCTTGTGGTGAAACTCCACGTCCGCGGTCGCGTTGCAGCGGCGTCCTCGGCCGTCCACGTAGCAGCAGCGCCCGCAGTCACGACGCCACACGGTCCGCCGCAGCGCTGCGGGAATGCTCCGGGTCCTGCGCAGTTCCGCGGGAATGCTCGGGATCCCTGGCTCGGGATTCCTTGGTGATGCGTGGCACGCCGGCGGAGCCGGACGCTGCCGGTCGGTCGTCGCTGCCGGACGCGGCCGGTCCGTCGTCGCAGCCTTTCGCTTCGAGGTCTCCACCAGCAGGACGTCGATCGCGCGACTTATGATCGCGGCTGGATCCCGTCCGACCTGCGAGCGGCCGAGAAGGTCCTGCAGTGAGCGAAGCCTGTCGTGCGTCTCCTCGTCCACGGTGATCTCGATCTTGTAGCGACGCGGCGACAGCGCCGTGATCGGCCTGGCCGCCGGAACGGGTACCGGTGAGCCGCCCCGCGACCGGACCGGGCAGGATTGAATCGCGGCCGCCGTCGCTTGGGCTGTCGCCGTCGCCGATTCCGAACGCATCGTGGTACCACCCACAGCCGCACCACTCGTCGCGGCACCACACGAAGTCGCACCACCCGAATCCGCAGCCGCGCCGCCGGCCCGTGCGGTACCGGGCACCATCCGCGGCAGCGCCCGAACGCTCGAGGCCACATCGGGCCGGGGCGCGAGAGCCGCAACGAGCCGCTCGATCTCGCGCGAGCTCTTGTGCCTGGCGCGCCCCAGGACGTCGCTGCAGTTCTCCGCCGTCAGATGGCTGGCGAGCCGGTAGATCGCGCTCAGATGCAGCTCGCCGCGTTCGACCATCTCGAGGACGACCGGGAAGCGACGTGCCGTACGGGCGGCCCAGATCCGCTTGGCGGTCACCTGTTCCGACATGTGGAAGCGCTCCACGCAGAAGACGAACATCGACGAGCAGGCCTGCCTTGCCCACAGCTTGCGCTCGTCGATCTCGGCAATGGCGACGAGTAGCTGGGCCGTGGTGCGGCGATCGCGCGCAACGAGGGCTTCGAAATGATCGAGCAGCTCGTGTTCAGAGAGCTGTGCGAGAGTGTTCGGTGTCGTGTTCATGCGGAGACCCTACCACGACATTTTTCGCGCTCGTTCGCGGCACGTCAGTGACGCTCGCGAAACACGTACGACACGCGCGCGGTAGCGGCGCCCGGACACGAACGCCGGAAGTTCGGCGCGATGAAGACCATGTCAGGAGATCGTCCGCGACGCGACGCCTGGGAGGCCTGCAAAACCCGTCAAGCGAAATCGACGCACACGTCGCCATTCTATGACTCATACGAATGGACCGAATGCCCGTCGAACGAACGCGCGTCGAGCACGGGCACAGAACTCGAAACGCCGCGTGCCGTTCGCGTTCACGCTGGCCGCGAGCGGCGTAACTCTCCGCGGAACCATAACCGGTGCCCGCAACATTCCCCGGGGAATGTTCGTCGCGTGCCGGCGGCACCGAGTCCGACGCGTGATCTCCCGCTCGCAGAGACGCCAATCACGAGCGGCGCTACTCGCCGGGGGCGCGTACGAACCGACGCCCGCACACATTCCGCGGGGAATGTGCGGAGCGCGGAGCGGGACGAGTCGACGGCCGAGGTACTGCCGCCGGATCGAGAACCCGGCAATCATCGAAAACCACACGATGGCCACCCACGCGAATCCGCGAAGACCCGTCTTTCGCTTCAGGCTTCGCTGGCTTCGGAAAAGCGGCGCCTGTTCGGCGCCGGTCGGGGCGCCGGATTCCGCTCCGGGCTCGAGGAGTCGAGCAGCTTTTCGAGCGTGTCGTCGAGCGAGCCTTCGCCGAGCATGCCGTGGTGCACCTGGATGAGCGTGCCTTCGCGGTCGATGATGACGGTGGTCGGAAGCGCCTGAACCCGCATGCGCTGAATGTCGGCCATCGTCGCGCCGACCCAGACTTCCATCGCATTCGGAAGCCTGTCGGCGAACTGCTCGAGCTGCTCGTGGCTCGCGGTCTCGTCGACCGACGCCGCGATCACGCGCAGGCCGCGCGTTCCGAAACGCTGCGCGAGCTTGGCGAGCACCGGCATCTCGGTGATGCACGGCTTGCACCAGGTGGCCCAGAAGTTGAGCACGACGACTTCGCCGTGAAGATCCTGCAGCGAGACTTCCCGGCCCTCGAGCGTCTTCATCTGGAGCGGTGCGGAGTCGGCCGATGCGGTCTCGCGAAGCGCGCAGGCGCGCGCCGCCATGTCCGCCGGTGCGTCGTCACGAGTCGCATGTTCGCGCGACCCGGCGTCGCACGGCACCGTTGCCGCGAGCAGCAAGGCTGTCGCGAGCACGCGCGCGGCGCATCGAACTGGTGAAACTGGATTCATCGGATCGTCCCCTGATCCCTGAGCCCCTGCCGGCTCCCTTGCCGGGCCGGATCCTAGCTCACATTCGCACCGTGGCCCATGCCCGGCGGCGCCAACTCCATGAAAAGAGCGATAAATTGAGCATGCGGTAAGCGGCCTGGGCCAGCCAGATGGCGATCATGCCGAATCCGAGCCCGGGGCCGAGCAGCCAGGCCACCGGCAGGAAGGCTCCCCACTGCGTGGCCACCGAGACGGCCAGCACCGTGCGCGAGCTTCCGGCGCCGAGGTGCGCGTTCATGAGCACCGCGGCCACGCATTCGAGCGGCGAGAAGAGGGCCGCGATGCGAAGCGGCCACACGGCCAGCTCGCGCGTCGCCTGGTCGTGCAGGAACGGGCTCAGCACGAGCTCGGGAGCCACGACGGCGGGAAGCGAGATCAGCGCAACGAAGCCGGCCGCGAAGCGCGCGACGCGCCAGCCCCACGCGTACGCCTCGTCGACGTTCCCCGCGCCGAGCGATTGCCCGACGAGAGTGGCCGCCGCGAGGCCGAAGCCGATCGAAGGAAGGATCGCCACGAGCATCACGTTGATGAGCACGTTGCCGGCCGCGACTTCCTTCGTTCCGACGTGCGCGAGGATCGCGAACAGCGCGACCATTCCCGATGCGAACAGCAGTTGCTGCACGCCGGCCGGGAACGAGATGCGGAAGATCGTCGCCAGGGTCTCCCGCGACGGCAGCCCGGCGAGAAATCCTTCGCGGCGGCCGTGGCGCCACGCGAGCGACACGTAAACGGCCAGCCCGATGTACACCGAGATCGCGTTGCTGAGTCCCGCTCCTTCGGCGCCGAGTGCGGGCGCGCCGAGATTGCCGAAGATCAGGACCCAGTTGAGCGCGATCCCGCAGAGGTGCATCGAGATCAGCGTCGCCATGTAGAGGCGCGACATGTTCATCGCGTTCCAGTAGCCGCGGAACGTAAAGTTCATGCCGACGGCCGTCATGCCGAGGATGCGGTACTGCAGGTAGTCGCTGCCAATCTGCGCCACGGCCGGCTCCGGCGCCAGAACCGCCAGGATGGCCGGCGTCGCGGCGTACAGGACTACGGTCATCGGGATGCAGAGGAGCGCCGCGATCACGAGCCCGCCGTTGAGCGGCAGCGCGATTTCTCCGCTGCGACCTGCGCCCTTCCAGCGCGCGCACATCGCCTGCACCCCCGACGACATCCCCATCATGAACGCGACCGCCATGAAGTTGACGAAGCTGCTCATGCCCACCGCGGCCAGGGCCTCGTCGCCGAGCGTGCCGACCATCGCGGTATCGACCAGGTTGACGATGTTCTGCGAGGCCATCGCGCCGATGATGGGGTAGGCCAGCGACGTGATGGTCCGCCGCTGGTCGCGCGTGAGTTTGTACTTCGAAATGACGCGGGCCTCGCTGACAGGATAGCGGCAAGTTGGCGGAAGGAGACGTGCTCAGGCGGCCGCGTGTGCGTTGCTGACCTCGATCGCCCGGGCTTCGGCGCCGATGTCGCGGAACAGCGCCGCCGCGCGGGCCATTTCACGCCGGCGCAGCGGATCGTCGCCGCGCGCCGCCGCCAGTGCCGCGACCTCGGCGCGGACGTAGGGCTCGTAGGCGCGAGCCTCGGTCTTGTTCACGATCGCCATGGCGTCCCTGAGCGCTTCCTCGGCCTCGACCAGGTCTGCGTCGCCGCTTCGGGTCACGAGCGCGCGACCGAGGAAGAGGCTGGCACGGCACTCGTGCATCTTCGTGCGGCGCGTGCGGGCCACCTCGACGGCCTCGCGGGCGACTTCGATCGCGCGGTCGAGGTCGCCGCAGCCCCGGTAGGCGTCCGACATGTTCGCGAGCACGAGGGCCTCGGCCTGCAGGAACGTGCCGGTCTCGCGGGTGATCGCGAGCGAGCTTTCGAGGGACTTGACCGCCTCCTCGAACTCGCCGCGCAGCAGGTGCGCGACGCCCAGCGAGTCGTAGGCGCCCGCGCGCAGGGCCGGCGACGCGATGCGCTCGGCGAACTCGATCTGCGAACGCGCGTGCTGCAGCGCCGTCACGCCGTCGCCGGTAAACCACGCGTGCGTGACGCCGAAGCCGCGGATCGCGTTGGCGCCGCCGACTTCGCCTGCCTCGATGCCGAGCCTCAGGCACTTGTCGAGGATCGTTCCTGCCTCGGCGAGCCGGCCGAGGTAGGTCAGCACCAGCCCGCTGAAGCTCATCATGAAGATCCAGTCGCCGAAGGTGACGCCGGCACGCGGCGCTTCCTCGCCCATGCTTTCGATGACCTCGCGGCACAGGCGCAGCGCCGTCCTCAGCTTGCCGGCGAGCAGGCAGGCGTAGGCGCGCCGGCTCGCGAGCAGCGTGCGCAGCGTGCTGTCGGAGTCGGCGTCGAGCATGCCGACCGCTTCGTCGTAGATCGCGAGTGCGCGGTCGATCTCGCCGATGAAGATGTGCCAGGCCCCATAGGCTCCGCGCAGGCGTGCGCGCGGACCGCTCGTGCTGCTCTTGAGGGCCCAGGCTTCGCCCCACTCGTAGATGCGGTTGGCCTCTTCGCCGCCGAGGCCGAGTCGCCAGCAAAGGCTCAGCATGCCTTCGGCGGCCGCGAGCGCGTGCTCGATGTTGGGCTCGCTCGGTGCGAGGTGCTCGAGCATCTCGGTCACCTTCGTCCAGTGACGGCGTGCCTCGCGCATCTCGGCGGCGCTCGCGCGCTCGGCGGCGCGGCGATAGGCGGCGGTGGCCTCGGGGTACTCTCCCGCCGACTCCCAGTGATGGCCGAGCAGCGCCGCGTTCTCGTCGGCCTTCTCCGACTCGAGCTCGGTCAGCGTGCGCGCGATCGTGAGGTGCAGTCCGCGCCGCCTTTCGGTGAGCTGGGTGCGGTAGGCGACCTCCTGCGTCAGAGGATGCTGGAACGCATAGCGGGCCGCCGGGTAGACCTCTCGCTCGTAGAGGAAGCCGGCTTCGCAGAGGCCGTCGAGGGCCTGGCGCAGGTCGCTGCTGTCGAGCAGCACGATGCGCTGCAGCACGGCCTCCGAGAACTTCTTGCCGATGACAGCGGCGCTCTGCAGGACCTCTTTCTGCCGCTCGGGCAGGTGATCGATGCGCGCGGCGAGCACGGAGTGCACGGTCGGGGGCAGGATGATGTCCTCGACGGGGCGCACGAGGCGGTAATCGCCACGCGAGCCTTCGAGGCTTCCGGCCTCGACGAGCGCGTGCACGAGCTCCTCGACGAAGAAGGGGTTGCCGGACGTCGTGCGCTCGATGTTCGCGATGAGCGGCTTCGTCGATGCGTCGTTGCCGATGAGGTCGCGAAGAATCAGGCCGACTTCCGCGGGGCCGAGCGGGGCGAGCTGGATCTGCTCGAAGTGCGGATTGCCGATCCACGGCGGATGGAACTCCGGCCGGTAGTTGAGCAGCAGCATCTCGCAGGTCTCGGGCAGCACCTTGATCATGTCCGTGAGGAACGCGAGGCTCGCGCCGTCGCACCAGTGCATGTCCTCGACGAGCATCACGGCGGCCTGGCCGTCGGCGCCGCAGTGGAGCGTCGTGCTGAGCGCCGCGTAGAGCATGCGGCGGCGCGGCTCGGGGTCCATCGGCGGGACGGGCTTCTCCGGATCGGGCACGCCGAGGAAGTCGAAGACGAGCGGCAGGCTCGTGCGCATGCTGTCGTCCACGAGCAGCATGCGGCCGGCGATCTTCTCGCGCGCGGCCTTCGGCGAGTCGCTGTCCTCGATGCCGAAGTAGGCGCGCAGGATCTCGAGCACCGGATGGAACGGACTCATCGCGCCGTGCGGCAGGCAGTGTCCGGTGAGCACCTGCACGCCGGCGCGCTGCGCCTTCTCGACGAACTCGTAGCAGAGGCGGCTCTTGCCCGCGCCGGGCTCGGCGACGACGCCGACGACGCGCGCGTTCCCGTTCCGCGTGTTCTGGAGCGCGAGGTCGAGCTGCTTCGTCTCGGCCTCGCGGCCGACGAACTTGGACAGGCCGCGCGAGCGCGAGACGTCGAGGCGAGTTCGGTGGCGGCCGACGCCCTGCAACTCGTAGACCCTGGTCGAGCCGCTGACGCCCTTCACCTTGAAGGAGCCGAGGTCGCGGAGCTGGAGGTAGTCGCCGACGAGGGCGGCGGTGCTCTCGGAGACGTAGCACTTGTCGGGCGCCGCGAGCTGCTCCATGCGCGAGGCCATGCCGATCGTATGGCCCTGCGCCGTGTAATCCATGCGCAGGTCCTCGTTGATGCGGCCGATCACGATCTCGCCCGAGTTGATGCCCATGCGGACGGAGAAGTTGAGGCCTTCCTCGCGGCGGAGCTGCTCGGAGTACTTCGCGAGATCGTCGAGCAGGGCGAGCGCGGTGTAGCAGGCGCGCTGCGCGTGGTCCTCGTGTGCGACGGGTGCGCCGAAGAGGGCCATGATGCCGTCGCCGGTGTACTGGTTGACGCTGCCCTCGAAGCGGTGGACGCCGGCCGACAGGATCGCGAAGAACTCGTCCATGATGCGGTGCCACGTTTCCGGATCGACGGTCTCGGCCAGAGACATCGACTCCTTCACGTCGGCGAACAGGACGGTGACCTGCTTGCGCTCGCCTTCGATGACGGAGCGCGTGCGCAGGATCTTCTCGGCAAGGTGGCGCGGAGTGTAGCTGCTCGGGAGAGGGGAAGAGTTGTTCGCGACCGGTCGGCCGCACTCGACGCAGAACCTTGCGCCGGTCTGGAGCTCGGCGTTGCAGCTGGCGCAGCGCATCGAGAGGGGGGAACCGCATTCCTGGCAGAACTTGGCTCCCGCGGCATTCTCGAACTGGCACGCCTGGCAACGCATCCCCGCTTCCCTTTCGGCTCTCCCTCGGACGTTTTGCAGCGCCTAATTGAACCTGTCGAACCGGCAACACAAAGCGGCGGGGCACGGCCGGCGGGCCCGACGTGTGTCGGTGAACACCGGCAGCGCGCCAACTCGCATCTGCTACTGAGCGAGCACCGCGGCGACCGCAAACTTGAGCGTCACCCCGGACCGCTCTCGCTGATCACGAAGTCCCTGCCGGGCGCGACGGCGGCGAACAGCTCCGAGAGCTTCGCGATCGTCGGGACCGCCCGGCCTTGCTCGTAACGCGCCCACGAGTTGAGGGATCGAGCATCCAGCCTGGAGGAAACCTGCGCCAGCGTCAGGCCCGATCGGAACCGCAGGCGTCGAAGCATCAGGGCCGTCAGAGCGGCAGGATCGTTTCCGCTGATTTCGAAACCGCTGCCGTCGCCTGCATGCACCCTTACCCGAAAACCCTTTCGATCGACGAGCGCCTCGATCGCGTCGGCGATCATCGCGAACGCTTCTCTTCTGGTGGATCCCTGCGTCGCGACGCCGAGGATCGGAACTTCTATCGCCCACCACCTGCCTGAGCGCTCCATTCGTCCGGCCAGTCGCATGCTACTCTCCCTTTGCTTCTCGCAGGATCGCTTTTGCCGTGTGCTCGTTGATCTCGGTGTGCCTGGGCACCGCGATTCGCGCGATGTCGCGACCCCAGATCTCGTGCGGACCCCGCGTTCGCAGCAGCGTCCACCCGAGCGAGCGCAGCCGGCGCACGAGGTCCCGGCGCTTCATCGGTATTTACACCGATAAGTGTAGCTCGCAAACCCTGTCGCAGAACGAAGGGATGGCACTCCCGGTGGTTAGCGGGAGCGCAGGCCGGCCGGCAATGACAGTCGCGGTATGTGTTTCGGTCAGAGCCCGCGCTGCTCGAGATACGTCGCGCACTCCGGCTCGGGCTCGGCGCAGGGAATGCTGAGGCGCGTGCAGTCGTAGATGCTGGACGAGTAGATCCAGTCGGCGACGCGGTTGACCAGGTCGAGATCGTCGAGCTGCGGGTGCAGGTCGGCGAGGCCGTTCAGAACCAGATGCTCGCGCGGCACGCCCGCCCACTTGAGCAGGGACAGGGCGAGCGCCAGGTTCCCGACCGGCTCGGGGTGAATCCCGTCCTGGGTGAACTCGACCGGCAGAAGCTCGGCCTGCAGGTGCTCCAGCCGGCAGAGGTCTTCGGCCCACGGAACGGCGTGCGCGCCGAGCTCGGGAACGAGCTCCTGGACGAGGATGTCGTTGTGGGCCGAGTAATTGCACTGCTTGCCGTAGTAGCGGCAGGTACCGTGCGACTCGTCGGGCTTTTCCTCGAACGGCGGCGTGGTCGCGAACAGAAGGCGCGCCGACGGCTCGGCCACATGGGCGCTGGCGGCCGTCTCGCGAACGGCGTCCTGGAAACGATCTTCGGCGAGGCCGAGCGACCTTCCCGCGTCCTGGAACATGATCCAGCGACGCAGCGAAGGCCCCTCTTTTGCGAGCGTGCGGCCGACCATGCGCGCATAGCGGCCGTAGTGAGAAGCGCGGACGCCGACGGCGTCGATCGTGAAGCCGGCCGCGAGATCGCAGTAGGTCGCCCCGAGGATCTTGCGCGTGATCCTGCCGTAGTGATCGCGGCGCTGGATGAACGACGCGGTGACGCTGTCGCCGAGAAACAACAGCTCGTCGCCGGGCGCGAACTTGAGGTCCGGCGGCAGCTCGTGGGTGGAGTCGCAGGTTTCGAAACACAACTGCGGGTCGTAGGTGCACTCCCCGGTGCAGGCGAGATCGCCGGTCAGGAAGCCCAGGCTTTCGCACGTGGCTCCGTTCAGGTTGGTTCCGTCGCACTGCTCGCCCGGGTTGACGTTGCCGTCGCCGCAGTCGTAGCAGGCCGAGTCCACGAGCTCGCACGACGGGGTACAGGAGAGCACGCCGCCGCCGCGGCCCACGCTCTGACAGGTCTGGTCGCCGAGGTTCGCGCCGTCGCACTGCTCGGCACCGCCGATGAGGCCGTCGCCGCACGTCGTGCAGTCCGCGGTGTCGAGTTGGCACTCGTCCGAGCAGGCGAGCTCTCCGTGGGTGAACCCGAGCGAAGTGCAGGTCTCTCCCGCGAGGTTGGATGCGTCGCATACCTCGCCGTCGTCGATCGTGCCGTCCCCGCAATCGCTGCAGTCGCGGGTATCGAGCGAACACGTCGACGTGCAGGCGAGCTCCCCGGTGAAGAAGCCCTGGGACTGACAGGTCTGCCCGCCGAGGTCGCTGCCGTCGCAGGCCTCCCTGGGGCCGCGCGTCCCGTCCCCGCACCCGCTTCCTACCGACGGGCAGGACTGGTCATCCTGGCCGTTGTCGATGAGGTCGCAGGGAAGGGCCATGTCGAGCGCGGACTCCGTCATGCGACAAACGTGGCAGCGTGTGCGCGCGACGATGCAGGAAGCCGCGTCCGCGACGGACGCCGAGCCCGCGCACGTGGCGCCCGGGAATGCGTCGGCCGCGTTCATGCCGGAACACGCGTCGGCAAGCTGCGATTGGAAGTTCTCGATCGCGCGCGAGAGGCGTTCCGAGCCTGAAAGGCCGGTCGTGACGCACTCGGTGAGTGCAGGGGCCGTCCATTCGTCGAAGGTGATTCCCTGGCTGCGAACGCAGGATCCGATGTCGTTGATCTCCGCCGTTCGAAGCTCGCCGATTCCTCGAAGCGCCTGAAGCCGGCAGGCGCTCATCGACGCGCCCGCTCCGATCATCATGTCGCCGAGACCTGCGCCGAAGACGTCGCGGCTCACCTCCAGGTACCACTCCGTGGCGGTGTCGACGATCGTCGTCGCGTCGGAGTAGCCGAACGCCGGCGCGGGGGTGCAGCGGGTTGCGAGCCTGCTCTGGGCGCGGTTCCTGGCGCTCTGCAGGTGATTGGCCTCCTTGAGGGCCACGCAGGCATCGAATTCCTCGGCGGAGGTGTAGCGTCCTCCCACGGTGCGTTCGGCGCAGGCCGTAACGTTGTACGCACGGACGCGCGAAATGTGGTCGAACGACGCGAAGCCGGTTCGCGTGCACGCACGGCCCGGCTCGGCGCTGCCCGGGGCAGCGGAGCATAGAATCGCTGCGAAGCAGGCAAGAGCCCACCCCCAGCGCACTCGACCTGCCGGACGGACAAAGGTCACGAAAGCTTCCCCTTTCGACGATCTCACGTCCCGCGCGCGCCAACCCTGGCCTCGGCGGTCCCTGCCACCGCCGCGAGGACGCACTTGCGAGATCGACGCCGACAGGTTGCCCGGAGAACGCTGCCTATGGAAGCGCCGGGCGGGCCAAAGGCCGATCCGGGCGGTCGGGCTCGCGTCGAGGCGGTCGGGGCCGGCCGGCCCGGAGCGCCGGAAACGAAAACACCCGCCGCCGCATCGCTGCGACGGCGGGTGTTTCCAGGGACCGAGGTCCCGCGAACCTGGTTAGGGGTTGAGGAACGGAATCGGGGTGTACGCCGTGTAGTCCTGCCCGAGCCAGTCCGCGACAGGGGTCGTCGCGAACAGCTTCCCGAGCCCCGGGCCGATGTCGGACGTCGGCACGTTCAGCCAGCGCTCGAGAATGGTCCCGTAGAAGTCCCGGTAGTCGAACGCGTTGCGCAGATCGTTGTCGAGGTCCGGATCGTCGATCACCGGATACGTCCCGTGGATGCCCGGATTGATGAGCGAGCTCGGTCCGACGACGAACTGGGGCGCCGAGCGGCCGTGATCGGTTCCCGCGGCGTTCGGGTCCTGGGCGTTCTGCTTGCTGGTGCGGCCGAACTCCGAGAGCGTCACGATGAGCACGCGGTTGGACAGGTCACCCGTGAGGTAGCCTGTGTAGCCTCCCGGCAGCGTGATCGAGCTGCTGAGCTCGGCCCACAGCGAGCCGATTCCCTCCGACACGTGCCGGAGAAGCATGGAGTGGTAGAGACCCTGCTCCTGGTTGGTGTGCGTGTCGAAACCACCGATAGCGACGTGGAAGAACCGCGCACCGACGTCGGAACGGATGACCGAGGCAACGTGACGCATGCTCTGCGACAGCCAGCCGTCGTCGAAGTCCGTGTTCGCCGAATTCAGCGGCGAGTCCCAGACGAGGTCGTTGTACTCCCGGTAGACCCCGCCGCCGTCGACCATGAGCGCTTCGACTTTCGCGTTCAGGCCCTCGTCGGGATCGTAGTAGTCCGCGAACTTGTCGACCGCGGCGACTCCGGCGTTGCCGAGGAGAACGAGCTCGGGGAAGTCGACGACATTCGAAAGCGAGCTCTGCTCGCTCACGGCCCGGAAGGCCGCCGTGCGCTCGGGACGGCGGCTGCCCGCCGGGAAGCGCAGCGAGCTCAGGCGGTTGAACGCGAAAAGACTCGTGTTCGTCGGCGTGAACAAGGGACTGTACTCGCCGCCCATCGTGACCGCCGGTACTTCCGTCGCGCCGAAACCGGCGAGATCGAAATACTTGCCCATCCAGCCTGAACCGGCCGCCGTGATCGGATCGCCCGTGTAGTAGATGACCTCGCTCGCGAAGTGCGAGTAGTTTGCGTACGGGTAGTGCACGCCCGGCACGACGGCGAGGTTCCCGCTGCTGTAGAGGTCGTGCATCGCACACATGGCCGGGTGCAGCGCGTAAGAATCGCTGTTGCCGTCCATGCCGATGTCGAGAATCCCGTTGCCCGTCCGGAAGGTGGGATCCGTCGAGTCGGTCCACGGCGCGAGCCCGCCGACCGTCGTCGGCAGTTGCAGCGTGGGCCGGTAGTTCTGGTACGTGGTCCGCTGCGTCCCATCGAGCGGATAGACGGTGTTGAGGCCGTCGTTGCCGCCGTAGAGCTGCACGAAGATCACGATCGCGTCCGACGGGCCGGACGCGTACGCGACGTTGCTGCCCGGAATCCACTTCATGCCCGGCATCATCGTCGCGCCGGCGGCCAAGGCGCTTCGCTTGAGAAACTGTCTGCGTGTGAAAGCCATGATTGCCTCCCCTTCCTAGAAGATCTGGTACTCGGGCGAGTGCAGCACGAGGGCGATCGCACCGCGGACGTAAAGCCTCACATCGCTCTCGTCGACACTCGTGAGGTTGAGGCTGGTCTTGGCGCCGTTGTTGGTGATGAAATCGACGATCGCCTGGCGCTGAGTCGCCGTGAAGGCGACGCCGCCCTGCGATCCGACGCCGCCGCCCGTATCGTCGAGCCCGAGCTGCACGAGGATCGCGTCGACGACATCCTCCGGATCCGCAGCCGCGTTCCCGATCGGCAGGAACGACTCGAGATCGGGCTGTGACCCACCTTCGTCCGATTCGACGATGCGGCGCGTGAGGTCGAGCCGGCCCACCAGCGTGCCGGTGGAGATCCAGCGCTTGCCGCCCGGCCAGCCCGCGACGTTGGGCGGCTCGAACAGCTCCATTCCCATGTTTTCGAGCAGGTCGTAGAGCTCCGTGCTCCCGTTGTCGAAGGGCTTGCCGTTGCTCTTCATGCCGAGGGCGCGCACGCTGCCAACGAGCAGATCGACCGGGTTCTTGATCGTGCGCGTCTTCGCGCGCTCGCTGTAGAACTCGTCGTGGTTGAACATCGCCGTAAGAACCGGCTTCACCTCGTACTCGTTCGTGACGAGGATGTCGGCGAACGTTTCGAGCAGGGCCTTGAGGCCAGGCGCCGGGGCCGGGTACGCGAACCACCGCCACAGCTTGCGGCACAGATACATCGCCGCCTGGTGGTTTCCGTCGTTGTCCAGACGATCGAGAATGAGCTGGAGGACGTCGTCCCCGGTACCGATGACCTCGTGGTTCATGCGGAAATTGTTGTTCTCGACCCCGAAGACCACGATCGGGTCGCCGGGATGCGCGGTGCCGCCGCCGTCGTCGAAGCGGCCGTTGTCCCACGCCCATGATTCCCAGGTGCCGACACCCTTGACGACCTCGCCGACCCAGCCCGTCATCGCGCGCGCGAGCTGGTGGACGTCGTCTTCGGTGTAGCACGGCCTGGACGGGTCGTCGGTGCCATCGGCGGCGAGCTCGTTGATCCCGACGGTGAAGAGCTCGAGCACTTCGCGGCCGAAGTTCTCGTTCGCCGTGACGTGGAAGTTGTCCTCGCTCGCGACGTTATATTTGCCGTCGAGGTAGTAGAGATTCGCGCCGTCGCGATTGAAGTCGCGAATCAGATTGCGGAAGTTCCCGTTGGCGTAGCTGCGGAACAGCGCGTTCTGGATCGACATCAGGGTGACGCCGCCTTCCTGGTAGGCGAACTCGCGGACCTTCTCGAGGCCGGAACAGAGGTGGTTGTGCCAGAAGAGCGTCATCTTCTCGCGCAACGCATCGGGCGGGTTCTTCGCGGCCTTCATGAAGGTCTTGATCCACCATTTCTTCTGCTTCAGCTCCGCCGTGTAGTTGTAACTCCCACCCGGCGGCCTTTTCCTCGAGACTCCGAAGCCCAGGAGGTGGTCGACCGCTTCGGCGACCGAGTCGTGCTGGTCGAGGAAGGCCTGGATCTGATCCGGCGTCCCCCCGAAAGCTGCCCTGCGAAGCAGGTGCGCCGCGTTCTCGTAGTTCCAAACTGCCATGTTGCAGGTCTCCTTTTCTTACTGGTCCGTCCCTTCGACCCAGCCCGTCGCCGGCGCCGGTCCGAGGACGCCGTCTCCCAGAATCCAGAGCCGTACGAGCTCGATCAGCTCCGGGTCGAGCGCCTCGTCCTCGAGCGGCATCGGATCGCCGTAACCGAACGGAAGAGCGGCGGTGATCTTGCGGTAGAGGAAGCTCATGTTCGGGTCGCCGGGCGTGATGCGCAGAAGCCCGTCGCCGTCCGCCGCGGGGTTGAAAGGCGCGACGCTCTCGATGTTTCCGTACGCGGAGCCCGAAAGAAGAATGAGGTCGTTCTCGTGACTCTCGGAATCGTGGCAGGTCGAGATGGCGCAGGTCGGCGTGAAGATCTGCTTCTGAATGCGATCGAACGTGCCGGTGTAGAGATCGGCGGGCAGATAAACCTTGTCGCCCTCGGGGCGGCACGTGAACTTGATCTTGTCCTTGTCGGTCACGTCGCCGTCGAGCGTCGTGCCGGTGCTCACGACGGCGAGCGTCTTGCGGGCCTTCTTCATGATGTCGTTCGAGTCGGGACCGCCGAGCGGGACGGTGATGGCGCTGAGCACGGAGCACTGGTCCGGAGCGAAGGCCGGAAGCCCGAAGCCGTTGATGCGGGTCTGGAGGGCGAGAAAGTCGTTGTCGAATTTGGAATCCGAGCCGTCGTCGATCGCATGGTCCACGACAGAGGTGACGACGCTCTCCGGCGTGCACTCGGCCCACTGCGTCGAGTTGATGCAGGCGCGGATGTCGAACACGCACTGGCCGTTGCGAAGCCCGTCTTCGTCGCAGGCGGCGCCGTCGATGCAGTCGACGGCCTTCGGTGTCTTCGGCGGCGCCGGCAGATTCGCGCCGGGAACGTCGAACACCATCACGCAGTCGGTCGTGATGTTGCCGCCGCCGCGCAGCAGGTCGGCGGACGCCGGCCCCGAAACGGCAAGCATCGAGAAAGCGATCCCGAGAACGCGACTGTGGCGCATCGATCCCCTCAAGCGGCTGGCAGGCAGGCAACCAGGAAAGTTCGATGCGGTCCGGGAAAGACCCCATCCCCCGAAATTCCCTGCCGCGATTATGAAGTGAGGCATAAGGGCGTCAAGGTGGTTTGCCGACAAACCATCGTGCAGGATTGCAAGGCAGTCCGATCTCGTACGTCCTATGCAGAACCAAAATTCAGGATGCGACACTCTGCGACACCATCGTGGCGATGAGGCGGCCGACATGCGTGTCGGCAACGGGCTGCGTGCAAATGCGCGGCGTTGCATCGAGGAGTGCGACACCGTTCTCAAGGCGACGCTCACGTTCGATGCAGCCCGGGCGTGGCAGGGCGGGCGTCTCGCCCTCGAATCCGATGCCGGTCTCGCGAGCACCGGCGAGAACTGGAAGCCCGGACTCCCCGCGGATCTCGTCCTCACGTCCCCGACACGGGTGAGTCGCCGGGGCTTCGGGACCCAGGCAAAGCTCGCAGCCTTCGTGCACGCCATCGCACACATCGAGTGGAACGCGATCAACCTGGCCTGGGATGCGGTGTGGCGCTTCGGTGGAATGCCGCGCGAGTTTTACGACGACTGGACGCGCGTCGCGGCCGAGGAAGCGAAGCACTTCGCGATGCTGCGCGAGCGGCTGCTCGAGCTCGGCAGCGACTACGGCCGCCTGACCGCGCACGAGGGACTCTGGCAAACGGCCGAGGCTACGCGCCACGACCTGCTCGCGCGCATGGCCCTCGTCCCTCGCGTGCTCGAGGCCCGCGGCCTCGACGTGACGCCGGGCCTCATCGCCAAGCTCGAGGCCGCCGGCGATCCGAAGACGGCCGCCATCCTCGAAGTCGTCCTGCGCGAGGAGATCGGCCACGTCCGCATCGGCTCGCACTGGTTCCACCGGCTCTGCGCCGAGCGCGGCCTCGAGCCGGCCGAAGCGTTCGCCGGCGCCATCCGGCGCTACTTCCGCGGGAAGACGAAGGCCGTGGCCGATGCGACTTCGCGCCGGCTCCGCCTCGAGGCGGGTTTCCGGGAAGACGAGCTCGACGCCCTCGCCCGTCTCGCGCGGGAACAGCTCGACTAGTCCTCGAAAAGGCCTCGAAGAGTCACTGGTAGTCGGCGGGAGGGCAGTCTACGATGACCCGGCTGGATCCGCGGACGGGGCAGGCGGGGGACAACCGTCCGCTGCGGAACGGCAACCGGCCAGCGGGACCGGGCCGGATCGGAAACGCTCGACGAGAGCGAAGCGACTGAGCGTAGCGACCAGATGATGGCATCCATGAACGGCCGCGCCGAGGTGGCGCGCAATCCCTTCGCGCGGATCGCGATGGCGGCGGGCTTCCTCGGTCTGCTCCTCGCCTCCTACATCACCGCGTGGACGGGTAGCGGGTCTTTCCTCGTCGCCGGCATGATCGCGGTGCTCGGCACCATCCTCGTCGTTCGCCGCCCCGTCATCGGCGTGTTCATCCTGATGACGACGTTCCTCTTCACGTACCCCGCCTTCCTGCGCGGCGTCGGCAACCTGACCATCAACAACGTCCTCGGGCTCCTGCTGCTGCCTCTCATGTTCTACGAGATGCTGCGCGACCGGAGCTGGTGGTTGCTGCGCTTCAAGCCTTTTCTCATTACCGCCGTCATCGTCGGGTCGATGATCGTCTCGGGCTCGTACTACACGGGCACCAACGAGTACGTGCAGCAGACGGCGCAGGAAAAGATCGAGTCGAGCCGCCGTGCGCAGGGCCCCGCGCTGTTCGCTACGCGCGACGCCGCAGCCAAGTTTCTCACGCGCTTCGTTTTCCTCGTGCTGTTCGTGTTCTTCATCCGCACCAATCGGGACCTCGAGTCGGTGGTCGGGATCATCGTCGCGTCTCTTCTGTTCACGTACTTCAGCGTCGGCACCGGCGAAGGCATCGCAGGCTGGGGAACGGGCCGCCTTCGAACCCTGGGCGAAGCCGGCGGAGCGCTCTACGCCGGCAGGAATCCGAACAAGCTGGCGTATTTCGCCCTCTTCGGCCTGACACTTCTCTGGTACGCGAGGAGGGCCATCAAGAGACCCGTCTGGTATCCGGTATGGGGCGCGGTCACGGCGCTGACGGCCCTGATGATCCCGCTGACAGGGTCGCGCTCGGGCATCCTCAACCTTCTCTTCTTCATCCTCATCGTGATGCTCGAGGGGCGCTTCACGTACCGCAAGATCATCGGCTTCCTGATGGTCAGCCTGCTGATCGTCGTTCAGTTCGCCTACCAGACGAGCGTCGCCGACATTTTCCTGCCGGAGCAGACCGCCGAGCGACTCGGGCGCATCGGCGTTCGCCAGGAGGTTCTCGAAGAAGAGGGCTTCGAGGCTCTGGGCTCGGCCGGAGGCCGCTTCCGAACGGCCCAGTCCGCGGCGCGCGTATGGTTCGACTACCCGGTGTTCGGCGTCGGCATCGGCAACTTCGAAAGCGAGCGCGCCATCACCGACCCCTTCGGTGTCGTCGGCCCGCCGCACAACTCGTATCTATGGGCGCTCGCCGAAGGCGGGCTCGTGGCCTTCCTGCTCTACATGTGGCTGTTCGCGTGGACCTACCGGCGCATTCACGGAATCCAGTGGGAATACGAGGCGCGCTACGGACCGATGCGTCTCGGCTGGCTGGTCGCGGCGATGAGAACGGTGCTGCTCGGCTTCCTGTTCTTCTCGTTCTTCGCCGACATGTGGTACCACGACTTCTTCTACATCATCATGGGCATCTGCCTCGCGCTGATTCGCCTGCACGACCACTACGCGGAGACCGGCCAGGTGCCGAAGCGGTTCATGATCGGCGGTAGCGGCGGCGAAGTACGCAAGGGCGTCGTGCGCGCGCCTACTCCGAAGCCGGTCGTGATTCCGCCACCGAACTTCATCCAGACCTGAAGCGCGGGAAGGGGACGGCTACCTGTCACACGTGGACGGGGCCTTTCACCGTGAGCCCTGAGCTGGCGAAGGGCGAACATCCAGACGCGGCAATCGGGCAGCCGCCCCCCAATTCTTTCCGGGTTTTTCTAGGACGCGGCGACGTCTTCGCCGCCGTCGCAGGCTATGACGGAGCCGGTGAGCCAGCGTGCTTCGGGTTGGATCAGAAGGCCTACGAGCGAGGCGACGTCGTCGGGGTGCGTGAGACGGCCGCCTGGATTCATTCCTGTCGCGAGCTCGATCATGCGTTCGTGGCCGGGGATCTTGCGTAGCGCCGGGGTGTCGGTGACGCCGGCGCGCAGGGCGTTCACGGCGATGCCGCGCGGTCCGAGCTCGACGGCGAGCTGACGCACGAACGCTTCGAGCGCGGCCTTGGCCGCGGAGACCATGCCGTACGACGGCATCGCCCGGGTCGATCCGGCCGACGTCATCGCGAGCACGCGCGAGCCTTCGCCGAGCAGCCCGCGCCACGCGCACTCCTGGGTCCAGTAGACGAGCGAGCTCGACATCACCTCGAACGTCATCGCGATCTGTGCGGGTGTCGCCGACGACTTCGCGTCGGCGCCCGCGAGCGGAGAGAGTGCGCCGAACGCGAGCGAGTGAAACAGCAGCCGCAGCCGGCCCGGCCCGCACCTCGCTGCGAGATCGCCGGCGATCGCGCGGATCTTCTCGGGGTCGGCCGCGTTCGCGTTGAAGAAGAGGGTCTGGACGCCCTGCGCCTCGCAGGCTTCGCGCGTCTCGTTGGCGAGTGCGATCGTCGAACGCCGGTCGAGATGCACGCCGCAGACGTTCAGCCCGCGAGCCGCCATCGCGCGGCTCACGGCCGAGCCGAAGCCGCTCGAGGCGCCCAGCACCAGCACCCAATCGCCGCCTTCGGCGCCCGCTCCGGCTCCAGCACCGCTCGTCGTCGTCATCCTTTCGTCCCCTTCGCGAAAGCGGCGACCGTAAAGGTCGCGCGGCCGGCCCGCAACCGGCGCGCAAAGGAGGCCGGCGCGGCTGCCGGAATGCATCGGTGCCTTCGACAAGCGCCCGCTGCGAAGGCTGCCGAGGGCAACCGGAGCAGGGTCCCGACGCCGGACTTTCGAGACGGCCCGCGTGCTTGGACGTGGTCCGGCGCTTTGCTATAGGCCCCGGCTATCGAGCGGCGCCACCCAGGGCCCTCGCTCCCCAGGAGGACACATGACGGACCTGAGCAAGACCCCGCAAGAGGAACTGAAAGAGAAGACCTGGCAGGCGGCTTCGCGCCTCGCGATCGCCATCACTCTGTTCGGTTCCGGCTACGTTGCGGGCTACCTCCAGTACGGAGACGCCGTCGAGCTGCGCTCGGAGGTCAAGCAGAAGAAGGACCGCATCGTCGATCTCGAAAACGAGCGCGAAACGCTCAGCACGAAGATGGCCAAGCTCACGCGCGACAAGGAAGTCTGCGACAAGACCCTGAAGACCGCGCAGGCGGGCGCTGCTCCCGCCGCGGCTGCTCCGGCGACTGCTCCTGCCGCAGCGCCTGCACCCGCCGCTGCCCAGTAAGGTTTGCGGAGATTCCCCGGAATCAGGGGCCGGTCTCCTCGCGAGTCCGGCCCCTTCCGTTTGTCAGGATTTCCCGCCAGCCCCGCCGGTCCCGCCGATCGTGCGCTTCCAGTCGAGCACCTTCGCTTTCGCCGCGGCCTCCTCGGCTTCGGGGATGCGTCCGGCGCGCTGGTAGAACACCGACAGGTTGGTATGCGCGAGCACGTCGTCCGGCGTGAGCTCGACGATGCGCTTTCCCAGCTCGATGGCCTCGTCGAACTGCTTGCGGCCGAGGTGCACCATCGCCTTGCCGAGAAGCGCATCGACGTAATCCGGGTCGATCGCCAGGCAGCGATCGAAACAGGCCAACGCTTCTTCGTGACGTCCTTCGCCGTGAAGGTCGCTGCCTTCGTAGAACAGCTCTTCGATGTCGACTTCTTCGCCGGGGGTGCTCACGCGGCAAGGCTAGCTCCGGCGGCGGGCAGTGCAATGCGACGGTCCCGCCTGTGACGCCCGATCGCGCCGGGAGCATCGCCGAGCGCCTGATCGACGCGTGCATCGCCGAGCCCGGCCGTGTCGTCGGCGACGACGAGTTCAACCGGGTCGCGCTGGAGGTCTTCGCGCATCAGTACGACTCGGTTCCGCTCTACCGGCGGCTTTGCGAGCTGCGCGGCGGCGCCCCCTCGAACGTCGATCACTGGAGCCGCATCCCGGCCGCGCCGGCCGACCTCTTCAAGGAAGACCTCGGCACGCCGAGCGGCGCCGCGGAGTTCCTGAGCAGCGGTACGACGCAGGGCGAAGGGCGGCGCAGCCGGCATTCGGTGAGCGCGCGCAGCTACGAGGTCTACCGGCGGTCCTCGGTCGCGCACTTCTCGGCGATGGTGCTGCCGGACACGCCGGGCCCGATGTCGGTGCTCGTGCTCGGCCCGCTCGCCGTCTCGCATCCGGCGTCGTCGCTCGGTCACATGTTCGGATTCGTCGCCGACGCGGTGGCGGCCGAAGGCGCCACAGTGCAGCCGTTCGACGCCGACGGCCGTCTCGACGTCGATGCAGCCGTCGCATGGCTGGAAGCGGCGACCGCTTCGACTCGGCCCGTGCTCGTGCTCGCGCTCAGCTCGGCCATCACGGCGGTCTTCGAGGCGCTCCGCTCGCGCAAGCTCGCGCTTCGCCTTCCTGCCGACAGCCGCCTCGTCGATACCGGCGGCAACAAGGGCGGACGCACCCTCTCGCGGGCGGGAATCCTCAAGGCCGCGTGGAGGTTCCTGCACATTCCCGCCTACCTATGCGTGGGCGAGTACGGCATGACGGAGCTGCTCTCGCAGTTCTACGAGGACGCGTATCACTCGCGCTGGTCGGGAAGCCTCGAGCCGCGCGCGAAAGTCGGACCGGCATGGACGCGAACGCTGGTGGTCGATCCCGCAACGCTGGAGCCGGTGGCGCGTGGCGAGCGCGGAATCCTGAGGCACGTGGACCTCGCGAACATGGAGAGCATTGCAGCCGTGCAGACACTCGACATCGGCATGGCGAAAGGCCGCGGATTCGACGTCCTCGGGCGCGCCGGCGGGGCCGAAGCACGCGGCTGCAGCCAGCTCATGTCGGTTTTGTGTCCGTGAGACTTTCCGTGCTAACGGCGGGCCAGGCGAGAGAAGCTTCGTGAAGCAGACATTCCCAGCCGATTCCCCAGGCGATTCCTCGGGCCGTCTCCGCAACGTTCCGCACCGGCTTCACACGGGTCCCGCCGGCGAGGGCGCAGGTTCCCCGAATGCGTCGGCTTCGACGGCCGCGGGACTCGAGCAGGCCGTGCGCGAAGCCGGCCGAGCACGCGGCCGCGTGCTCGAGTCGATGACCACGGCCGAGATCATCGAGATCGTCGCCGCCGCCGCA
>CAYYVZ010000017.1:0-25746 GCA_964475235.1 uncultured Myxococcales bacterium | reverse complement strand
TCCTGAAGAAGGTCGCCAAGGACGCCACCGAAGACCAGAAGAAGGCCGTGCGCGCGGCGATGGAAGGCATCCAGAAGCAGCTCGCGGATGGCGGCAGTTTCGAGGAGATCGCGAAGACCGAGTCCGAGGATCCGGGCAGCGCGGCCAAGGGCGGCGACCTCGGCCTCTTCCCGCGCGGGCGCATGGTGCCCGAGTTCGACGCCGCAGCGTTTTCGCTCGAAGCCGGCAAGACGAGCGACATCGTCGAGAGCGGTTTCGGCTTCCACATCATCCAGGTCTACGAGAAGAAGGCGGCCGGCATCCAGCCGTTCGACGCCGTCAAGGACAGCGTCCGGCAGACCCTCGCGAACCAGAAGGCCGTCGACAAGGTCTTCGAGCAGTCGGCCGAAGATTCCGAGAAGCTCTCGGGCGGCGCGAAGCTCGACGACGTCGCCAACGCGCGCGGGGCGAAGATCGAGGAGACGCCCTCTTTCAACGACGGCGACATCGTGCCGGGCCTCGGGCCCGCGCCCGCGTTCGTCTCGGCGGCGTTTGCGCTCGCCAATCCCGGCGACGTCTCGCCGCCCGTCAAGGTCGGCAACGACTACTACATCGTCGCCCTCGTCGAGCGGAAAGAGTCGCGCGTGCCGCCGCTCGAAGAAGTCCGCGCCGACGTCGAGGCGGAGTTCCGCGCGCAGGAGTCGCTCGACCTCGCGCGCAAGCGTGCCGACGAGCTGCTCGAGAAGGCCAAGTCCGGCACCTCGCTCCAGCAGATCGCCGAGGAGAACAACCTCGAGGTGAAGACGGCGGACAACGTCGGCGGCGACGCCAACTTCATCGCGGGCGTCGGCTCGGTGCCCGGGCTCTCGGAAGTCGCATTCGCCGCGGCCAAGGACGGAGACGCGCTCGGCCGCTCGTTCATCGCGGGAGAGAAGGCCTACATCTTCGTGCGCGAGAGCATCACGGAAGCGACGCGCGACGCGTTCGACGCCGTCAAGGAAGACCAGATCAAGGAGCTCGAGAGCGCGCGCGAGCAGGAAGCGCTCAAACAGTTCATCGAGTCCCGCAAGCGCGCCCTCCAGGAGAACGACGAGATCGCCTACGACCTCGCCCAGCTCCGCCCCCTGCTGGGCGAAAGCGCCCCCACCGTCCAATAACCCCCACCGCGCGGCGGTCCGATCCCACTTCGCCCCCGCCTACCCACCCCCCCCCCCACAATGCGGGGCCGCACCCGGGGCACCGGGGGTGGGCTGGGGACCGGCCCCTCCCCCGGGTGTCTGGTCCCCGGCCCCGATTTTTCCTACGGGAGAAACGGGCGACGGCGCGCCGACGGGGGACCATTCCGCCTGCGCGCCGCCTTCCACCTCTGATCGGCTCAGGACAAGTCGCTAACGGGCACGCCGGCTGCCTTCCTAACCTGCGTGCCACCGCAACCCGTCACCGTCATCGGGTGGGCTCCCGGTGACCGTCTCCCGGAACCCAAACACGGGAAACGGACGGTTGCGTTGGGGATAGCAGAAAGAATGCCATGCGCCCGGGGGCGCAGATCCGTTGAGAATTACGGGACTTCGCCGCGCCCGCTCGCGGCGAAGCACGTCACGGCAGCGCGGCCTGCCCGCTTCGAGGGCATGTTGCTGCTCAAGCGTTGGGCGCCCGCGGGTTTCGCAGTCGGACGGTCGCGGTCGGCGCTCGCTAGCGCAACGCGTCCCACGCCTCCGCAACGCTCGCGACCGGATGCACCTCGAGACCCGCGTCGGCGAGCTTCGCGCTGTCCTCCGCGCCGACGACGGCGCGCGTGAATCCGAGGCGGGCGGCCTCGCGCAGCCTCGCGCGAAGCTGCGGAACCGGCCGCACCTCGCCCGTGAGGCCGACCTCGCCGAGCACCAGCGTGCGCCGCGGGATCGCCTTGTCGAGATAGCTCGACGCCAGCGCCGCGACGATCGCGAGGTCTACGCCCGGATCGTCGATGCGCACGCCGCCGGCCGTGTTCACGAATACGTCCTGGCTGACCATCGAAAGCCCGAGGTGCTTCTCGAGCACGGCGGCGAGCATCGCGACGCGCGCATGGTCCACGCCTACGGTCGTGCGCCGCGCGGCGCCCGGATGGCTCGGCGAGACGAGGGCCTGCAGCTCGACGAGCAGGGGACGGCTGCCTTCGATGCAGGCGGAAATGACCGATCCCGGAGCCTCGCGCCCGGCCTGCCCGGCCAGCACCTGCGAGGGATTGGCGACCTCGACCAGCCCCGTGCCCTGCATCTCGAAGACACCGAGCTCGCCGGTCGGCCCGAAGCGGTTCTTCACGGCGCGCAGGATCCGGAACGCGCCGTGCTGGTCGCCTTCGAAGTAGAGCACGGCGTCGACCATGTGCTCGAGCACGCGCGGCCCCGCGACCGCACCTTCCTTCGTCACGTGGCCGATGAGCCACAGCGCCGAGTGGAGCGTGCGCGCGCCGGTGATGAGCTCGGCCGTCGCCTCGCGAAGCTGCGACACCGAGCCGGGAGCCGACTCGATGCGCGGAGTGCGAATCGTCTGAACCGAATCGACGATGACGGCCGCCGGCCGCGCGTCGCGCATCGCGCGCAGGATCGCGTCGACGTCGATGTCGGCGAGCACGAGGATTCTGTCGAGAGGAAGGCCAAGCCGCTCGGCGCGGCGCCGGACCTGGAGCGCCGCTTCCTCGCCGCTGACGTAAAGAACCGGCGAGCCGCCCGACGCGATGCCGGCTGCGAACTGGATCGCGAGCGTGGATTTGCCGACTCCGGGCTCACCGCCGACCAGCACCGCCGAGCCTGCGACGAGGCCGCCGCCGAGCACGCGGTCGAGCTCGCCGATGCCGGTCGCGATGCGCTCGCCCGCCGCGTCGCCTTCGATTTCGGCAAGGGGGCGCAGCGTCGCGGCCTGCGCAGCGCTCGCGACACCGAGAATCCCTGCCGCCTGGCGGCCTTTCGCAGACGGCTCCGCGCGACGGCGTTCCTCGGACAGCGTGTTCCAGCGGCCGCAGGCCGGGCACTTGCCGTCCCACTTGGCCTGGCGGTGTCCGCATTCCTGGCACGCGTACTCGGTCGCGTTCTGGGTCTTCGGTGCCACGACGGCGGTAGATCACCACGCCGCGGGCGATGCGAGAAGGGAGTGTGGGTACGCTACTCGGCCGAATCGTCCGCGGCCGGAAGCAGAGGGTTCTCGTACCAGATGACCCCGAGGTCCTCGATCTCCTCGGTGGTGAGGATGTCGAGATCCCCGTCGCCGTCGAGATCGACGAGCTCGGTGCGGTCGAATTTCTGTCCCTGCGCGCCGCTGACTCCGTGCTTGACGGGATCGCTTTCAGGAAGGACCGCCTGCGAAAGCCAGATGATGCCTTCGTCCCAGCCGCTGAGGTTCGTCGTCGCCACCACGACGTCGTCGATGCCGTCGAGATCGATGTCGCCGACCGAGGCCGACTTCGGCGTGCCGAGGCGGTGAGGATACGGCAGCTTCGTCTCGCTCCAGAGGTTCGCTTCGGGATTCTCGCGCTCGAAGAGCGTCAGGCGCTCGCCGCCGCTCGGCACGATCACTCCTTTCGGTAGCCCGTCGTCGCCCAGGATCGCGTCGATGAAAGTCGGGCTGCGGTGCTCGGCTCCGATCAGGTGATTCGTCCACGGCTGCCTGAGCGCTGGCGCCTCGCGCGGATGCTCGAGCCAGCGGACGCCGTTGACCGGCGAGCTCGCGCGATCGCTCACGAGGAGGTCGTCGAACCCGTCGCCGTTCATGTCGAACACGTCGATGGACATCACCCAGCCGGCAGCGGAAATCTCGTGCAGGGTCCACGCACTGAGATCGCGCGGATTTTCCGGCGACTCGAGCCAGCCGATGATGGCGTCGCCGCGCTTGGCGCCGACGACGATGTCGATGCCGTTCCTGCCGTCCACGTCCATCGGCGCGGCATACATCCAGAAGCGGCCCGCGGTCGCGGGAATCGGCTCGGTCGTCCAGGCGTCGGAATCGAGGAAATCGGCAGGATCGGAGGGTGCGAAGCTCACGTAGACGAGGCGCGTCGTGCCTTCGGAGCTGCTGACGACGTCCATGCGCCCGTCGCCGTCGATGTCGGCCCACACCGCGTCCTCGACGTCGGGCGTCACCCCCACCGTGACGGCAGGCCAGCGATCGCCGGCCGAGCGATGACCGGGATGAAGGTAGGCGCGGGTCTGTCCGTCGCCTTCCCAGCCGCTCGTCACGTCCAGAAGTCCGTCGCCGTTGACGTCGGCTATCCGGACACCGTCGGCCCCGTGACCGTTGTCGTCGATGGTGTGGCGAACCCACGGGCCGTCGAAATTCTGCGCGCGACCGTCGTCGGAGCAGCCGTACGCAACGGCGCACGCCAGCATCACCACCACCGCCACTCCTGCCCTGTACGGCCGTCCTACCCGCACAATCAATTTGCATACCGGCGTCGGTGGCGAGGTTCAATCCTCGCACTGGGCATCGCGCCCCTGCCTGTGGCTCCGAGAGGATGAACCGCTTATGCTCGCGAAACGGGGAGCTCGGTGAGCCGCAGGAACAGTCGAAAGCAGCGCGGCAAAACCGACGCTGCGCAAGGACGGCGGGAACCGGCGTCGGACAGCGGAGCCGCCCAGGGCCGCGAGGTCGCGCCTCCATCGGTCGCAATCACCGGGACGGACACGGAATCGGCGAAGGCCCGCCTGAACCCGACGCCCCGGTCCCACCGGCGGAATCGGAAAACGACTTCGATGCTGACTGCGATCGCCGGCGCCGCCGTCGCCGTCCTCGCGGCGCTCGCCTACGTGAACTCGATTTCGCCGGCGACGGTGCACGACGACGCCTTCTTCGTCCCCGCGCGCCACGATCTCTCCTCGTCGTCGCTCGCGCAGATCTTCAGCGAGGACACCTGGGCCTCGACCGGGTCGCCGGCCGGCACCTACCGGCCGCTCACGATCCTCAGCATCGCCGTGAACGGGGCCATGTTCGGCCGCGACGCGAGCGGTTACCACGCGACCAACGTCGTTTTGCACGCGATCGCGAGCCTGTTCGTCTTTCTTCTCGTCCTCGAGCTGCTGGTAGCTACGCACGTCTGGCCTGCGGCGATCATCTGGCCTGCGGCGCTTGGGGCCGCCGTGTTCGCCGTGCATCCGATTCACACGGAAGCGGTGGACTCGGTGTTCAACCGCTCGGAAGTGCTGGCGACGATCAGCGTCGTGGCGGCGCTCTGGGCGATCCTGCGCTGGCACGAGGACAGGCCGCTGGTCGCGTGGGGAACAGCGGCTGTCCTCTACCTCGCCGGGCTTCTCAGTCGCGAGAGCGCGGTCACGCTGCCGGTGCTCGCCGCGCTCATGCTGTGGTTCGTGCACGGCGACAAGCCCCTCGCTGCGCGCGTTCGCCTCCTCGTTCCCGTGGCCGTTCTCGCCATCCCGCTCGCCGAGTACTTCGTGCTGAGGCAGCACGGCCTGTCGAGCCAGGTACAGGCCGTAGGACCGGGGCTCGGCGTCGAGACCGGGCAGGACCTGATGTCGCGCATCTCGTACTCGGCCGCCGTGCTGCGCGAGTACGCACGCATGATGGTGTGGCCGTGGCCGCTGCGCATGTCGTACGAAGACTTCACGGGCGATGGCGTCGTCCTGACGATCCTGGTCCACGCCCTGCTGCTCGGGGGAGCGTTCCTGGCGCGTATTGCCGCGCCGGTCGTCACGTTCGCCGTTGCGTTCTTCTACGTGGCGCTTCTTCCGTCCACGCGCGTGTTCACCGCGCTGGGCGAGTCGCTGCAGCTCGGCGGCGAGGCCGTGATCAAGCTCCAGAACTCGCTCCTCGTCGGCGAGCGCGTCGCGTACCTGCCGTCGGTCGCCCTTTCGATTGCGCTCGCCGTCGGCCTCGTTGCCGTCGCCACTCGCCGCGGAATCGGGCTGGCGACTGCGCTGTCCCTGCCGCTTCTCGCGGCCGGGCTTTCCCTCACGCTCGAGCGCAACCGCGAGTGGCTCAGCGCCGAGAC
The DNA here is from genome assembly GCA_964475235.1 of uncultured Myxococcales bacterium. Classification (GTDB taxonomy): domain Bacteria; phylum Desulfobacterota; class Binatia; order UBA1149; family CAITLU01; genus DATNBU01. The sequence continues at coordinate 19,790 of CAYYVZ010000017.1, read as the reverse complement.
GCTCTTCGCTGCCGAGGTGCGGGCGGCGCCCGACAACGGCGACGGCTGGCGCCTGTACGTGTCGGCGCTGTCGAACGCGGGCCGTTTCGACGAGGCCGTTGCGGCATGCGATTCCCAGCTCGAGCAGCCCGGCCGCAGCGCGCAACTCTTCAACAACTGCGGCGTGGTCTACGACCGGCTCGGACAGGACGAGCACGCGATCCGCGCCTACACGCGCGCGATCGAGCAGGGCCTGGTGACGGTGGGGCACGCCAACCGCGGCCGCGTGTACGCGCGCATGGGCCGCGTGGCGGAAGCGGAGTCCGAATACATCGCTGCGGCCGAGTCGGAGAACGACCCCGCGCGCCGCCACTACCGCAACGGCCTCAGGATCGCTCGCTTCCACGCCGACCAGGTCGCCGAGGCGCGCCGCGAGTTCCAGGCTGCACTCGCTCTCCAGCCCGACTTCGCTGCCGCCCGCGAAGCACTGAACAAGCTCCCACGCTGAGCTTTCGAGAGGCCCCGCGGCCGCGTCACGACGCACTGCGCTGCATGAATCGGGCGCGCCGCGCTATTGCCGCAGCCTCGCCAAAGGAGCAACGTTGGCGCAGTCGTGAAGAGGTGGCGTCCGCTGCCGCGCGACTGACGACGGCGCTTCGGGTGGGACGCCGTCGCTCCTCTGAGGGGACAGTCACGGCGGCATCGCGGTTTCGTGGGGACGGAAACGGATGCTGCGGGGAGCCGAAAACATGAGCGTGTCGAACGAGGACACAGTCGACGAGCGCGTTCCTACCCGCGACGCGCTGCTGAAAGCTGCCGCCGAGCTGTTCGCCGAAAAAGGCGCCGAAGCGGTTTCCACGCGCGAGATCGCCTCGAAGGCCAACGTCAACAACGGCCTCATCCATCGTCACTTCCGTACGAAGGAAGCGCTTCTGCGCGAGGTGCTCGAGAGCATGAGCGCCGAGATCTCGTCCGTCGACCAGGAAGGCGACGAGAGCGAGGTGCTGCTGCGCTTCTTCCGCGCCGTGCGCGAGCGCGAGACCTACTGGAAGCTGATCGCGCGGACGATGCTCGACGGCCAGCCCGTCGATCACATGCAGCGCACGTTTCCGACGATGGGCAAGACCATCGATCTCATCCGCGAGATGCAGTCCCAGCGCCGCGGGCTCGAGGGAGCCGATCCGCGCGTGGTTGCCGCGTTTCTCGGCGCGGTGGCCTTCGGCTGGCTCGTCTTCGAGCCCTGGCTGCTCGCCGCCGGCGGCTTCGCCGACGAAGAAAAGGAAAAGGCCGGCCGCGACGTGATTCGTCTCGTCCGGGCCATCCTCGACCACCCGCGGACCTGAAGTTCCCCGCAACCGGGGTTTACATTCCCCCACGCGGGAGTCACCGTCGAAAGTGACACGCGCCTTTCAAGGCGGACCGTTCGTTGCCTGGCACGTTTGCCGGCGCGGTCCGGGGGACGGCTGCGCTCCAGGCCATGTTCAAGACCTTCTTCGGATCGTTCTTCGGTACTCTGGCGGCGTTCTCCGTCGTCGCGAGCGCCGTCGCCATCGGGCTCGCCTTGCTCGTCAGCGGCTTCTCCACGCGGCAGGTGGCACCGCGTCCCGTCGAGAATGGCTCGTGGCTCGTGCTCAACCTTTCGGATCAGTTCCAGGATGCGCCGCTCCAGAACGAGGGGCTCGACAAGCTCGCCGAAGCGATCGGCGACTCGCCCTCCCACGTGCTGCAGGTAAGGCGCGTGACGCGCGCGCTGCAGGCGGCCGCCGTCGACGAGGATATCGCAGGGCTCTACCTGAACGGCGTCGAGCCTTCGCTCGGTGGCGGCACCGGCTACGCCGCACTCAAAGAGATTCGCGAGGCGATCGGACAGTTCCGCGCCGCCGGCAAACCGGTGAAGGCGTGGCTCACGTTCGCCGGCACGCGCGAATACTATCTGGCGTCGGCGGCCGACGAGCTTTCGGTCGATCCCTTCGGCGCCATCCTGCTTCCCGGGCTGGCAGCCCAGCCGATGTTCTTCACGGGCGCGTTCGAGAAGCTCGGCATCGGCGTTCAGGTGACGCGCGTCGGGAAATACAAGAGCGCAGTCGAACCCTACACGCGGAAGGACATGAGCCCGGAGAGTCGGGCGCAGACCCAGAAGCTGCTCGACGATCTCTGGTCCGAGCTCGCGCGCTCGATCGAGAACTCGAGAAAGCTCGCGCCCGGCATGCTTCAGAAGGCCGTAGACAGCGAGGGGCTGATCCGGCCGGAGATCGCGAAGCAGTCCGGCCTCGTCGACCGTATCGCGTACGCCGACGAGATCCTCGACGAGTTGCGCGCCTCGACGGGCGCCAAGGGAGTGAAAAAGAGCTTCCGGCAGGTGTCGATGGCGTCGTATGCGCCGCTGGTTCCCGACACCCACCTGGCCGCGCGCCGTCCCACGCCGGATTCGCCCGTGGCCACGCCGAAGGGCTACCAGAAGATCGCCATCGTCTACGCCGAAGGCGCGATCGTGGACGGAAGCGGCGGCGAGGAGGGCGTCGTGTGGGGCGCCAAGGTGGCGCGCGACCTGCGCGAGATCCGTCGCGACGACAGCGTGAAAGCCGTCGTGCTGCGCGTGAACAGTCCGGGCGGCAGCGTGTCGGCTTCCGAAGCGATCCAGCGCGAACTGAAGCTCATTCGCCAGGACAAGCCTGTCGTCGTCTCGATGGGCAGCATCGCCGCATCGGGCGGTTACTGGATCTCCACGTATTCCGACCGGATTTTCGCCGAGCCCACGACCATCACCGGCTCGATCGGGGTATTCAGCCTGCTCTTCAACGTGAAGGACCTCGCGACCGACAAGCTCGGGCTCGGGTTCGAGACGGTGAAGACCGGACGGTTCGCGGATGCCGCCACGATCACGCGACCGAAGACCACCGAAGAGCTCGAGCTGATCCAGAAGAGCGTGGACTGGATTTACGCCCAGTTCCTCGAAAAGGTGGCCGAATCTCGCAAGCTCGACCGCAAGGTCGTCGAAGAGATCGCCGAAGGCCGCGTCTGGTCGGGCAGCGAAGCGGCCCGGCTGGGGCTCGTCGACGAGCTCGGCGGGCTCGACGCAGCCATGGCGTTCGCCGCCTCGAAGGCGGCCGTCGGAGAGGAGTTCAGCGTCGTCGAGTACCCGAAGCGCCGCAAGCTGCTGGAATCGATCGCCGACGTGTTCGAGCGAAAGGGACGCGACGAAGCGAAGGCGAAGGGCGGCACGCTCGTACGTGAGGCGCTGCGGACCGTCGCTGCGGTCACCGAGTTCAACGACCCACGTGGGATCTACGCCCGGTTGCCCTTCGACCTCAGCCTGCGTTGAGACGTACGCGGCGTTTCGATCACGCCGCGCCGAAATGCGACTCGCATGCATTGATTTCGACCGCCGTCGCAAAGCTGCACGCAAATCGTTTTTTTGCGGCTCTTCCAGAAACGCGTAACCAAACAACAAGCGCGCGAGCTTCGTGGCACGCTTTTCGCTCGACCCGGCTGCGCCAATCACCCGACCACGGACGCGAGCGACTCGTCAGGACGACGGCCGCCGCCGCCCCGCAACCAAAGACCTACGCAGATCGCTCAACTTCGCGCTCACTCGCGAGGAGGATGCACGTGGAAAGTACATTCGATCGGCTCAGCGCCCTCGACAGCTTTTTTCTCGACACCGAAACCGAAAGTTCCCCTATGCACATCGGCGCGGTCTGCCTCTTCGAGGATTCGCGCGCCGGCGAGCGCCGCGTCACGCTGCGTCGCCTTCGCGCTCACGTCGAATCACGCCTCTCCCTCATTCCGCGCTACCGCCAGCGTCTCATGCGAGTGCCTTTCGAAGGCCATCCGGTATGGGTGGACTCGAAGGACTTTCGCATCGCCGATCACGTCCGCGCCGTCTCGCTGCCCTCCCCGGCGTCTCCCGGGCACCTCGAGGAGACGGTTTCCTGGATTTTCTCCCAGCCGCTCTCGCGCAGCCGCCCTCTCTGGGAAATCTGGCTGATCGAAGGCCTTCCGGGCGGCGGGTTCGCGCTCGCCTGCAAGACCCACCACTGCCTCGCCGACGGCCTCGGCGGCGCCGCGCTGCTCACGGCCATCCTCGGCGCCGAACCGTTCTCGATCCCGGAGACGCCGCGCGCATGGCGGCCGCGGCGCGAGCCGACCACGCTGGAGCTGATCGGAGGCGCCATCGACGCGCGTCTTAGCGGTGCCGCCGAACTGGCAACGACGGCGGTCCGCAACTCGGTGCAATCGCCAGAGCTCATTCGCGACGGTGCCTACGAGCTCGTGTCGGCCGTAAGCTCGCTTGCGAGCGCGTCGTGGCGGCCGCCGACTTCGACCGCGTTCGATCGGCCGACCGGCACGGACCGGCGCTTCCTCTGGTGGACGGTTCCGCTCGACGACGTGAAGCGCATCGGCCGACGCCTCGGCGGTACCGTCAACGACGTCGCCCTCACGCTGGTGAGCGAAGCATTCGCAAGAACGTCGGCCGCCGCGCTGCCCGGCCGCGACCTTCGCGTGTACTGTCCCGTCGGCGGAAGCCCGTCGGTCGTTTCCACGCACACGCTCGGCAATCGCGTGGCCGGCATGTTCATCGACCTTCCGGTGGAAGCGGACGGACTGCGTGCACGCTGGGACCGCGTCGTAGCCTCGGCGCGCCAATGCAAGGCATCGGGATCCGCGCAGGGCGCGTTCCTGCTCGAGAACATCGCCAACATGCTGAGTCCCGGCCTGCTCTCGAGCCTCGAGAGCGTGGCCGGCGCGACGCAGGTCTTCAATCTCATCCTGACGAACGTTCCGGGCCCGCAGGTTCCGCTCCACCTGTTCGAGCATCGCATGAGCGGCGTGTGCCCCCTCGTGCCGCTCTTCCGCGGCCAGGGGCTCGGAATCGCGATCTTCAGCTATGCGAGAAAGCTGACGTGGGGGTTCCACGTCGATGCGAGCCGCATCGACGCCGCACGCCAGCTTCGCAGCGCGCTTGCCGCGGCCACGATCCGGCTCGCGCGCCTGGCAGACGAAGTGGTGTCCACGAGCCACGGGCAGGACGCGCCGAAGCCGCAGCCGATCCCACTCCACATTTCGCGCATCCAGCAGCGCGAAGGGGTCGCAAGCGCGGCCGGCTGAGCGAACCGCTCGGCCCTGGCCGAGGGACATCCGTGCGACGATGGCCGGGAGGCCGCTCCCGGCCATCGCCGTACGCGCCACTTGCGGCGGTCTTCGTGAGCCCCGTCGCACCGGAGGAAAGGCGACCGTGCAATTGGTTTGCTAAGCCCCCGCTGAGGGGTTTATCGTCCCGCCCGGCGTCCAGGGGGACCGCCGAAGCATGCGTCTGGCGCTGATTTCCGACCTTCACGGCAACGCCGTCTCGCTTTCCACCGTACTCGAAGACATCGACAGGCAGGACGTCGACCAGATCGTCTGCCTCGGCGACGTCGCCACGCTCGGGCCGCGGCCGAAGGAAGTGATCGCGAAACTTCGCGAGATCGGATGCCGCTGCATCCTCGGGAACCACGACGCATTCATGTTCGACGAGGATCTGATGCGGACCTACTCCGAGGTCCCCATCGTCGTCAATGCGGTCGACTGGTGCCGGGACCTGCTTTCGCCGGGCGAGATCGACTTCCTGCGCACGTTCGAGACGAGCATCTCGCTCGAGCTCGCTCCGGGGGTCGAAGCGCTGCTCTTTCACGGCTCCCCGCGTTCCCACATGGAAGACCTGCTTGCCACGACCGATGCGGCGGAGCTCGACCGCTGCCTCGGCGAAACCGGCGCGACCGTGCTCGCGGGCGGACACACCCACATCCAGATGATGCGGCAGCACCACGGCAAGCTGCTCGTCAATCCAGGCAGCGTCGGCATGCCGTTCAAGGAATTCGTGGGAGGGCGCGCGCCCGAGATCATGCCGTACGCGGAATATGCGATCGTCGACGCGAACGGGCCGTCGGTCGAAGTGAGCCTTCGCCGGGTGCAGGTCGACAGATCCCTGCTTCGACGCGAGGCTGAGGTTTCCTCCAATCCGATCTGCCGGGCGCTTGAGCTGCAGTACGCGTAGCCGGCTCTCCCGCGGTCGCGCCACGGGCGCGTGGCTCGTTCGCGGCTACTTCTTGCGGGCCTGATCGAGGAGGTCGGCGAACGTTCCCATCGACTGGGACTTTCCCTGGCCGGTGAGGAAGCGCTCCTGGTCGCGGCGATCTTCGGCGACCTCGTTTTCGCGGGCCTGGCGGGTCTGCTCCACCATCGAAAGACTCACGCGACGCTCGGCAGGATCGACGGCGAGCACGGTGACTTCGACGTCCTGGCCGACGGTGGCGGCCTGGCGTGCGTGCGAAAGCCGTCGGTCGAGCGAGAGCTTCGAGACGTGCACGAGACCTTCGACGCCGGGCGCGATCTCGACGAACGCGCCGTAGGCTTCGACGCGCGTGACCTTTCCCGGCAGCGTCGATCCGACGGGGTAGCGCGTGGCGAGCGTCTCCCACGGGTCTTCGGCGAGCGCGCGCAGCGATAGCGCGATCTGCCGGCGGCCGTCCTTGTCGGCCTTGTCGGCGACGCGCAGCACCTGCACGCGCACCGGCTGACCGATCTGGAGCAGCTCGCTCGGGTGCTTCACGCGAGAGTAGGCGAGCTCGCTGATGTGGATCATGCCGTCGACGCCGCCGAGGTCCACGAAAGCGCCGAAGTCGCGAATCGACCGCACGGTTCCGTCGAGCACGGCACCGGCGTGGATCTTCTGCCACGTGCGCTCGGCTTCGACGGCGGCTTCCTCCTCGAGGAGGGCGCGTCGCGACACGACGACGTTGCGGCCGTCGTTCTCGACCTTGGTCACTCGAAACGGAAAGCGCTTTCCGATGTAGTCGGAATTCGCCAGGCGATCTCCGCCGCGACGCAGGTCGATCTGCGATCCCGGACAGAACGCGCGGACGCTTCCGAAATGCACCTCGTAGCCGCCCTTCACTTCCCCGCTGACGAGGCCTTCGACAGGCACTCCGAGCGCGAGCGCCTGCTCGAGCTCGGCCGCGGCGTGACCGCCGCGCCCGAGCATGCGCGTGAGCACCGCGCTGCCGGAACGGCTCCCGTCGTCCACGACCGTCGCCTGGACCTCGTCGCCGACCGCGACACGGATGTCGCCGCTGGCCGGATCGCGGAACTCGGCGATGTCGATGGTGCCTTCGGCCTTCTCGCCGACGCTCACGAAAACGCTCGACTGGCCGAGCGCGATGACGCGGCAAGTAATCAGGTCGCCGGCGGAAATCTTCCTCGCGGTCGCGCCTCGCGTCTGGCTGGCTTCGAACAGAGCGGCGAAATCTTCGTCCATGCCGGAACCGGCAGACGGAACGGGTTGTCTCGAGGGCTTGGCGGAAGGTCTTCGGTCGGACATCAACACCGAATTTCAGAGCCGGAATATTTACACAATCGCCAGGCTCGGCCAGAGTCGAGCCTGGAATTTCCGAACCGACGAGGAGTTACCGACCTATGCGAATGTCCTGGGAATCTGCCTGGGGGAGGACCCGGTCCACGGCCGGGGGCACGATCGCTTCCGGACTTCGGGCGGCGGCGGTCTCCGTCGCGATCAGCCTCTGTGCGCTGGCCTCGCCGGCCATGGCCGGGGGCGACTGGAACGACGCGGGGGTGGCGTGGAAAGGCTACGAGGACGGCCTGGCCGAGGCCAGATCCACGAACAAGCCGGTCTGTCTCATTTTCTACACCGACACCTGCCCGCACTGCATCAACTACAGCGGCATCTTTCACGACCCGGGAGTCGTCGCGCTCAGCAAAAACTTCGTGATGATCCGCGTCAACGAAACCGAGAATCGGGACCTCGGAGCCAGGTACGTGCTCGACGGGCGCTACATCCCGCGCACGTACTTCCTCAAGAGCGACGGAACCCCGATGCCGGAAGTCGCGGAGCTTCGGGCGACGAACAAGTATTTCTACAACGAGCGCGACCCCACCAGCATCTCGCGGTCGATGAACAACGTCCTCGCGTCGTTGCGGGGGAGCGGCGAGCCTGAGCCGCGAGCTGGCGAGCGGTGAGTCCAGTTCCTCTCCATAAGGAGCGCGCAGCGCGACGTTGAGAAGGCTCTCCGAGCATCGACGCCACTAACTAAGGAAGCCGCCGCACCTCCACCCGGAGCCGCGAGCCGGCGAGTGGCGAGTCCAGTTCCTTTCCGTAAGGAGCGCGCAGCGCGACGTTGAGAATGCGCTACGAGCAGCGACGCTCCTGACTAGGGCAGACGTCGCACCTCCACCCAGTCCACGTCGAAATACCAAGTCTTCGCCTGTTTCCTGTTGTTCACCGACTTGAGCGACGAATCGTAGGCGTCCGTCCATCCGGACGCCGGCGCCCAGAAATTCAGGCGGATCGGCGTCGCGAGATCGGGCTGGGCCTGCGTCTGGCTGGCGATGAGCACGCCGTCGAGCAGCCACTCCGTGCGGCCCGGCAGCCAGCGGATCACCCATGTGTGAAACTGATTCACGTCGAGGCCGGGGATGAAGACCGTCTGCGACTTGTGGTGGATACCGTCGTCGTAGGCGGGGTGCGCCTCGTCCCAGTTGTTCCACGTCGTGAAGAGTACCGGCGCCCCGCCCGACGAGGCCGCCACCTGCTTGCTCAGGATCTCGATGTCGAGCTCGTCCGAAAGCGCGCCCTGCGTGTTGTACGTGAAGAACGCCGTGACGAGTCCTTTCGGAAGGCTGTTCAGTCTCACGCGCGCCTCGAACTCGACGCCGCTCGCGAGCGCGAATGTCTGCTTCGAGTAGATCTCGCAGCCGGTGAGCCTGAAGTTCGTGAACGGAAGTCTCGCCATGCCGCCGGTGATCAACGGAGCGCTCCCGAGCTGCGTGCGTCCGAGCTTCCAGGTGCCGACTCCCCACGTGGCCGAGTTGAGCTGCGAGCCGTTGAAATCGTCGCGCAGGACCACGGTGCCGGAGGCGACGGCGGCCCCGGGGCCCACGATCGCGAGCAGAACGGCACCGGTAGTGACGAAGGCGGCAAGGCCGCGCGAAGTCCTGGTCATGGCTGGATTCCCCTGGGACGGCCTGCCGCCGTCCGTCGTCCGAGGCCGCGCTCCCCGCCCGGCCGTCCATCGGAAACTCGCACGCCCGAGTCCGGGCAACAAGACTCCGCAGCCCCGGGCACGTTCCCCGTGGGACCGGGACACGTAAGCGGCAGGGGTATGCGGTACAGGGAAACGGTACAGGAAACCGCCCCCGGCCATTCCCGGACCGGAGCCTATGCGACAGGCAGTGCCCGGTCGGCGAGCACCGCCCTCGCTGCCAAGTCTGCAACAGCCCGCGCTCCTGCGTCGTTTCCGCGGATGGACGACGTTTGGCTCGCTGGCATGAAGCGTGCTGAATCGCGCGCGAGGACCAATGCACGAAGCCTGCAAGGAAGGCCCGGCCGGGGGAACCCGGCGCGCCGCCTTCGACGAAATGTTCGACGAGCTGGGGCTGCAAGCGACACCGGGAGAGCCCGGTGCCGTGACCGTTCCCAGCGAGGCCACCGCCGGCGACTACGGCCAGGGCACCGTTCGCGCGGCCTACGAGGGGATCGCGGCCTGGCTCGCGGCCACCAGCGTCGAGGAACGAAAGCGCAAGGCGCGCGAGGCCGAGGTGCTGTTCCGCCGCATCGGCATCACGTTCGCCGTATACAACGAAGGCGGCGACCCGGAGCGCCTCATCCCCTTCGACATCATCCCGCGCATCATCGACCGCGAGGCGTGGACGGTGCTCGAGCGCGGGCTCACCCAGCGCGTGCGTGCACTCAACGCCTTTCTCCAGGACACCTACAACGGCTGCGAGATCGTGAAGTCCGGACGCATTCCGTCCGACCTCATCCTCGGCAACGAGAGCTTCCGGCCCGAGATGCAGGGGTTCACGCCGCCCGCGGGCGCGTTCACGCACGTGGCCGGCATCGACATCGTGCGCACCGGCGAGCACGAGTTCCACGTCCTCGAGGACAACTGCCGCACGCCTTCGGGCGTCTCGTACATGCTCGAGAATCGCGAGGCGATGATCCGCCTTTTTCCCGAGCTCGTCTCGGCTCACGGCATCGTACCGATCTCGCGCTATCCCGAAGAGCTTCTGGAGACGCTTCGCGATGCAGCGCCGCCGGCGTGCCGCCATTCGCCGACCGTCGTTCTCCTCACGCCCGGCCAGTACAACAGTGCCTACTACGAGCACTCCTTCCTCGCCGACGAGATGGGCATCGAGCTCGTCGAGGGCCCCGACCTCTTCGTCGACGGCGGCCTCGTCTACATGCGCACCACCGAGGGCCCGCGCCGCGTCGACGTGATCTACCGGCGCATCGACGACGATTTCATCGACCCGCTCACTTTCCGGGCCGACTCAGCGCTCGGCGTGCCGGGACTTTTTGCGGCGTATCGCGCGGGCGCCGTCACCCTGGCGAACGCCGTCGGCACCGGCATCGCGGACGACAAGGGCATCTATCCCTTCGTCCCCGAGATGATCCGCTTCTATCTCGGCGAGCAGCCGATCCTCGCCAACGTGCACACGTGGCGCTGCGCCGAGAAGGACGACCTCGCCTACGTGCTCGAGCACCTAGGCGACCTCGTCGTGAAGGAGACCAGGGGCTCGGGCGGATACGGCATGCTCGTCGGGCCGACGTCCACGAAAGAGCAGCGGGACCTGTTCGCGACCAAGATCCTCGCCAATCCCGACGAATACATCGCCCAGCCGACCCTCGCGCTTTCGACGTGCCCGACCTTCGTCGAGCAGGGCATTGCCCCGAGGCACGTGGACCTGAGGCCCTTCGTGCTCTACGGCAAGCAGGTTCGCATCGTCGCGGGCGGCCTCACGCGCGTCGCGCTGCGCGACGGCTCGCTGGTCGTCAACTCGAGCCAGGGAGGCGGCACCAAGGATACCTGGGTGCTTAGCGACGCCGCGCCCGGCATGGCGCAGGTCCAGGCCTCGCTGTCACAGACGCAACCGGCGATCCCGCCATCCGCGCCGGCCGGCTCGCCGTCGCACAAAAAGGAAAGCTGAATCGTGCTCGCGCGCACCGCCGACAGCCTTTACTGGCTCGCCCGCTACATGGAACGTGCCGAGAACACCGCGCGAACGCTGCAGGTCGGCCACCGCATGGCGAGCATGTCGCGCTCGATCGGCAATCCGGGCAACGAGTGGTGGTCCACCCTCGTCGCGACCGGCTGCGCAGAAGGATTCTACGAGCGCTACGGCACGCGCGAGCCGCGCTCGCGCGACGCCGTGCACTACCTCGTGCGCGATCCCGCGAACTCTTCGAGCATCTTCTCGTGCTTCGAAACCGCGCGGCGCAACGCCCGCGCCGTGCGCACCGCCCTCACGGTCGACATGTGGGAGGCCCTCAACGAGACGTGGCTGGGAGCGCGCGCGTTTGGCGACAGCGACTTCGAGTCCGAGCGCGTCGCGGTCTTTCTCGACTGGGTGAAGCACCGCTCGCTGCTGTTCCACGGCGCGTACGCGAACACGATGCTGCGCAACGATGCCTACTACTTCACGCAGCTCGGAACGTACGTCGAGCGCGCCGACAACACCGCGCGCATCCTCGACGTGAAGTATCACGTTCTCCTGCCTGCTTCGGACGGCGTCGGCGGCGCACTCGACTACTACCAGTGGCAGGCCATCCTGAGGGCCGTCTCGGCGCTTCGGAGTTACCACTGGGTCTACCACGACCGCCTTCACCCGTGGCACGTCGCCGAGCTGCTGATCCTGAGGCCGGAAATGCCGCGATCGCTAAGGTCGTGCTACGCGCAGATCACGCGCTACCTCGAGCTCATTTCCGATCACTACGCCGGCAAGCGCGGCGAGTGTCACCGCCTCGCCGGAGAGATCGACGCAAAGCTTCGTTTCGGCCGCATCCAGACGATCTTCCAGGAAGGTCTGCACGAGTTTCTGGTCGAGCTCATCGACGACACGCGCCTGCTCGGCCGCGACATTGCCGAGTTCTATCTCGTTTCCTGAGGTATCCCCCTTGAGACTGTCGATTCACCACAAGACCACCTATCGCTACGACGCTCCTGCCGACTATGCGGCCCAGGTGCTGCGCATGACTCCGCGCGAGTACCGCGGGCTCGACGTCGTACAGTGGAACGTGAAGACGTACGGACCGGGGCGCCTGTCGAGTTTCGAGGACGGCTTCGGGAACTACAGCCACGTGCATACGGTGGTCGACGTGCACGACAGCCTGAGTGTGGACGTCGACGGGATCGTCGAGACGGCCGATACACAAGGCATCGTCGTGGGCGGCTCCGAGCCGTTGCCTCTCGGAGTGTATCTTCGAACGACTCCGCTCACGCTTCCCTCGGACGCGATCGCCGGGCTCGCCGCGGAGGCCGCCAGGGAACCGTCGGCGACAGCGGTGCTGCGGCGACTCATGGACCTCGTCTCCGAGAACGTGGTCTACACGCAGGGAAGCACCGGTGTGACGACCACGGCAGCCGAGGCACTCGAGGGCGGAACCGGTGTGTGCCAGGACCAGGCGCACGTCTTCATCGCGGCTGCGCGCGTGCTCGGAATTCCCGCGCGCTACGTCGGCGGCTACCTCTGCGTCGACGGACTCGACAGCGAGGGAAGGCTTTCGCACTCGCAGCTGGTCCGCGAACAGGCAGGTCACGCGTGGGCGGAAGCGTTCGACGTCGATCTCGGCTGGACCGGGTTCGACCCGGCCAACGGCGTGCTTCCCGGCGAATGGCACGTGCGCACGAGCGTGGGCCTCGACTACGAGTCTGCCGCTCCGGTGCGGGGCGTGCGCCGCGGCCACGGTGCCGAAGCGCTCGAGGTGGGTGTGCAGGTCTCGTATTTGGGTGAGCAGTGACGGCGTTCTATTGCATCGCCTGACCGCACGCTTTCCGCTGCCCGATGCCTCGGGTCACACTACAGGGACCGCATGACTTACTGCGTAGGCCTTCATCTCCACGACGGGCTCGTCCTCGTCTCCGACACGCGAACGAATGCCGGCGTCGACAACGTTTCGACGTTCAGCAAAATGCACGTCGTCGAGTCGCCCGGCGACCGCGTGCTCGTGCTGCTCACGGCGGGCAATCTCGCCGTCTCGCAGTCCGTCGTGAATCTTCTGTCGGAAGGGATCGAAGTGGACGGCACCAACGAGACCCTGCTCGACGTGCCGACGATGTTCCGTGCCGCCCAGCTCGTCGGCACGGCGATCCGCGAGGTATGGAAGGTGGACGGCCCGTCGTTGCAGCAGCAGAGCGTGGGCTTCGACGTCTCGATGCTGCTAGGCGGCCAGATCCGCGGCAAACCGGCGCGCCTGTTCCAGATCTATGCTGCCGGCAATTTCATCGAAGCGACGCCCGAGTCTCCGTATCTGCAGATCGGCGAGCACAAGTACGGCAAGCCCATCCTCGACCGCGCGGTGAAACACGAGATGCCGATCGAGGACGGCATCAAGCTCGCGCTGATCTCCATGGATTCGACGTTGCGCAGCAACATGAGCGTAGGGCTTCCGGTGGACCTCGCCGTCATTCACACGGACGACCAGCGCGTGGGGCTTCGCCGTCGCATCTTCGAGGACGACGAGTATTTTCGCATGATCCGCGAGCGGTGGTCGGCGGCGTTGCGCGAGGCGTATCGCGGAATCCCGAGCCCCGACTGGATCACCTCCTAGCCGCCTCGAACGGAGGCCGGTCTTCCACGAAGCGCGCTTTCCCGCGGAAGCGCGCGGGAAACATTTGCGGCGCTCGCGGAATGCGTGGTAGCGTCCCGGCCGATCGCGCAATGCGCGCTACAACCGTCGGCCGGACGCATCGCGCCGGCCCATGCATCGGCAGGGCATGCGCCCCGCCTGAGGAGCGTTTCCCATGTCTCTCGACAGGAAGAAGGCCATCGACATTCTCAACGGGATCCTCGAGCTCGAGCTGGCCGGCGTCGTCCGCTACACGCACTACTCGTTCATGATCTTCGGTCACGCACGCATTCCGATCGTCGCGTGGATGCGCAAGGAATCCAACGAAGCCAGCGCCCACGCGTGCGCCGCCGGCGAGCTCATCACGGCATTCGGAGGCCATCCCTCCCTCAAGATCGGCAAGCTCCTCGAAACCCACAAGCACGACATCGACGACATCCTCCGCGAGGCCATCGAGCACGAGCAGGGCGGCATCGCGCTCTACCGCGAGCTTCTCGCGCTCGCCCAGGACGTCGACATTCGTCTCGAGGAATACGCTCGCGAGATGATCCGTATCGAGGAAGACCACGTGTCGGAGATCGAGAAGATGCTGCGGCGGCCGGGCACGCTCGAGCCGGCGAGCTGAACGACGAACGGTCGTGCGCCCCGAGCCGGCACGGGGCGAACATACCGGCGTCGCCAGGACGGCAACAGCCACCGGTTTCTCCGGACGCTACCGGCGATCGCCCCGCGGGGTCATCGTGGAAAACTGGAGCCGGTCCCGGCGAAGGACCAGGCACTACGGAGGGCGGCGCGGCCACCCGTCTCGAGGACGTCGCCGTGCGAGACGACCACGCGCTCGATGTCCCACGCTTCCAGCATGCGTGCCACCGAACGGCCGGCCGCCGCGTGATCGCGGATGAACTGCGAGCGCGCGAGGCGAGTGACCGTGAAACGGTCGTTCGCGCCGTTGAGCTGCATCGCCAGCCATGTGAGCCCTCGCAGCCCGTGCAGGTTGAACGCGAGATCGACGGCGAGCAGCGTCCGGATCGCGGGAACGTAGAACACCCTTTCCTCGAGCTTCGGCGCCCCGTCCAGAACCATCATCTCGGCAACTCCCGCGAGCGCACCCGGAACGGTCAAGCCGAGTTCCTCGTCGATCCGGAGCCCCGGCTGCTTCGTCGCGATTCCCGGCGCGGCGACGAGTCGCGCGTGCCGGTACCACGACATGACTTCCGCCAGGAAGAAATGATGAAGCAGGTTCGGTGCGACGATCGTGGAGACCGCACCGAGCGCCTCGATCTCTTGCCGCTCCGCGTCGTCGAGAGGCCCCGGTGCGTGAAGCGCGAGCGTGCCGTCGGCCAGCCGAAGAACATTCGTGCGCGTGCCGAGCTTCAGGCCGCCCGCGCGAAAGTCGCTGTGATGGATCGACCAGAGACCGTCGGCGAGCTGGACGAGAGGGCTTCCCACGATGCGCGAGCCTGCGACTCACGTGCCGGCGGCGCAAGCGGACAAGCCACTTGCCGCGCCTGACCGAACTGCACACGCGCAGAACCTCACCTGCGTTGACGCAGCGATGCCGCCCGCCTATTGGCGGCCGGCATGTCGCGCAAGCCTTCCGCCGCAGCACGCGCCCGCAAGTCCGCGGTCGCCGTTTCGTCCGGCTACATCGTCGCCCCCGGCTACGACCAGCTCTTCCTGTGGGGCGCGTGGCTCGTGCCGATCGCGCTGTCGGCGGTCGCGTACTCGCTGCCGTACGGCCTGCTCGTCGCTCTCCTCATCTTCGTGCTGCTCGACAACTCGCACCAGATCGCGACGCTGCCGCTCACCGTCTTCGATCCGGCGACGATGCAGCGGCACGCGGCCGTGTATCTCGGCGGTGCGGTGGCCATCGGCAGCGCTGCGATCGCAATCTCGTTCTATCCCGACACGCTCGTCTCGAAGATCTGGGCGAGCCTCGTCGTGTACTGGGGAGCCTGGCACATCATCCGCCAGCACTACGGCTTCCTGCGTCTCTACCAGGCGCGCGACAAGCCCGCCGACGAGCGCGTCTCCCGCGCCGAAGCTTGGGCTCTCTACAGCGGCGCATCGTTCCCGTACTTCCTCAACCTCTCGCAGGGATGGGCGTCCCAGGATCCGATCGGACAGATGCTCTACCGTGTGCCGGTTCCCGCGCCGGTCGCATGGCTCGTGCTCGCAGTGTTCGTCGCCTCGTTCTCGGTCGTGCTCTTCGATGCGCTCGGCCGCGCGCAGAAGCGTCAGCCGATGGTGTCGCGGCGGCTCCTCCACATCGTTCTCGTCGTCAGCAATTTCTGGATGGGGCTGCTGTGGATCGGACGCGAGAACCTCGTCCTCGCCGTACTGTTCATCACGAGCTATCACGACCTTCAGTACCACGCCGTCGTCTGGCTCGTGGGGCACAAGCGTGCCGGCGCGGCCGAGCAGCCCGTGTGGCCGTCGGTCAGGAGGATGTTCGGATCGACGGCGGTGTTCGTCGGGGCCGTGCTCGTTGGGGCGCTCGTGCAGGCGCTGCTGCGCAACGACTTCCAGCTCGCGGGCACGATCCTGCCCGCGTCGGCCGTGACGACGGCGCTCTTCGCCCTCGTCACGAGCTACAGTTACATGCACTACTTCTTCGACAGCCGGATGTGGAAGCTCAGCACCGACGCACGGCTGCGCCGGGAGCTGGGGATCGGATCGCGCTGAGCTTACGGCGCGGGCGGGTTGAAGGCGGCGAGGCCGACGCCCATGCGCTCGTGTCCGAACTTCTTCCAGATCGGATTCTTTCCGCGGCGACGGTCGAGCTGCGTATCGGTGAAGCGGGGCTCCGACTCTCCCTCGCCGGTGCCTCCAAGCGAGCCGACGTCCACTTCGCCGCCCTGGTACGTCGGGTGCGTGTCGTCGGACAGGATGTAGTCGTAGCTTCGCTGCGAAGTGGCAAAGTGCATGTTCGCGTCGCGGACCGTTTCGCGAAGAGTGACCGAGATGCGCTGGACGTAGTCGTCCTCGCTCTCGCCTGCCTTCCACCGCAAAGCCTTCGAATCCTTCCGACGGTCGGCATTGGAGTCGTAGTCCGAGCCCATGAAGTCGGCGAAGCTGTCCGTGCACTCGAACCCGTACTGCGCCGCGAAATCGCAGATGCGCCAGTTCATGCGCAGCAGCATCGGCAAGAAGGCGTCCTGCTTGTTGACGGTCTGCCCGGTCCCCTGGTCGGTGCAGTCGGTCTGGACATCGTCCGCGTCGTAGCCGGCGTAGTAGAGGTTGGAGACGACCTTCTTCACCACGTTCGCGTGCGCGTTGGCGTTGATGAAGACCATCGCACGCTCGACGAAGTACGTGCACTTTTCGAGCGCACCGTCGAGGCGCGAATAGTCGCAGGTCCCCTCCTGCCCCGAGAAGTCGTTGCGCGCCCGGAGCGCGTCGTTGCCGCACATCTCGAACGCGACGATGCGCGTGCTCGGGTCCTGCATGTAGGATGCGTCGTCCACGATCTTGTCACGGTAGACGTCGCCGGCCTTCGCGCCCGACTTGGTACGACGGATCGTCTCGACGTCGGACTGCCATTCATACGCCGCGTACTCGCCGTCCACGGTCGGCGCCGCATAGATCGCCACTTCCGAGATCGATCCCTTGTAGCCTGCGAAGATCGAGTCGCCGTACGCGACGATTCGGTACCTGGTAGCCGTTTCCGGACGGTCGATCGTCCACGAGACGTTCTGCGCGATGGTGCTCGCCTGCGCCTCGGCGGCAAAGGTTGCCGCGAGCGCGAGCGTGGACAGAACAAGCATGGGGCGGGGAAGAAACGTCGACTTCATTCGGGTGTGCTCCAATCGAGTGGCGCGAGCGAGGCTCGCGCCCTCGGTTGCGAATCGGCCTGAAACGACACCGTAGCAGCACCTCGCGATGCCGCCCAGTCGTTCGGCGCGAATCGTGTCACCCGATGCGGCAGAGAATTCGTCGAAGGACGACGCAAACGCGCAAGTTCAGCCCACGCAGGGTGACGTGGGCCGTTTCACTTTCCAGAGGAGGCGGTGCGCCTGCCCCGAACGAGGTCAGCCGGCCTTCGCGAACGCGACGAGACCGCCGCCGTCGATCACCATCGTGTTGCCCGTCATCCATCCGCTCCTCGTGCTGTCCGCGAGGAACAGCGCGGCTTCGGCGATGTCCTCGGGCTCGCCGAGGCGCTTGAGCGGATACGCGCGCGCCACCTGGTCGCCGCGGCCTTCCGCCCAGAGCGCGTGTGCGAAGTCGGTCTTGATGAGGCCCGGCGCGATCGCGTTGACGCGCACTTTCGGCCCGAGCTCGGCCGCGAGCTGCCGCGTCAGGTGCAGCAGCGCCGCCTTGGTCACGTCGTAGACGCCGAGGATGGGATTGGTGGCGAGGCCGCCGACGCTCGAGATGTTGATGATCGAGCCGCCGTGTTCCTTCATCCAGCCCTTCCACGCGAGCTGGGTCCAAACGAGCGGCGCGGTCAGGTTCGTATCGACGGTCTTGTTCCAGCGCGCGATGTCGCAGTCGATGGTCGGGCCGGCGTATGGGTTGGTGGCCGCGTTGTTCACGAGGATGTCGAGGCGGCCGAGGCGCGAGAGCGTGGCCGCGACGACGCGCTCGGCGTCCTCGGGCCGGCCGACGTGGCCCTGCTCGACGTGCGCGTTGGCTCCGATTTCGGCCGCCGCGGCCTTGCAGCTGTCGAGGTTGCGCGAGGTGATCATCACCTGGGCGCCCGCGCGTGCGAGCGCGGCGGCAATGCCCTTGCCGATCCCGCGCGATCCTCCGGTAACGACGGCGACTTTTCCCTTGAGCGATTCGTCCATGCGCCGCTTCAACCAAAAGACGAATGCGGAGTCGACCGTTCGTCTCTCGCGACCTGTCCCGTTATGGTCGCGGCCATGACGGACGCCGCTTCCAGTCTCGCTCTGCACGCAGAGCGTTTCACTCCTCTTCCTCCCGAGGTCGTCGAGCGCTTCTCCGGTTTCGCGCCGGGAAGGCCCGAATATTTCCCCGGCCTCGTCGGCATCCAGCTCGAGGAAGTCCGCCGCGACTACGCACGCATGCGGCTGCCGTTTCGCTCGCAGCTCAACCAGCCGGCCGGCGTCGTGCACGGTGGCGCGATCGCCACGCTCATCGACACCGTCGTCGTCCCCGCGCTCGCAAGCGGCTACACCGAGCCCCACCGCTACCTCACGATCGACATGCAGATCCAGTACATGGCCGCCGTCGTCGGAGAAGACGCCGTTGCCGAAGGCTGGATCACGAAACGCGGCCGATCGACGGTGTTCTGCCGCGCCGAGGTGCTCACGGCCAAGGCCGGCCTCGTCGCGACCGGGACACTCGTCTACAAAGTCTCGAAGCTCTCGTAGTGCCGCGGTCGCGCGCTCCGAAGAGGCCGGGATCGACGCGTTCGACGCGCGGATCGGCTTCGCCGCGTGCTTCGCGCGGATCCGGTTCGCCGGTGGCGCCGCGTGTCGCCGCGCCGGGACTGCCGCGCGGTCTCTACTACGACCGCCGTTTCGTCGATGCCGCCGCGCGCGCGGAGATCCTTCGCTGGCTCGGCACGATCCGTCCGATCTGGGAGCAACGCTACGCTCTCAACCATCCGCCCCCGCCGGGGCAGAAGCAGCGATGGCTGCTGCGGCCCGTCTACTGGCTCGGCAACTGGCAGTTCGCGTGCCTCGGCTACTACCATCCTCCGCGGGGCGTGCTGCACCGCTGCGTGCGCGCCGAGCCGTTTCCTCCGGTGCTCGCGAGGCTCGTCGCCGAGGCGGAATCGATCGCGAGGCGCATGTACCACGGCCCGGACATGCCCGCGGCCTGGCATCTCAACACCTGTCTCGTGAACTTCTACGGGAGCAGGCTGGAAGACGGCAAGCGCATCGACACGGCGCGGGTCGGCGAGCACAAGGACTTCGAGCCGGGGCCGGTCGCGTCGATCTCGCTCGGCGAGCGCGCGCTCTTCCAGTTCGTGGCGAGCAATCGCATCGGGCACACGGGAGAGGTGGTCTTCCAGCAGTGGCTCGACGATGGGTCGCTGCAGATCTTCGGCGGCGAGCGCTGGAAGAAGCACTACTTCCACCGCGTTCAGCGCGTCGACCGGAAAGGCTCCGAGTTTCCCGTTCACGCGGAGCGCTTCGAGACCCGGCGCGTGAACTTCACGTTCCGCTACGTGCCCGACGAGCACATCGTGCCGTTCGCGGCGCTGCCGACGGCG
>CAYYVZ010000016.1:0-26664 GCA_964475235.1 uncultured Myxococcales bacterium | reverse complement strand
GCCCAGGACTTCTCGATGCGCTACCCGCTCGTCGACGGCCAGGGCAACTTCGGCTCGATCGACGGCGACTCGCCCGCGGCCATGCGTTACACGGAAGTGCGCCTCTCGCGCATCGCGAGCGAGATGCTCGCCGACATCGACAAGGAAACCGTCGATTTCGTCCCGAACTACGACGACACCACCGTCGAGCCGGCGGTGATGCCGGGCCGCATCCCGAACCTGCTTCTCAACGGTTCGACCGGCATCGCGGTCGGAATGGCCACCAACATTCCGCCGCACAACATGAACGAGATCTGCGATGCGCTTCTCGCGCTGATTGCCGATCCGGACATCAAGTTCGAGAAGCTGATCCGCATCGTCACGGGCCCCGACTTCCCGACAGGCGGCATCATCTACGGCCGCCAGCCCATCGTCGACGCATACAAGACCGGCCGCGGAGTGCTCACGGTTCGCGCGCAGGCGAGCACCGAGACCGAGGAGCGTACCGGCAAGACCAAGATCGTCGTCACCGAGATTCCGTACCAGCTGAACAAGACGCGGCTCATCGAGAAAATCGCCGAGCTCGTCAACGAAAAGAAGCTCGACGGCATTTCCGACCTGCGCGACGAATCCGACCGCGACGGCATGCGCATCGTCATCGAGCTCAAGCGCGATGCGATTCCGCTCGTCGTCCTGAACAACCTGTACAAGTTCACGCCCATGCAGGAGTCCTTCGGGATCATCCTGCTGGCCATCGTCGGCGGGCGGCCGAAACTCTGCACGCTGAAAGAGCTGCTCGAAGAGTTCCTCGCGCATCGGGTCGACATCGTCACGCGCGCGACGGCCTTCGACCTGCGCAAGGCGGAGGCCCGGCTCCACCTGCTCGAAGGCCTCAAGATCGCGCTCGACAACCTCGACGCGGTCATCAAGCTGATCCGCGCGGCCAAGGACACGCCCACGGCCAAGGAACAGCTGATGAGCCAGTTCGGCCTCAGCGAGATCCAGTCCCAGGCGATCCTCGACATGCGCCTGCAGCGCCTCACGGGCCTCGAGCGCGACAAGATCCTGCAGGAACACGCCGAGACGGTGAAGCTGATCGAGCGCCTGAAGGCGATCCTCTCCGACGACGGCGAGATCCGGAAGATCATCGCCGACGAGCTGCGCGACCTGAAGAAGCAGTACGGCGACGAGCGGCGTACGCAGATCGTCGATGCCTCGGGCGAGATCACGATCGAGGACATGATCGTCGAAGAGGAGATGGTCGTGACCGTCTCCCACGAGGGTTACATCAAGCGCAACGCGGTTACGCTCTATCGCCAGCAGCGCCGCGGCGGCAAGGGCAAGGTCGGCGCCGGCACCAAGGGCGACGACTTCATCGCGCGGATGTTCACGGCCTCCACGCACGACTACATCCTGTTCTTCACGAACAGGGGCCGCGTCTACTGGAAGAAGGTCCACGAGGTCCCGCAGGCCGGACGTGCCGCGCGCGGAAAGGCCATCGTGAACCTGCTCCAGCTCGCCCCGGGCGAGCAGCTTTCGGCCTATCTGCCCGTGCGCGAGTTCCGCGAGGACGCCTTCGTGCTGTTCGCGACGGCGCGCGGAGTCGTCAAGAAGACGCCGCTGCGCGACTACTCCAAGCCCCGCTCGAGCGGCATCATCGCGATCAATCTCGCGGACGACGACGAGCTGATCGGCGCGACGCTGACGACCGGCAACGACCAAGTCGCACTCGCGACGCGGAACGGCCAGCTCTGCCGCTTCAACGAGAGCGAGGTGCGCGCCCAAGGCCGAGACACGACGGGTGTCCGCGGCTGCAACGTCGAAGGCAAGGACGACAGCGTCGTTGCGATGGAGATCGTGAGGCCGGGCGCCAGCCTGCTGACCGTGTCGGCCAACGGCATGGGCAAGCGCAGCTCGATCGACGACTACCGCCTCACGCGCCGCGGTGCGAGCGGCGTGAAGACGATGAACGTGACCCCGAAGACCGGCCACGTCGTCGGCGTGCTCCAGATCGTGAGCGACGAAGACGAGGTCATGATCGTCACGAACGAAGGCAAGATGATCCGCATCGCGATGGAGAACGTACGCGTCATCAGCCGCAACACGCAGGGTGTGAGCCTGGTCAAGATGGACCAGGAGTCCGGCGAGCACGTCGTCTCGGTCGCTCCCGTCGTCGAGAAGGATTCGGGCGGCGAAGAGGAGTGAGGCGCGCGTGACGAGAGCGGCCGTCATCGGCGCGGGAAGCTGGGGCACCGCCCTCGCGAGCCTGCTCTCGGGCAAGGGCTACGACGTGATCCTCTGGTCGCGCGGGTCAGAGGTCGCCGACTCCGTCAACGAGCACCACGAGAACAGGGCCTATCTGCCGGGCATCGGACTGCCCGCCACGCTGCGCGCGTCGACCGACCTCCACGAGGCCCTCGACGGGAGCGAGCTGGTGGTCGCCGTGGTACCGTCGCACGCGATGCGCGGCACGATGGAACGCGCCGCGCGCGTGATGCGCCCGGATGCCCTCGTCGTTTCCGCCAGCAAGGGCATCGAGGACGACACGCTGCTGACGATGCACGGTGTGATCGCGGAGGCCGTCGGGGACGGCGACCGCGTGACCGCCCTGTCCGGTCCCAGCTTCGCCGTCGAGGTGGCCGGCGGCCAGCCGGCCGTCGTCGTGGCGGCGGCAACCACCGAGGCCACGGCCGAGAAAGTCCAGCACTACTTCCATGCGCCGATGCTGCGGGTCTATCGCAGCACCGACATGGTCGGCGTCGAGCTCGGCGGCGTGGTCAAGAACGTGATGGCGATCGCCACCGGTGTCTCCGACGGCCTCGGCTACGGGCTGAACGCGCGCGCCGCGACGATCACGCGCGGCCTTGCCGAAATCATGCGGCTGGCCACATCGATGGGCGGCCGACCGGAGACGCTCTCAGGCCTGGCCGGCATCGGAGATCTCGTGCTCACCTGCACGGGCGACCTCTCCCGCAACCGCCAGGTGGGTCTGCGTCTCGGCCGGGGCGAGAGCATCGACTCGATCCTCGGCGGCATGCGAATGGTCGCCGAGGGTGTCCGCAACACGAAGGCCGTGCTCGAGCTGGCCCGCCGCCAGAACGTCGACATGCCCATCGTGGAGTGCTGTTACAAGGTTCTCTACGAGGGGATGCCACCCGGACAGGCACTCGAGGAGCTGTTCAGCCGGAGCCTCAAGCCGGAATTCCACTAGCCGGTCTGGGGAGGGGCGCCTCGCTCCGAGAGCGCCATCTCATCCGTCGCGCTCACGCGCTCCTTACGAAAAGGAGCCGGACTCGCCCCTCGCCGGCTCGGGGCTCCTGTGCGTTGACACGCGGGTCTTTCGCTGACAGAACCCCGGCTTGCGGTTTTCTGACCGCACGCCTGTCCAAGTCAGTCCCGTAAGGATCCGCTACCGTGAAGAGAACGTATCAGCCCAGCAATCTGAGACGGCGGCGCCGTCATGGTTTCCGCTCTCGTATGGCCACTCCGGGTGGCCGCCTGGTGTTGAAGAGGCGTCGCGCGAAAGGTCGCAAGCGCCTCACGGTCACGACGCCCCCGAAACCCGGGCGCCGGTAGCACGGACCTTCGGCTGACACGGGCGCGCCGTGTCCGAAAGCGTAAGGATTTCTTAAGGATCCAGCGCGGACGACGCGGCAAGGCGAGCCGGCATTTCCTGGTGCTCCAGAGCCCCGGTACGACCAGCGAGACACGCCTCGGAATCACGGCGAGTCGAAAGGTCGGGGGCTCCGTCGAGCGGAATCGGGCGAAGCGGCTCGTGCGAGAATTTTTTCGACTGCATCGTGCAAAGTTGCAGCCAGGCTCCGACATCGTCGTGATCGTGAGAGCCGGCGCGGAAAAACTGAGCTTTGAGCATGCGGAATCGGAGCTGGGCAGCATTCTTTTCGGGGACACCATCGGCGACCTCCAGACCTGAGACGCCGAACGCCATCCTGCGGGTACTGGAAAACCTGCTCGCAGCGGCCCTGCTGGGGATCATCGCCGGTTACCAGAGGTGGGTCTCACCCCTGCTGGGACCGAACTGCCGCTTCCATCCGACCTGCTCCAGCTACGCCAGCGAAGCCATTGTCCGGCATGGACCGCTTCGAGGGACCGCGTACGCTCTCGGGCGAATTGCCCGCTGCCATCCATGGTGCGATGGCGGCCACGACCCGGTTCCGATGTAGCGCCCCGAGGCGCCGCCGGCCGGGCACGAAGGAAGGGAACCTGCTGCAGCCGCTGGAGGCGGCAGCGTGGAGAGTAGACTAGCGTTGGCGATGGCCCTGTCGCTCGGCATTCTTGTCGGGTTCCAGGTCCTGTTCCCCCAGCAGAATCCCGAGCCGGCCAAGCCCGGCGAAGGACAGGTCGCGACCCTCGACGGCCTGGCCCCTCCCCCCATGCCCGGTGCAACCGCACCGACAGGCACACCGACCGCGCCGACCGGCGCGCAGATTGCCGCCCCGACCGGCGCTCAGGCGGCCGCTGCCGAAAGCACCGCACCTCTGGCCCCGATCGAGGTTCAGACGAGCTTCTATCGCATCCAGATCCAGCCTCGCGGCGGACGCATCACCAGCTTCCTGCTCACCAGGTACCATCGCGATCCGGATCCGGAGAGCGGACCCTACGACCTCGTTCGCGTGAAGGGCGCGGCGCCCCTTGCGCTGCTCTGGCAGCCCGAACCCAACGCGGTCGCGGACGACCGCGCCGTCGCTTACGAGGTCACGGTCAGCCCGACGGAGCCGCGTCCGGGCGCGCCGGCCGTGATCACGATGCGCGGCAGCACGCCGGCCGGCGCACGGATCACCAAGACGCTGAAGATCCCGGCCGACTCGTACTTCCTGGACTACGAGGTTTCGACGGAGGGCCTGCCGGCTACCCGGCTCGGAGTCGGCTGGTCGCGAGAGCTCAATCCTCTGAAGTCGAGCTCCGACATCGAAGGTGCCGTCGGCTACTTCGGCGGCCAGCTCCATCCGTTCGACGCCATCGCACTGGAGGAGCCCGAAGAGGTGGACGGCCAGGCGTCGTGGGCCGGCTACGCCGAGCACTACTTCCTCGCCGCTTACGTCCCGAGGCAGCGTACGCCGCTTCACCTCACCGCGACCGCGTCCGAAGGATCGGGGCACGCGGCGATCTGGACGCAGGGACACGCGACGACTCTCGACTACGGCCTCTACATCGGACCGAAAAGCTTCGACGAGCTCGAGAAGGCCGGCCACGACCTCTCGCAGGCCGTCGATCTCGGCTGGTTCTGGTTCGTGGCCAAGCCGCTGCTCCTCATGCTGCTCTGGATCGAGCGCGTGGTGGGCAACTACGGCTGGGCCATCGTGCTCGTCACGATCGTCGTGCGACTCGCCTTTTACCCCGTCAACAAGAAGCAGATCGAAGCCATGAAGGGCATGCAGCGCATTCAGCCCGAGGTGAAGAAGCTGCAGGAGCGCTACGCCGACGATCGCGAAAAGATGAACATGGAGATGATGGAGCTCTACCGGCGCCACAAGGTGAACCCCCTTGCCGGCTGCCTTCCGATGCTCATTCAGCTTCCCGTGTTCATCGGTCTCTACAACGTCCTGCTGCAGTCGATCGAGCTGCGCCACGCGCCGTTCTTCGGCTGGATGCACGATCTCTCGCAACCCGACCGCCTCGGCTCGATCGCGATCCCGTTCGTCGAGCCGGCGGGCATTCCGGTCATGACGCTCCTGATGGGAGCCAGCATGGTCATTCAACAGAAGATGACACCCAGTACGGCAGATCCCGCGCAGCAGCGCGTGATGATGATCATGCCCGTCGTGTTCACGGTGATGTTCGTGAACTTTCCCGCGGGCCTGGTCCTCTACTGGCTGTCGAACAACATCCTCTCGATCGGACAGCAGTGGCTGTCGGACCGCGAGGCGTAGGATCCATCGGGATCCGCCCGAATAGGTAACGTCCATGTCCACCAGCATCGAAGCCCAGGGCCACACCGTCGACGAGGCCATCCAGATCGCGCTGAACCAGCTCGGTGTCAGCCGCGACAAGGTCGAGATCGACATCCTCCACCACCCGCGCCGCGGCGTGCTCGGGATCGGTGCGCGCCGTGCGAAAGTGCGCGCGACGATTCGCGAGGCCGTCATGCCCGACGGCGAAGAGTTCGACATGTCGGGCGGCGCCGGCCTCGACGACAAGCCGCGCCGGCGGCGGCGCCGAGGCGGACGCAATCGGCGCGACGAGGGTGGCGAGCAGAACCAGCCGCGTGCGGGCGGCCGCGAAGGCCAGCCGGAGCGTACCGCCGGACAGGAGCGCGCCGGTGGTCCGGAGCGGAGCGGAGGACAGGACCGTCGCGGCACCGCTCGCGAAGGCCAGCCACCGCGGGGTCGCGAGGAAGGCGGACGCGGTCGCGATGACCGTCGCGGCGGCCGCGGCCGCGACGGCCGCCAGGACGCGCAAGGCCAGCGTGGCGGCCAGCAGCAGCGCGGGGGCGGCCAGCAGGGCCAGGGCCGCGATCCGCGCGGCGGACAGAGTCGGGAACAGGGTCGTGAACCGGGCCGCGAGCAGGGTCCGCGCGACGGCGAGCAGCGTGGGCGCGATCAGCAGCGCGGTGGGGATCGTCGCGACGGCCAGCAGGGCCGCGATGGCCAGCAGGGCCGCGGGCAGCAGCAGGGACGCCAGCGCGACCAGAACGAGCGACGCGATCGTGGCGGGCCGCGCCCGGAGCCGTCCGCAGGTGTCGAGGGCGAAGGAATCGAGCAGGCCTACGAAGCGGGCGCGATGAACGCCGTGCAGGCCGCTCCGGCAGAGGCCGCGCATGCGATCTCGCCGCGCCGCGCTCCCGTCGAGGAAGTTCCCCTCGACGCAGAAGCCCTCGAAGCGATCCGCGCCCGAGCCGAGGAACTCGTGCGCGAGCTTCTCGAGAAGATGGGATTCCCGGCGGAAGTCAGCTCGAGCATCGACGAAGCGGCCGGCGAGGCGATCGTCTCGGTTCGCTCGGAAAGCGAGGGCCTGCTCATCGGCCGCCGAGGCCAGACGCTCGACTCGCTCGAGCACATCGTCAATCGGATGACACTGCGGGCCGACGCATACGTCGAAGGCCGCGTGCTGCTCGACATCGGCGACTACCGCAAGCGCCGGCGCGAGAGCCTCGACGAGCTCGCGTCTCGCCTTCGCGCGCGTGCCGTCACCGAGCGCCGCACCGTTCAGGTGAGCCCCATGAGCCCGCGCGACCGCAGATTCTTCGCGCAGGCCTTCGCCGGAGACGACGCGGTGGAAGTACGCTCCCTCGGCGCCGGGTTCTATCGGCGCGTGATCGTCGCCCCCGCCGGCGCGGGGCCGAACGCGATCGCGGAAGCCGAGTCGGTCGCGGAGATCGAGGACGAGTCGCTGGGCAGCGAGGCCTTCGCAGGCAGCGAGGCCGAGAGCTGAGCCGGACCGGCCGCGCTCCAGCCATGTATCGCGCCGACACCATCGTCGCCTGCGCGACGCCTGGAGGAAGGGGCGCGATTGCCATCGTTCGCTGCAGCGGGGTGGATGCGCGTGCCGTTTCCGAGGCCGTGTTCCGGCCGAAACTGGACGCACCGCTCGAGCCCTGGCGCATGCGTCTCGGCACCGTCCTCGCGAGCGACCGCGCGACGCCGATCGACGAGGCGCTCGGCGTATTCTTCCCGAGCCCGTCGTCCTTCACGGGCGAGGACACCTTCGAGATCCACTGCCACGGCTCTCCCGTCGTGGTCGAGCAGATCGTGGCGAGTGCGGTCGCAGCCGGCGCCCGCCCGGCCGAACGCGGCGAGTTCACGCGGCGCGCGGTGCTCAACGGCAAGCTCGACCTTCTGCAGGCCGAAGCGGTGGCCGACCTCATCGACGCGCGCATGGCGGCCGGAGCGAATGCTGCCTGGAAACAGCTTCAGGGGGCGCTTTCGACCGAGCTCGCCGAAGCACGCGCCGGACTGCTTGCGGTGCTCGCCGACATCGAGGCCGCGGTGGATTTCACCGACGACGAGCTGCCGGATCCCGATTTCGCGCGGCGCAGCGATGCGATTTCTGCGGTGGCGACCCGGCTCGGCTCGCTGCTCGACGGCTTCGCGGCATCGCGCCGCCAGCGCGACGGTATTCGCGTCGTATTCACGGGGCGGCCGAACGCGGGCAAGTCCAGCCTGGTCAACCGGTTGCTCGGCAGCGGGCGCATGATCGTCTCCGACGAGCCCGGCACCACGCGCGACGTCGTCGAGGAAGCCGTGGAGCTCGGCGGGATCGCGTTCGTGCTCACCGACACGGCGGGAATTCGCGAGGCCGTCGGGGCGGCCGAGACCGAAGCCGTCGAACGCGCGCGCGAAACCGTGGCATCGGCCGACCTGCGGGTACTCGTGATCGACGCGTCGGAGGCAGATGACGGACTCCCGCAGGGTTCCGCGCCAGCCGGTGCGCAGAACGCGGGGACTGTCGCGACGACGGGTGTCGCGATCGACGCCGACACGGTCGTCGTACTGAACAAGCGGGATCTCGGCGGCGCCGCCGCCGAGGCCTGGCGAGCGCGCGCGACCGGCGCGGCGGCCGTGCTCGAGACGAGTGCGCACACCGGAGAGGGCTGCGCCAGGCTCGGCGAAACGCTGGTGGCAGAGGCGCGCAGCCGCCTCGAGTCCCAGCCCGTCGGGATCAGCCGCGTGCGGCATCGCGCTGCGCTCGCGCGGACGGTCGAAGCCCTGGGCCGCGCGCGATCCCTCGCGGCTTCGGAAGATTCGTGCGAGCTTGCGGCGCTGGAGTTGCGTGCCGCGCTCGCCGAGCTGGCGGCCATCAGCGAGCCGTCCGACAACGAGGACGTACTCGATCTGATTTTCTCCGAGTTCTGCATCGGCAAGTGACCGGGTTCCGGCGGATCGTCAGCATGAGCGAGAGAGTGGATGTCATCGTCGTCGGAGCCGGACACGCGGGCATCGAAGCCGCGCTCGCCGCCGCGCGCATGGGCCGCCGCACGCTGCTGCTCACGATGAACCTCGACGGCATCGGCCAGATGTCGTGCAATCCGGCGATCGGCGGCATCGGGAAGGGCCACCTGGTGCGCGAGATCGACGCGCTCGGCGGCGAGATGGGGCGCGCGATCGATGCGTGCGGCATCCAGTTCCGCAAGCTCAACACGCGCAAGGGACCTGCCGTGCAGGCCTCGCGCGCGCAGGCCGACAAGGCGCTCTACCGGCTGCGCATGAAACGGGTCGTCGAGAACACTCCGGGGCTCACGGCCATCCAGGCCCAGGCCGTCGATCTCGTGATCGACGAGCAGGGCCGTGTGGGCGGAGTGGTCACGGAGCACGGCGAGGTGCTTCGAGCCGGCGCAGTCGTGCTGACGACCGGCACTTTCCTCAACGGCCTCATTCATGTCGGGGACCGCCAGCAGAGCGGCGGCCGGGCGGGCGATCGCGCCGCAGTGGGCCTGACCGCCGCCCTCCAGAAGGCCGGTCTCGAAACGGGTCGACTGAAGACGGGTACGTGCCCGCGCCTCGACCAGCGAACCATCGACTACTCCCGGCTCGAGGAGCAGCCTGGCGACGAGGCGCCGCGCGGATTCTCGTTCGACGGCCGGCGTCCGCCGCTTCGCCAGGTCTCCTGCCACATCACCCACACGAACTCGATAACGCACCGCATTATTGCCGAATCCATAGAAAAATCGCCTATTTACAACAGCACGATCGTATCGCGCGGACCTCGCTACTGCCCCTCCATCGAGGACAAGGTGATGAAGTTTCCGGACCGCGATCGTCACCGGATCTTCCTCGAGCCCGAGGGGCTCGACACGGTCGAGGTCTATCCGAACGGCCTCTCGACGTCGTTACCGCTCGACGTCCAGAAGCGCTTCGTCGCGTCGATCCCGGGGCTCGAGCACGCGGTCATCCTGCGCCCCGGCTACGCGATCGAATACGACTACGTGATCCCGACCCAGCTGGCGCCGACGCTGGAGACGAAGTCGCTGCCGGGCCTCTTCCTTGCCGGACAGATCAACGGGACGACGGGGTACGAGGAAGCAGCGGCCCAGGGCCTTCTCGGCGGGATCAACGCGGCTCGCGCCGTGCGCGGCGAGGAGCCCCTCGTGCTGCCGAGATCGGAAGCGTACATCGGCGTGCTCATCGACGACCTCGTCACGCGCGGCGTCGACGGCGAGCCCTATCGCATGTTCACCTCGCGCGCCGAGTACCGGCTCATGCTGAGGGAGGACAACGCCGACCGGCGCCTCGGCCCGCATGGTGAGCGGATCGGTCTGCTCGCAAAGAGCCGGAGTGACGTGCTGGCGACGAAGACGTCCGCGATTCTGGACGGCCTCGCGGCGCTACGCGGCCGCAGGCTGAATCCCGACCAGGCCACGCAGGAGAAGCTGTCGAGCCTTGGACACGCCCCGCTGGCCGGTCCAGGGACAGCTTACGACCTGCTCCGGCGTCCGGGGATGACCTACGAAATGCTCGCGGAGGTAGCCGCCCTTCCAAGATTCGGCGACGAAATCGAGCGCGAGATCGAGGTCGAAGCGGCCTACGAAGGTTACGTGCAGCGCCAGTGCGACGAGGTCGATCGCCTGGCCGGTCTCGAAAGTGCCCGAATCCCCTCGGAAATTGATTACTCGACGGTAGAGGGGCTGTCGGCGGAAGCGACGGAGAAGCTTTGCCGGGTCGAGCCACGCACGATGGGTCAGGCGTCTCGGATCAGCGGCATCACGCCCGCGGCGCTGAGCGCGATTGCGATTCACCTGAAGAAGCGGACGACGGCGTGAGCCAGGCTGCGTCGAGCAGCGACGCCGAGCTTCTGCGCCAGGGTTGCGCCGAGCTCGGGACCGAGCTCAGCGTGCGACAGCAGCAGCTGCTGCTCGACTATCTGGACCTTCTCTACGTATGGAATCGTAGCGCCGGTCTCACGACCATCGCGCGCGCGGACGCGGTCCGCCTTCACGTTCTCGACTCCCTCGCCGCCGTCCCGGCGATCGCATCAACCGGGCCGTGCCTCGACCTCGGGGCGGGAGGCGGGCTTCCGGGCATCGTGCTTGCGATCGCGCTTCCCGCCGTTCCTTTCGTCCTCGTGGAATCGAACCGGCGCAAATGCAGCTTCCTGCTCGAGGCCGTACGGACCTGCGGGCTCGCGAACGTCCGGGTCATCGAGGCGGACTACGAAAGTCTCTCCGACGCGGAGAGCTTTCCGGTGGTGATCTCGCGCGCATTCCGGCCACCGGCGGAGTTCCTGGCGATCTCCCGTCGATTCGTCGAACCGGCGGGCCGGGTTGTCCTGCTTCTTGCCGATCCGGACGACGAAGCGCTTGGAGATCTCGGGGCCGGCGCAGGCTTCGCGCTCGAGTCCTGCCGGAGGCTGCGGCTACCCGGTGGGGTCGAGCCTCGGACAGTCGCGACCTTCCGGCTCGCCTGACCGGCGGGCTTGCGAATCCACGAACGGAGACGGCCCGGAGACCGGGGCGGTGTTTCACGTGAAACAACCGTCCAGTCCGCATCAGGGTCGCGGTGTGCCGGCGGCCGGTGTTTCACGTGAAACATTGTGGAGGTCGGCTGTGCGCGCACTCGTCGCGTGGTAAAAAACCTCGTGGTAACGCGTCGGTGGCTGCTTCGGACAGCCACGGTGAGGAAGGCGGATGGGACTGACGCTGGCGATCGCGAACCAGAAAGGTGGTGTCGGCAAGACCGCGACCTCGGTCAATGTCGGCGCTTCGCTCGCCCTCGACGGCTTTCGTGTCCTCGTCGTGGACCTGGATTCCCAGGGCAGCGCCACCAGCGGTCTGGGCGGCGAGCATAGTAAAGGGTGCTCCAGTTACGAGGTGCTGATCGGCGAAATCCCGCTGGAGGAGTCGTTCCAGGCCACCGAGATCGAAAACCTGACACTGGTAGCGGGCACCCGAGACCTGGCAGGGGCGGAGGTCGAGCTCGTTTCGTACGAGAACCGCCATGCCCGGCTGACCGAGCAGCTCGGCCCCGTGCGCGACCGCTTCGACTACATCGTGATCGACTGCCCCCCTTCCCTGGGCATGCTGACGCTCAACGCCCTTTGCGCGTCGGATGCCGTCCTGGTGCCGCTTCAGTGCGAGTTCTACGCGCTCGAAGGCCTCGGCGCCCTCGTCGAGACCCTCGAGCGTGTTCGTGCCGGCTTTCATCCGGATCTGCGCCTGCTCGGCATCCTGCTCACGATGTACGACGCGCGTACGTCGCTGAGCCGCCAGGTTGCTCGCGAGGTACGCCAGCACTTCGGCGACCGCGTCCTGCGCGCCATGGTTCCCCGCAACGTGAGGATCAGCGAAAGCCCGTCCTACGGGCAGCCCGTGGTCACTTACGATCCCGCTTCCCTCGGCGCCGCGGCGTACCGCCTCGCCGCTCGAGAAATCGCTGCGATGACGAGGCCTTCCGAGACCGCGACTGCAGCCGCCACGGAGATTCCGAATGAGACAACCATTGGGTAGAGGCCTCGACGCCATTCTCGGCGGCCCCCAGCCGGCTGCTTCCGATCCCAGGCCCATCGCACCGCGCGTCGAGCCCCTTCGGACAGAAGGCGAACAAAAGGGGAAACCGCTGATGGTTCCCGTCGAGCGTGTCATGGCCGGCCGCGGCCAGCCGCGGCGCAAATTCGAGGAGGAGCCACTCGAGGAGCTCGCGGCGTCGATCCGCGAGAACGGCATCCTGCAACCCCTCGTGGTTGTCCCGAGCGGCAGCAACTTCGAGCTCATCGCCGGCGAGCGCCGCCTGCGCGCGGCGATCCGCGCGGGGCTGGACAAGGTGCCGGTCGTCGTGCGCGAGCCGGCTCCCGATTCCGAGATGCTCGAGCTTGCCCTCGTCGAGAACCTCCAGCGCGAGGACCTCGCCACGCTCGAGCGAGCCCGCGCCTACGAGCGCCTTCTGGAAACGCACGGCCTCACTCAGGAGGACGTCGCGCGAAAAGTCGGCAAGTCGCGCGTAGCGGTCGCGAACACTTTGCGACTTCTGGCTCTTCCTCAGCCTGTCCTCGACGGCATCGACCAGGGCCTACTCACCGAGGGCCATGCGAGGGCCCTGCTCGCCCTCCCGACGGCAACCCGCCAGATCGAAGCGATGCAGGCCGTCGTGCGAAAGTCCCTGTCGGTCCGCGACACCGAGCAACTCGTGCGGGACTGGTCCGATGCGCCGGCGCCGGACGCGAAGCGCGCCGCGCGGGCCGGAAAGCCCGCCCCCGGTCCGCTGGAAGTGAAGCTCAGCAGGACTCTCGGGACCAAAGTCCGCATCCGCGGCGGCGGTCGAAAGGGTCGTATCGAGATCGAGTATTACTCGTCGGAAGAATTAACTCGCCTAATCGATCTTCTGTCTTCCCGAGAGAGCCTCTAACTCTTTGACAACCGGAAATTGCGGTGGTAGCGGGAGCCGCTCGCCGCGATTTCCGCCTTCGTGTCAGCGTGCCGGCGCTCGTTCGGTGCGATGCAAAACGGAACGTCTGGACGCCGTCGACAGTTCGTCGATCGCCCGCCGGGCTCCCGGGGAACACGCAGCAAGCGCATCCCGAGATGCTAGAGCTACCTCCCGACTACACTTTTCTCGTCCAGTTCGTGACGTTCGGCGCGCTCGTGTTCGTGCTGAGCAAAGTGCTGTTCGCGCCCTTTCTCGAAGTTCTCGCCGAGCGTGCCGCACGCACCATCGGTGACGTCGAGCAGGCTGCGGCGACACGCGCCGAGGTCGAAGCGCTCTCCG
This sequence comes from uncultured Myxococcales bacterium, assembly GCA_964475235.1. Taxonomy (GTDB): domain Bacteria; phylum Desulfobacterota; class Binatia; order UBA1149; family CAITLU01; genus DATNBU01. The sequence goes on along the minus strand of CAYYVZ010000016.1, from coordinate 13,030 downwards.
CTCGCGTAGACGCCGAGCTCGCCAGGGCGCGCGCGTCGGCGAACGCCGAAGTCGAAGCGGTGCGGGCGCGAACCCGCGAAGAGGCTGCGCAGCTCTTTCAGTCCGCACAGCACGACGCATCCTCCAGGCTTGCCGAGCTTCGCGAGCAGGTGGCCACGGCCACGCGCGAAGCGCGGGGCGCGCTCGCGAACGATGCTCGTACGCTCGCCGACGCGATGGTCGCAGCGGTGATCGGCGGAGGCGCGCCGCGATGAGCCACGTGCGCAAATCGATGCGATGCATCGGGACTGCTGCGTTTCTCGCGGCGGCGGACGTCTCGCTCGCACTCGCCGAAACCGCCCACGAAGGCGGTCATGCCGACGCCCACGGCGGCGGTCACGACAGCGCCGCGTGGATGACGCTGCTCTTCTCCTTCATCAACTTTTCGATCTTCCTCTTCCTTCTTGGCAAGTACGCGTGGCCGGCCGTCAAGAGCACGCTCTCGAACCGCCGCCGCGAAGTTGCCGACGCGATGGCCGCTGCCGAGCAGGCTCGCCTCGAGGCGGAGGCCATTCGTCGCGACTACGCCACGAAGGAGGCCGCGCTCGAAGAGACGCGCCGCCACATGCTCGAAGAGATCAGCCGCGGCGCCGAAGCCGACCGCGCCAGGCTGCTCAAGGACGCCGAGGCAGCCGCGGCGCGCATGCGCGCCGAAGCCGAGCGCCAGGCCGAGCATGATCTGTCTCGCGCTCGCCGCGAGCTTCGCGCCGAGGCGGCCCGCCTCGCGGCCGACCTCGCGGAGAAGGAAGTTCGCAGCAAGCTGACGGACGCCGACCGTGCGCGCCTCGTGCGCGAGTTCGTCGAAGGAGCGGCACGCTCGTGACCGGAGCCATCGCACGACGTTACGGACGCGCCCTGTTCGACCTGGCCACCGAAGCCGGCTCGGTCGAAGACGTTGGCGGCCAGCTTGCGGAGCTGGCCACGGCCGTCGAGTCCCTCGACACCGGCGCGCTTGCTCCCGGGCTGCTCAGCCCTGCGCAGCGAGACAGCCTCGCCAAGGCCCTCGTGGCCCGCGTCGGCGGAGCGTCGCTCATGGCGAAGTTCATCGGGGTGCTCGCGGCCAACGACAGGCTCGACCAGCTTCCCGGCGTGCGCGAGCACTACGAGAAGCTCGCGGATACGGCCGCCGGCCGCGTCCGCGTGGCGGTACGCAGCGCCAGCCCCCTTTCCGATACGGAGCGGGCGACGCTCAAGACCAAGTTTGAATCGATCACCGGCCGCCGTGTCCTCGACACGGTCGAAGTCGACCCCGACCTCCTCGGAGGCGTGACGGTCGAAGCCGAGGGCAAAGTTTACGACGGCAGCGTTCGCACCCAGCTGGCGCGCCTCGAGCGCGAGATGGCCGGGACGGCCTCGAGATGAGGGCCGGACAGGCCTCGTAGTGAAGGCCGGACAGGCCTCGTGAGATGAGCCGGCCGAGCGCCGGCTGGACAGGAAGTTCTGGAGGAATTCGGTGCAGCAGATCAAGGCGTCCGAGATCAGCGACCTCATCAAGCAGCAGATTCGTGACTTCGGCCGCGAGGTCGAGGTTCGCGAGACGGGCCGCGTCCTCGCGACCGGCGACGGCATCGCGCGTATCCACGGCCTCGAGAGGGCCGCGGCCGGCGAGCTGCTCGATTTCGAGGGCGGCGTTCAGGGCATGGTGCTCAACCTCGAGGAGGACAATGTCGGTGCGGCCGTTTTCGCCGACCCGGACCGGGTCCGCCAGGGCTCGGAATTCCGCCGCACGGGCCCCCTCGCCGACGGACCCCTCGGTGGCTCCCAGCTCGGCCGCCTCGTTAACGCACGCGGCCACCCCCACCACGGCCTTGGCGAGATCAAGACCGCCGATCGCCGCCGTATCGAGGTGAAGGCCCCGGGCATCGTCTCCCGCGCACCCGTCAAGCAGCCGATGCAGACCGGCATCAAGGCCATCGACTCGATGATCCCGATCGGCCGCGGCCAGCGCGAGCTCATCATCGGCGACCGCCAGACCGGCAAGACCGCGATCGCGATCGACACCATCATCAACCAGAAGGGCGGCGACGTCGTCTGCATCTACGTCGCCATCGGGCAGAAGCGCTCTTCGGTCGCACAGGTCGTCGACCGCCTGAAGAAGCACGGCGCGATGGAGTACACCATCATCGTCGCCGCGACGGCGTCCGAGTCGGCGCCGCTCCAGTTCATCGCGCCGTATACCGGCGTCACGATGGGCGAGTTCTTCCGCGACAGCGGGCGCCACGCCCTGATCATCTACGACGATCTCTCGAAGCAGGCCGTCGCCTACCGCCAGCTCTCGCTGCTGCTGCGCCGTCCTCCGGGCCGTGAAGCGTATCCCGGCGACGTGTTTTACGTTCACTCGCGCCTGCTCGAGCGTGCCGCGAAGATGAGCGACGCCGAAGGCGGCGGCTCGCTGACCGCGCTGCCGATCATCGAGACCCAGGCCGGTGACGTGTCGGCCTACATTCCGACCAACGTCATCTCCATCACCGACGGCCAGATCTACCTCGAGTCCGACCTCTTCTACTCGGGCGTGCGTCCCGCCGTGAACGTCGGTCTCTCGGTTTCCCGCGTCGGCGGCTCCGCGCAGACCAAGGCGATGAAGCAGGTGGCCGGAACCCTCCGTCTCGACCTCGCACAGTACCGCGAGATGGCGGCGTTCGCGCAGTTCGGCTCCGACCTCGACGCGGCGACCCAGCGCATGCTCTCGCGAGGCCAGCGCCTCGTCGAGATTCTCAAGCAGGGCCAGTACGTGCCGCAGCCGGTCGAACAACAGATCGTCATCCTGTTCGCGGCGATCAACGGCTTCATCGACGACATCGACACGAAGAGCATCGGCCGCTTCGAAGAGGAGTTTTCGAGCTTCATGGCGCGCTCGCACCAGGACGTGTACGCCCTGATCCGCGAGAAGCGCGAGCTCAACGACGAAGTGAAGGCCGCGGTCGGCGCGGCCATCGACGAGTTCAAGGGACTTTTCAGCGCCTGAGCGACGGATAGCAGCGAGTGCCGAGTCTCAAACACACCCGCAAGCGCATCGCTTCGGTCCGCTCCACGCAGCAGATCACGAAGGCGATGAAGATGGTCTCCGCGGCCAAGCTGCGCCGCGCGCAGGAGGCCGCCGAGCGCGCGCGTCCGTACGCCACACGCCTCGGCGACCTGCTGGCGAGCGTAGCAGCCGGAGCTGACGAAGGCGCGCATCCGTTTCTCCAGCCCGGCGCCGACAAGCCGGCCGAGGTCGTCGTGATCACGTCGGACCGCGGTCTGTGCGGCGGCTACAACACGAACCTCATCAAGGCTGCCGAAGCGTTCCTGCGGTCGGAGGCGGGCAGCGAAGCGACGATCGTCTGCTGCGGCCGCCGCGGCTACGACTATTTCCGTCGCCACTATCCCGACCGGATCGCGGCGAAGTTCGTCAACCAGCCGTTCACGATCGAGCTCGCGCGCGAGGTGGCCGGCGAGGTTTCGCGGCGCTTTCTCGACGGCGAGGTCGGTGCGGTCTACATGGTCTCGTCGAAGTTCCGCTCGGCAATCTCGCAGTCGCCGGCGCTGCAGAAGCTGATTCCCGTCGAACGCGCCGAGGGCGGCGGCGAGGATACCGTCGACTACGTCGTCGAGCCGGAGCCGGCCGCGCTGCTCGGCTCGCTGCTGGCGCGCTACCTCGACACCAAGATTTTCCAGGCTTTCCTCGAGGCCAATGCGAGCGAGCACGGCGCGCGCATGACGGCCATGGACAGCGCGACGCGCAACGCCTCCGAGATGATCGGACGCCTCACGCTGCAGATGAACCGCGCCCGCCAGGCCGCCATCACCACCGAGCTGATGGAAATCGTCGGCGGCGCGGAAGCCCTGAAGGGCTAAGACTCAAGGAGCTCAGGTTATTATGGGTATTGGTCACATCACGCAGGTCATCGGTGCAGTCGTCGACGTGGAGTTTCCCGCCGGCCAGGTGCCGCCGATTCTGAACGCCTTGACCGTTACGAACACGGGCATCGACGACAAGCCGGACAACCTCGTTCTCGAGGTCGCCTCGCACCTCGGCGAGAACACCGTGCGCACCATCTCGATGGACTCGACCGAAGGTCTCGTGCGCGGCCTCGCCGTCAAGGACACGGGCGACAAGATCCTCGCACCGGTCGGCACCGCGGTTCTCGGCCGCATCATCAACGTCATCGGCCAGGCCGTGGACGGAGGTGCGCCGGTCGTTACCGACAAGTACCTGCCGATTCACCGCGAGGCTCCTGCCTTCACCGAGCAGGCGACGGCCGTCGAAGCGTTCGAGACCGGCATCAAGGTCGTCGACCTTCTGTGCCCCTACGCGAAAGGCGGCAAGATCGGCCTCTTCGGCGGCGCCGGCGTCGGCAAGACCGTCATCATCATGGAGCTGATCAACAACGTCGCTCAGCAGCACGGCGGCTATTCCGTGTTCGGTGGCGTCGGCGAACGTACCCGCGAGGGCAACGACCTCTGGCAGGAAATGAAGGAGTCCGGCGTCATCGACAAGGCCGCTCTCGTGTACGGCCAGATGAACGAGCCGCCGGGTGCCCGCGCCCGCGTCGCCCTCACCGCTCTCACGTGCGCGGAGTACTTCCGCGACACCGAGGGCAAGGACGTCCTGCTCTTCATCGACAACATCTTCCGTTTCACGCAGGCGAACTCGGAAGTGTCGGCTCTTCTCGGCCGCATGCCCTCGGCCGTCGGATACCAGCCGACACTGGCCACCGACCTCGGTGGCCTGCAGGAGCGCATCACGACGACGACCAAGGGCTCGATCACGTCGGTGCAGGCGATTTACGTTCCGGCCGACGATCTCACGGACCCGGCGCCGGCAACGACGTTCGCCCACCTCGATGCGACCACGGTGCTCTCGCGCCAGATCGCCGAGCTGGGCATCTACCCCGCCGTCGATCCTCTCGACTCGACGTCGCGAATTCTCGATCCGAACGTCGTCGGCGAAGAGCACTACAAGGTCGCCCGCGACGTGCAGATGATCCTGCAGCGCTACAAGGACCTGCAGGACATCATCGCGATTCTCGGCATGGACGAGCTTTCGGAAGACGACAAGCTTCTGGTCGCCCGCGCCCGCAAGGTGCAGCGCTTCCTCTCGCAGCCCTTCCACGTCGCCGAGGCGTTCACCGGAACGCCGGGAGCGTACGTCAAGCGCGAGGACACCGTCCGCGCGTTCAAGGAGCTTTTGTCGGGCCAGTACGACGACCTGCCGGAGCAGGCGTTCTACATGGTCGGAACCATCGATCAGGCCGTCGAGAAGGCCAGGAAGATGGCGGCCTGACATGCAGCTGAGGATCGTCACTCCCGTGCGTCCGGTCGTGGATGCCGAGGTCAGCGAGCTCATCGCGCCCGGCAGCGAGGGCGAGTTCGGCGTGCTGCCGATGCACGTGACCTTCCTCGGCGCGCTCAAGCCGGGGATCGTTTCGTACACCGAGGGCAGCGCGAGAAAGCGCGTCGTCATCAGCGGCGGTTACGCCGAGGTTCGCCAGGACGTCGTGACGATCCTGGCCGACGACGCCGAGATGCCAGAGGAAGTGAACGGCCAGCAGGCCGCGGCCGACATGGCCACGATCCAGGACGAGCTCGCTCGTGGGACCGAAAGCGCGGAACTGACCGAGAAACTGCTGCGCGACCTCGCTCTGGCCGAAGCTCGCGTCGCCGTCTCCCGTCAGTAGCGGCCAGGGCAGCGGGTACGCGCGCAAGCGCTTCCGCCCGTCGATCCTCCTCGAGCGACGCGGCGCTCCCCCGCTCCCGCTCCCTTCGAATTCCTCGCCCGGCAGCCGGTTCGCGCTATAACCGGCGCGCGCCATGTCGAACCCCGTACATCGCAACCGTCTCGCCTCCGAGACGAGCGCCTACCTTCTGCAGCACGCCGGCAATCCCGTGGACTGGTATCCGTGGGGCGACGAGGCGCTGGAGCTCGCGCGTCGCACCAACCGTCCCATTCTTCTCAGCATCGGCTATTCGGCCTGCCACTGGTGCCACGTGATGGAGCGCGAGAGCTTCGAGAACGAGGCGATCGCTGCGCTGATGAACGAGCACTTCGTGTGCATCAAGGTCGATCGCGAGGAGAGGCCGGACGTGGACCACCTCTACATGAAGGCGCTGCAGGGCATGACGGGCCGCGGCGGCTGGCCGATGACGATGTTCCTCACGCCCGACGCGCGGCCGTTCTACGCGGGGACCTATTTCCCGCCCGAAGATCGCAGCGGCATGCCGGGGTTCCCTCGCGTGCTCGAGGGCGTCGCCAAGACGTGGGCCGAACAGGCCGACGAGGCGAGAAGAGCCGCCGGCCGCGTGGTCGCCTTCGTCGCGGACAAGGGCGAAGCCGGCGACACGGAGCGCGGGCTCGACCGTGACGAGCTGCTCGAAGCGGCCAGGTCGCTTACCTCCGCGATGGATCCCGCTCACGGCGGTTTCGGGCGCGCGCCCAAGTTTCCCGGAACGATGGCCCTTTCGCTGCTGATGCAGGCCGAGCTGGAAAGCCCCGATCCTGCCCGGCGGGCGCTCGTCAAGCTCAGCCTCGACCGCATGGCGGCCGGCGGCATTCGCGATCACCTCGGCGGCGGTTTCCACCGCTACTCCGTGGACCAGGTCTGGCTCGTGCCCCATTTCGAGAAGATGCTGTACGACCAGGCCCTGCTCGCCGGCCTTTATACCGATGCCTCGCGCTTCTTCGGGGACCCGGTCTACCGCGAGGTCGCCCTCGAGATCCTCGACTACGTCGTACGAGAAATGACCTCGCCCGACGGTGGGTTCTTCTCCGCCCAGGATGCGGACTCCGAGGGTGAGGAGGGGAAGTTCTTCGTCTGGTCGAAGGACGAGATCGAAGAGGTGCTTGGCGCCGAGCATGCGTCCGTGTTCTGCGATGCATACGGCGTCTCCGCGGAAGGGAATTTCGAAGGGGAGAACATCCTCCATCTCGCCCGGGAGTTTCCGGCCGAGGATGGCGCACGCGCGGGGCTCGCCACCTCCCGGGAACGTCTGCTCGAGCGGCGCAGCCGTCGCATCCCGCCGGGCACGGACCGCAAGATCGTCGTTGACTGGAACGGCCTGCTGATCAGCGCCATGGCCCGCGCGGGTGTCGCGTTCGGTCGCAACGATCTCGTCGACGTTGCCGAACGGACGGCTGCATTCTGCCGGGCAAACGCCATGGACAGGTCCGGGCTGAGGCACGTGTATGCGGGGGGCGTCGCGCGCGTTCCGGCGTTCCTGGACGACTACGCATTCTTCGGTCGCGCCGCTCTCGATTTGTTCGAGGCAAGGCCGCAGCCGGTTCATATCGAGACGGCCCGATTTTGCGCGGATCGCCTGCTCGAGGGCTTTCTCGATCAGGAGCGCGGCGGGTTCTACTTCAGCGAAGCTGGCGGCGAGGCTCTCGTTGCGCGAACTTGCGACCTGCACGACGGCGCCGTGCCGGCCGGAAACTCGGTGGCCGCCGAGTTGTTGCTGCGTCTCTGGGCGCTCACGGGCGAGGAACGCTTCCGCCGCGCAGGCCAGGGGGTGATCGACCGCTTTCTTGGGGAGGCGCTCCGCCTTCCCTACGGCGGTGCGCATCTGATCGGCGTCGCCGAACGCCTTCGTCGCGGGCTGCGTAGCGTCGTCATCGTGGGAGAGCACGATGCGCGCGCGCGTCTTTCCGAGGCCGCCCGCGCCCTCTATGATCCTGCCTGCACGGTGTTCGAGCTCGAGAAAGCCGGCGAGAGCTGGCAGCCCGAAGCCCTTCACGGGAAGTCGGCGCCCGCGCACGGCGCGGCGGCCTACGTCTGCCAAGGCTCGACGTGCAGTCTGCCCCTCTCCGTCGCCGAGGAGCTTCAGCGTGCGCTTCGCGGCGCCGCGCAGGAAGCCGACGAATGATTGCGCCGTCGGGACTCGGGGCGATTCGGAGGCGGGCCGCCGGTACACCCTGCACGGTCACGCTCGTCGTGCTGGCCCTTGCAGCCGGGCCTGCTTCGGCGCTCGAACCTGTGCTGCCGAGCGAAAGCGAGATGCCCGCGGCTTCGGCGAACCAGCCGACGCGCTACCACGACGCAAAGCCGCGCGCTCTTCCCGTCTACGACCTCGGCGGTCCCGACCAGTGGCTGATCGGCACGGCGACGGGTGCGATTCCCCCCAAGGGAGAGACCTTCCTCGAGATCGGTCACCATCACGACCTCGGCTACAACGAGATGGTCGCAGCCAACCGCAACTCGGACCCGTGGATCCCGAAGCCGGACGAACCGCTGGTGATCCCCACACGCTGGCTCGTTCCGGAGGCGGCTCGCAGCGGCATCGTGCTGAACATCCCGGAGATGCGGCTGTACTACTTCCGCGACGGCGGGAAGCGAGTGATGACCGCTCCTGTCGGCCTCGGCCGGGAAGACTGGAAGACGCCCCAAGGTGCGTTCAAGGTAAGCGACAAGGACGAGAACCCGACCTGGGTCATTCCCGAAACCATTCGCAAGGAGCGCATCGAGGAGAACGGCTTCAGCGAGTACCAGATCGCAGGCGGAGACCCGGAAAATCCACTCGGCAGATACAGGCTCAAGCTCACGATACCGACCTACGGCATTCACGGCAGCAACAAGGAATGGGGCGTCGGCATGCTGGTGAGTCACGGCTGCCTGCGCCTGTACAATGAGGATATCGCCACCCTGTTCCCGCTCATCGATGTCGGGACACCCGGGGCGTTCGTCTACGAGCCGGTCAAGGTCGGCAGGCACCGCGGCCGTGTCCTCGTCGAGGTTCACGACGACATCTACGGGTTCACCCCGGCCCTCTTCAACACGGCCGAAGGCCTGCTGCAGCGCCGAGGCTGGATGGGGGAGGTCGATCCCGCGCTCCTCGAAGCGGCGATCGAAGCGAAGACCGGTGTCCCCACGGACGTGAGCTGGGTGGAAGGGGCCACCGCTTCCGCCAGGTAGCGAGAACGCGAGACCGTATCGGGGTGCTCGCAGATCTCGGCGGCACTCAGCAGCCGTCGCAGCCTGCGCCGCCAGAAGAGGTCAGCTGCGGGTTGTCAAAGTAAAGAAGGCCCGGCCCCTGCGGAGCCGAGCCTTCCTGCTCGTATCAATTCTAACGTGCGTAACGCGCTTACGCGCTACTCGCGGATTCCGTTGCCGGAATCAGGATGCCTGCTGGAGCTCCTGCTCGCCGAGCTCGACGAGCTCGCCGAGTGCACGGCGCTCGGCCAGCGGCACGATCTTGGCAGCCGAGCGGCGGACCGGGCCGCGCTGCTGGCGCCACTTCGAAAGGCCGCGGCGAATGTACTCGGCGTTCAGGCTGAGCACCTCGCAGATGTTCTCGTACGCGAATGCCCACTCCCTCTCACCCGACTCGATCCACTGCTGGGCGTCCTCGAAGAGGAGACGGCCGCGCGGATCACGCGCGAGCGCATACTTCTGGTAGCACTCGACGGCGTCCTGCAGCACGGCGAGCATCAGGCGACGCTCGCGAACGAGACCGCCCTCACGGGCGAAGGCAGCGAAGTATTGTGCCGGCAGCAAAGTGTCCGGCTCGAAGAGATTTACGAAACGGTCCGCCATGGTGTCCTCGTGTTTCTCGGCAATGCATTCAAGCCCTCAGTGCCTGATGCGAAGCGTCATATAACACAGCGTCCAGCGACGATGGAAGATTCACACGCATGAAATGTGATCAGCGATTGGTTCAGAGTCGCTAATGTAAGCGCCGTTCGGGGGCGAAAAAACTGGCGATTAGTCGAGGCGCACATCCTCAACGTGGGAAATACTACTGGGAAAATGGAGAGTTGCGCTATCCACCCATCTCGAAGTGGATAGCCGAAACCACCGCCGAAGCCTCCGCCGAAAGGGCCGATCGAAGACTCGGGCTGTGCGTCTTCCGAAGGCAATCGCAGAGCGTGGACAGCGACAACTCGAGGCGCTCCCAACGCTCGACCTGAGCGGGCGTGGCGAAAGCTTCGCCGACGCATCGGTCCGCGACCCATCCCTGCCACTCCTTCTGAACGGCTGCGAGATGCTCCTCGGAAAGAGGCGCGGGAGCTCTTCGGTCCTGCGGCACGACGGCGGATCTCGGGCGACCGGAGGCAGTGGTTCCCCGAGAGTCCGCGCCACGCAAAGCTCGATGGCTGCGGCGCGAGGCCAGCCTTGCTCCACCCGCGGGAACGGGCCGAAGGGCGCCGGTTCCCGTGCTCCTGAGCACGCCGATCACCGTTCCGACCACACGCTCCCCACCGTTTCGCTCGCGAAGCGGGAGCTCGAGGACGGTAGGCATCGACCTGTCGGAGGGAACGAGCTGAGCGATCTTGCGAAGGGAGCTTCCGGACGAGCTGCGCGTTACGGCAATGCTTCCGGGCTGCTCCCGCGCTCCCGGCTCGACGATGACGAGATCGTTCGTTCGAAGCCCGAGGTACTTGAAGGACTCCCCGCGAAGCCTCAATGCGTAGAGCCGCCGCCGTTGCCATGCTCCCGGTGGCAGGTCGAGCCAGCGCTCGACGCGCCTGGCCGACAAGCCGTCGGGAGCAGAGGCGAGGGTCGGGGCGTGGTCGGTGCCGGCCTCGTCCCGGAAGGATGCGTGATTCCGTGCGCCAACCATGGACGCAGGATAGGCGAAAGAAATACGAATCTCAAGGGAGAAAGCGAAAATTCAGCGATACGCGGAGGCGGCGATCAGGGCGTTGATGTCCCGCGCCCACTCTCCCTCCCAGCGCTCGATGATGGCGCTGGCCGGCGAGCGCCCGGCCTTGACGTTCTCTTCGAGGAGGTTGAGATACACGGTCTCATCCTGGCCGTCGGGGCTGCGCCTTGCCTGCCGGGCTAGCCCGACGCGACCGATGCTCACGAGCTCGCGAGCATAGTCGCCGAGCGTCATGCGGCCGGCTTTGCCGCCGAGCCCGCGCCGCGCCGCTTCCTCCTGGAGGTCCTGCAGCGTGGAAGAACCCCCGCCCCACGACTTCACCACGTCCCAGGCCGCTGACAGCGAGTCGTCGTCGTAGAAGATGCCTTTCATGAGCGCCGGTGTGCCCAGCATGAGATCGACGGGCTGGCTGTCGGCCGAGCGCACTTCGATGTAGGTCTTGAGCCGCACCTCAGGGAAGAGCGTCGTGAGGTGAAGCGTCCAGTCGGCCATGGTGGCGCGCTCTCCCTCGAAGCCCTTCTCCAGATAGCGCCGGAACGTGATTCCGCCGACCTCGCGGTAGTGGCCGTCGCGCCAGATGAAGTACATCGGCACGTCGAGTGCGTACTCCGTGTAGGCCCGGAACAGCGACTCGGTGCCGAACACGAAGGGCAGGGAGCCGCAGCGGTCCTTGTCGGTATCGGTCCAGATATGGGCGCGGAAACTGTGGAAGCCGCTCGGCGCGCCGTCGACGATCGGCGAGTTGGCGGACATGGCGACGAGCACCGGTCCCATCGCAAGCGACACGCGCATCTTCCGCAGCGCATCGCGTTCGTCGGAGTAGTCGAAATTGCCCTGCACGGTCGCGGTCTGAGCCATCATGCGGCGGCCGAGCTTGCCGGTGCGACCCATGATCTCGCGCATGATGCGGTAGCGCTGCTTGGGCATCCACGGAATGCGCTCGAGCGGTGTCGTGGGGACGATGCCGAGACCGAGGAAACGGATGCCGAGCGCGTCGCCGACGGCGAGGATCTCGCGCACGTGACGCTGCAACTCTTCGTTGGCGCAGTGCAGCGAGTCGCACTGCTGGCCCGACATTTCGAGCTGGCCGCCCGGCTCGAGCGTGATCGACGAGCGCCCGTCCTCGAGCGCGATCACGTTCGTCCCTTCGTAGACGCAGTTCCACGCGGGGAAGCGCTCGTGCAGCGACGAAAGGATCGCGCCGATGCCTCGCTCGCCTTCGTAGGCGACGGCTTCGCCGGTCTTCGCATCGACGACGGGCTTCTCGTACTCGACGCCGATGCGCCAGTCCTCGCGCGGCTTGGAGCCGTGGTGGAAGGTCGCTTCGAGCTCGTCGACGCTGCCGACGAGCGGGGAGGATTGCGCGGCTGGTCCCACGTGAAGTCCGCGCGGAAGCTACAGCAGTGCCGAGCGCTTTGCCACGCATTTCGCGGGATGGACGGCCGAGCGGTGCGGCGTGTCCCGGGGCTTACGCGGGCAGGCGAGTGGGCAGGGTCACTGTTCGTGGCCGAAGCGCGGGCGGCCACAGGAACCGCAAAACGCGTCGCTTCCCGCGAAGCGCGATCCGCATCCCGCGCAGAAAGCCGCGGGCGCGACGCCGGTCGCGACTCCGGTCGCGTCAGGGCCCAGCTTGTCCAGCTCGTCCATCGCCTGCAGCGCGCGACCTTCGTAGTCCGCGCGCAGCACTCGGTAGTCGTCGTCGCTCAGCTTGCCGGTGGCGAGGTCGAAATCGGCCTCGGTGATCGCCAGGACGGCGACCGCCTTTTCGCGTTTCCAGAGCTCGTCGCGCGCGGGGCTTCGCTCGTCTCCATTCTCGTCACGACCGCTGAAAAACGGCGAGACGACGAACACGGAAACGGCGGCGATGAGGACGACAGCGAGAACGAGAGTCACCGTTCGGCTTCCTCCACTTCGTGGCGAAGCCTCGCCATTCGCTCGTCGGAAACCGGCGAAGCGGTGGGAGGGGCTGTCGCAGCAAGCGGCTCGATGCGCGCGGCGCGGCGGCGGAAGAAGCCGAACATCACGACACCGGCGACGAAAATTGCGAGATACGGCGCGATCCACGCGAGCAGGTTGAAGCCTTCCGGCACCGGCGACGACAGCACCTTTTCGCCGTATTCCTTCTTGTACCGGTCGAGGATCTGCTGCCCGGTGTCGCCGCGTGCGAGCGACTCGGCGATCTCCTTCCGCACGGGCACCGCGAAGCTGCACTCGAGATGGTTGCAGGCGGCCACCGTGAGACCGCAGCCGCACTGACACGTGAGACCTTCCTCGACTTCGCGCTGGCCGAGCGGTTCCTGTGCACGCACCGGCGGAGCGGCGAACGAAGCGAGAGCGGAAATCGACAACAGCGCTGCGAGGACGAGCGCGCCGGTTGCGCGCATCATCCGGCCTGGCCGCGCGCGGCCTGCTC
>CAYYVZ010000015.1:18468-26908 GCA_964475235.1 uncultured Myxococcales bacterium | reverse complement strand
TGGCGTCGTTTCTTGGCAGCGTCGGCGCGTGAGCTGGTACGCCGAAGGGCTGCGTTTCGAGTGCACCGGCTGCGGGCGATGCTGCACGCGCGGCGACGGCTACGTGTGGATCAGCGAGGACGAGATCTTCGCGCTCGCCGCTCACCTGGGCATGGAGGTCAACGACTTCGGGCGCCGCTTCCTCCGTCGCGTCGGCGGCCGCTATGCGCTCGTCGACGGTCCGGGCGGCGACTGCGTCTTCCTTCGAGGCAAGAGCTGCTCGGTCTACGAGCACCGGCCTGCGCAGTGCAGGGCGTTCCCGTGGTGGCCGGCCAATCTCGAGTCACCGGCGGCATGGCAGGAGGCCGCGAAGGCCTGCGAAGGAATCTCCGACGTTGCGCCGGTAGTGGTGGCGGCCGTCATCGAGGACGCGCTCGCGAGCGCCAGGAAGGTCGGACTCAGGCTGGGTTAGCGTCTTTGCGCCCCCCTTCATTCGAACGCGCCGACCCTCGGGCGGCGCGCGACGGAGGCCGTTGACTCCCCCCGTTTTCCGTCCCATCTTGCCCCATCGTGAGTGAGTCTCTGGCAGTCGCCCAACGGAACGAGTACGACGTCGAAGCCCTCGACCTCGACCATCTCAACGAAGTTCTCGAGTACAAGACGGCTCAGGAACGTCTCGAGTGGGCGATCGGCGAGCTGAGGCCCAACATCATCCTGTCGTCGAGCTTCGGCGCGCAGGCTGCAGTCTGCCTCCATCTCTGCGTCAAGGTCTGGCCGGACATTCCCGTCGTCGTCACAGACACGGGCTACCTTTTTCCCGAGACCTACGAGTTCATCGACCAGCTCGCCGACAGCCTGAAGCTCAACCTCAAAGTCTACCGCAGCGAGATGTCGTCGGCCTGGCAGGAGGCGCGCTTCGGCCGCCTCTGGGAACAGGGCGTCGAGGGCATCACCAAGTACAACCAGATGAACAAGGTCGAGCCGATGCAGCGCGCGCTCGACGAGCTTCAGGCCAAGGGCTGGATCGTCGGTCTTCGCCGCTCGCAGTCGTCGACGCGCAAGAAGCTCGACGTGCTCGGCATCCAGAACGGCTTCCTCAAGGTTCACCCGATCGTGGACTGGAACGACAAGAAGGTGTTCGACTACATGTTCGAGCACGACCTGCCGTACCACCCGCTGTGGGAGCAGGGCTACATCTCGATCGGCGACACGCACACGTCGCACAAGCTCGTCGACGGCGTGACGGAAGAGGAAGTGCGCTTCTTCGGCCTCAAGCGCGAGTGCGGCCTGCACGAAGACTTCGACCCCACCAAACAGAGCAAGTGAAATCGGGGACGGATCTGAATTATTCGTGGCGGCGAAGCCGGCACGAATAATTCAGATCCGTCCCCGATTTCATTCGAACTTGCCGTGGCGCCCCGCGCCGCCTGCAAACCTGGTCGCGCCGGCAACCGTCTCGCCGCTCCTGATCACCTCGATCCCGCCTTCGGTCTCGGCGCGCATCGCCGCGGCGAAGTCGGTGTCCCACTGCGCGTAGGCCGACGCGCGGTCGGCGCGCATGCAGAGCTGCGGGAAAGCCGCGATCTGGCGGGCCAGCGCCTCGGCCTCCTGGCGCGCCGTCCCGTCTTCCACGACCCGGTCCGCAAGGCCGATGCGGAGCGCCTCGTCGGAGCCCACCGGCCGTCCCGTCAGGATCATGTCGAGCGCCCGCCCCTGGCCGACCAGGCGCGGAAGCCGGACTGTTCCGCCGTCCACGAGCGGTACCCCCCACCTCCGGCAGAACACGCCGAACACGGCGCTGCGCTCGGCCACGCGCATGTCGCACCAGCACGCCAGCTCGAGCCCGCCCGCGACGGCGTAGCCCGCCACCGCCGCGATGACCGGCTTCGACAGCACGAGCCGCGACGGACCCATCGGCCCGTCCCCGTCCACGCGAACCAGGTTCCCGCTGCTCCCCGCCACGGCCTTGAGGTCGGCCCCGGCGCAGAAATTGCCCCCTTCGCCGTAAAACACCGCTACGTGGGCGTCCGCATCCGCATCGAAGGCCCGGAAGGCTTCGGCGAGCTGGACCGCGGTGTCCCGGTCGACGGCGTTACGCCGCTCGGGCCGCGAAAGGATCACGGTCGTGACGTTTTCGGAGCGTTCCACTCTTACAGCCATGGCCGAGTCTCTATAGGATGACTGCGGCGTTGTCCCGGAGGACGCCGCGGCGCGGGCCGCGGCCGACCACAGGTCCGGAAACGCGCGGGCCGCGTCCGGAAACGCCGGCCGCTACCGGCCGAAGCGACCGTGCTTGCTGTCTCCCCGAAAAATGGGGACTGTCCCCGTAGTCGCGGGGATGCTAGGAAATGCCGGGGGACGGGCCGCTTCGCGGATAGGCGGCCCCCATCTACCGATCGAGGAGTGAGTTCGATGCAAGGATCCAGGCTGGGGCTCATCGCTGCCGTTGCCCTGTTGGCAGGGTCGGCCGGGTGTTCGCTGCCCCACGCTCTCCCGCTCGCGGGCGGCACGACCGCCGGCCCGTCGCCGTACGGCGTCTGGTACGAGCAGCACTGGGCCACGAACTCCGTTCTCCTCGCCGCCGCCGACCAGCCTGACGAAGAAGTCGTTCCGCCCGCCGATTCGGCCATCGAGGTAAGCCCCGACACGCAGATCGGCGAAGCGCCGATGTCCGAAACCGGCGAATATGCCGACCCGATCGACGCCGATGCCGAAGCAGCCGCGCGCGAAGCGCGCCAGGCCGCCGACGATGCCGCCGCCGCCGCCAACGCCGCTGCCACCGCGAGCTCCAACGTGAACGTGCAGGCCGGCGACGCCGAGCAGTTCGATGACTCCTCGCCGTACCAGTTCCCGGCCTCCTCGTTCGCACCCGGCACGGGGGAAGAGGTTCAGCCGCAGCCTGCGGTGCCGAGCGACGGTCCGATCCGTTACTGAACGATTGCCTGTCTCTTCCCCGGCGCCTGCGCGGCGCCGGTACCGGAGGAAGTTCCACGTGATTCCGTTTTTCCTGCGGCGCTTCGGCGCCGCACTCGTTTTCTCCCTTGCGACCACCTTCGCGGCGACAGCCGTCGCCTCCCTCGATCCCGAAGCGGCGGACGTGAAGGCCGGCAACGGCGACACAGCGGAAGCTGCGTTTGTCGAAGCGAGCGCGGAGGCCGAAGGCGCCGACGCCGACTCGAGTTCCGCCGACGCAGATGCGAACCCGGGCGGCGCTCACTCGAAACCCGACGGTGCGCGCACGAAGCCCGCCGACGCCGATGCGAAGCCCGGCCCCGGCGACGCTTCGAAAGCCAAGTCCTGCACGACGGGTGCGAAGGGCAAGGGCGGACCGGCATGCGCCGCGCCGTCGACGCTCAAGGCGAGAGAAGAGGCCAGGCGCGAAGGCCGCCGCAACGGCGCGCGTTCGAAGGCCGGGGACGGCGAGCTCCTCGTCTGGGACAACGTGAACTCGGTGTGGGTCTCGGCCTACGGCAAGAACACCTACTGGGTGGAAGACCGATACTACCGTTTCGACGAAGGCATCTGGCTCACGTCCACCGTTCTCAAGGGGCCGTGGGAGCTCACGCAGCAGCATCTCGTGCCCGAGGCTCCGCGCGGCCGCCACGCCCTGCCCAAGGTCTCCGTCACTGCCACGCTGCCTTCCGGACTCGAAGCGATCTACGAACCGCGCATCAAGGTGTTCAAGATCGCCGGTCGCAAGGGCGTCTTTCTCTTCGACGGGGTGTTCTACCGCTACGACGGCGGGGTGTGGCTCGAATCGAAATCGGCCGACGGCCCGTGGGTGCCGGCGAGCTCTGTCGGGCTTCCCCAGTCGCTCAAGCGCGCGCTCTCGCCCCCCGCAAAGGGCACGCGTGTCACGCTGCCGGGAGGCGAGATTCTCGTGAGCGAGGGCGAGCCCAACCTTTACGCGGTCGAAGGCAGGCCGGATGCGCTTTACTTCGACGGCACGTTCTACGAGCGCCGCGACCAGAAGTGGTTCAAGTCGGCCAGCGTCGCGTCGGGCTGGGAAGAAGTCTCGTCGCAGAAAATCCCGGGAACGGTGCGCTCGAACTACCACAAGGGCGTGGACGGCAAGAGCGGCCGGGGCGCGGGCAAGGGCAAGACCGGCGACAAGAAGAAGGACGCGGGCAAAGGCGGCAAGGCCGGCGCCGGGAAAAAACAGGGCGCGAAGAAGAACGCGGCCGGCGACGAACCCGCCGCGGAAGAAGAATAGCGCCTAGCGCTTCTTTCCGAGCCGCGTCGTCACGTAGTCGCGCATCGCCTGCAGCGACTCCGGATCCTGCGCCGCGCCGAGCAGCGCGTCTCCGTCGGCGAAGCTGGTCGTCCCCGCCGTCATTGCGCGCGTCACCGCGTTCACGTGCTCCTTCGTGACGACGACGGGCACGGAAGGTTTCGAAGCGACCTCGCGCGCGAGCGCTTCGGCTTCCGCTTCGACCCGGCTGGCCGCGACCACGCGGTTCACGAATCCCATCTGCTTCGCTTCGTCGGCGCTGAATCGGCGGCACGTGATGACGAGTTCTTTCGTCATCGCCGGTCCGATCTCGCGCACGAGACGGGGAATGCCTCCCCACGCGAGCGGGATGCCGATGTCGATTTCCGGAATGAACATGACGGTGTCTTCGGCGACCACGCGAAGGTCGCACGCCGCCATCAGCACGACGCCGCCGCCGACGGAGTGACCGTGCACCTGCGCGATCGTCGTCGCGCGCATCTGTTCGATCGCGTCGGCCATGCGCAGCCCGTACTGCCCGACTTCGCGGCGGTGAATCCACGAGTTGCCCGACGACGGCAGCCCTTCGATCAGCGGAGGATCGCGCAGGTCGGCGCCGGCCGAAAAGCAGCGCCCTTCACCGCGCACGATGACCGCGCGCACCTCGCGGTGCTCGTCGAACCAGCGCGCGGCGCGGGCCAGCTCCTGCAGCATGGTCGCGCCCATGGCGTTGAGACGGTCGGGCCGGGCCAGCGTGAGGCGGCCGAGGCGGACGTCGGCCGCGTCGATCTCGACGCGAAGGCTCTCGAAGGACGGAGGTGCGGAAGCGCTCATGCCGGCAGCGGTAGCATGGAGGCGCAGCCGCGGGAAAGCGCGACGAAACCGGGGACGCGAGCCGCGAGCCGGCGAGCGGCGAGACCGACCTCGGTCTTGAAACCTTGCGCTGCTCACCGATTCGAAATCGCGACTGTGACCTGTGCACCGCGATGCGCACGGCACGCACATCCGCGCTATACTCGGCCGCCGTGACGGAGCGCGAGGGAAGCCTGTGGTCGCGCGCGTGGGGCGCACTGGCGGTGCTCGCGTTTGCCGTGCATCTCGGCGCGGCAGTGTACGAGGCGGCCGTCGTTGCACCGCTCTGGAGCCTCGCGCCTCCTGCGAGCGTTGCCGCATGGGCGTCTCTCGAGACGCGGCCCGATTCGTCGCAACTCTTCCAGACTCTCGTCGCGATCGTCGCGATCGCGACGTCGATGGCGTGGATCTCGGGAATTTCCGATCGCGGCTGGCGTAGGTGGTGGCTCACGCTTGCGCTCGTTTGCGCGGGCTCGCTCGTCGCCGTCGTCGTGATGCTCGTCATGCCGGTCGAGCGTGCTCTCTTCGGTACCGCCGCGCTCGGCAATCGCGATGCAGCGGGCGTCGTCGCGCTCACCGGCGACTGGGTACGTGCCGCGTCGCTTCGCATGGCGGCGCTTCTCGTCGGCGCGTGGGCCGCGTATCGCGCACAGGTAACGGGCGCGCTCGGCGCATCTCGCGCGTACGCGGACGACGCCGAAGCGGCTCCCGGTTCGGGCCGTCGCGCGCGCGATTTCTCCTTCGGGGACGAGCCCGACGAGGAGATCACCCTCGGCGAGGAGGCCGCGAATCCCCGCGAACGCTGGCGGTCCTCCCTCCCTCCCCGTCGCCGGACAGCCAAAAAATAGGGGTTTGCACAGCCCCGTGCGTTGACTGAAGGCGTTTTCTTGCCGCAAGATACGCGCCTCGCAGGCAGCTGGACCGTCTCAGCCTGTGATTCAAAGGGCGAGCGCGCCCTCGTGGACGCGAAGACCGGCGAAAGCCGGTCGGTGAGGAAGACCGGCGAAAGCCGGTCGGTCAGAAGACCGGCGAAAGCCGGTCGGCCAGGAAGGCCGGCGAGAGCCGGTCGGTGAGAAGGCCAGCGAAAGCCGGTCGGCCAGGAAGGCCGGCGAGAGCCGGCAGGTGAGGCAGGCCGGCGAAAGCCGGTCGGTGAGGAAGGCCGGCAACAGCCGGCCGGTGAGAAAGGCCGGCAACAGCCGGCCGGTCAGAAAGACCAGCGAAAGCTGGGTGGTGAGGAAAGACCGGCGAGAGCCGGTCGGTGTGGATGGGCCGGCAGGAGCCGGCCGTGTGAAAGAGGTCGGCGAGAGCCGGCCTCGAAGTAGACCGGCGAAGACCCGGTTCCAGGCTTCCGGGCTAGACCCCGGGCCCGGTAAACGAAGGAGGCAAAGACAATGGCAAAGAAATCATCCCCCATCGCGGCGACGATGACCAAGAGTCAGCTCATGGCGTCGATCGCGGAGGCCACGAAGCTCCCGAAGCGTCAGGTGGCCAGCGTCGTCGAGTCGCTCGGCGAGCACATCGTTCGTCACCTCAAGCCGAAGGGCTCCGGCAAGTTCACGCTGCCGGGCATCGCGAAGTTCACCGCGGTGAACAAGCCCGCCCGCAAGGCGCGCAAGGGCGTCAACCCGTTCACGGGTGAGGAGATCATGATCAAGGCGAAGCCCGCGTCGCGCGGCGTCCGGATCCGTCCCCTCAAGGCCCTCAAGGACCAGGTCTGACGGATGGAACGGCCTCGGGAGCAGGGATCTGCCGGTCCCCGCTCCTGACCGAAAAACCCGGGACGGGTACAGGTTTCCAAAACCTGTACCCGTCCCGGGTTTCTTTTTGCCGGGCGGGTTAGCGGTACATCGACCCGGTACAGGCAAACGGCCCCGGCCCCCCGGGCTCCCCGCGTTGACTTCCCAGCCTGCGTTTCGCACTCAGGCCAGTCATGCTCCACCAGACGGACGACCTTCGAATCGCCGGGCTCCGCCCGCTGATCCCTCCCGCCATCCTCTTCGAGGAGCTCCCGATCACCGAGCGTGCCTCGACCGTCGTCTCCGGCGCTCGCGAGGAGGCCACCCGCATCGTGAAGGGACAGGACGACCGCCTGCTCGTCGTCGTCGGCCCCTGCTCGATCCACGACCCCGAGGCCGCCCTCGACTACGCCCGCCGCCTCCTGCCGTGGCGCGAGAAGCTCGCGAGCGAGCTCTGCATTCTCATGCGCGTCTACTTCGAGAAGCCGCGCACGACGGTCGGCTGGAAGGGCCTCATCAACGACCCGAACCTCGACGGCAGCTTCCAGATCAACAAGGGCCTGCGCCTCGCGCGCGGCCTCCTGCTCCAGCTGGCCGAGATGGGCATGCCGGCCGGCTCCGAGTTCCTCGATACGATCAGCCCCCAGTTCATTGCCGACCTCATCGCCTGGGGTGCCATCGGTGCGCGCACGACCGAGAGCCAGATCCACCGCGAGCTCGCCTCGGGGTTGTCGGTGCCCGTCGGCTTCAAGAACGGCACCGACGGCAACGTCCAGATCTGCATCGATGCGATCCGCGCCGCGGCCGGTTCCCACCACTTCCTGTCGGTCACCAAGCAGGGCCTGTCGGCGATCGTCGAGACGCGCGGCAACGACGCGTGCCATGTGATCCTGCGCGGTTCGAGCGCCGGGCCGAACCACGACGGCGCGAGCGTGGACTCGCTGGTCGAGAAGCTGCGCGCCGCCGGGCTCACCGAGCGCGTCATGGTGGACTGCAGCCACGGCAACAGCCGCAAGGACTACAAGCGCCAGCTCGAGGTCGCGGCCGAGGTGGCCGATCAGGTGGGGGCGGGCTCGCCGGCCGTCTGCGGCGTCATGCTCGAGTCGCATCTCGTCGAGGGCCGCCAGGACCTGGTCCCCGGCAAGCCGCTCACCTACGGCCAGAGCATCACCGACGCCTGCATCTCGTGGGAATCCACGGTGCCCGTGCTCGAGCTCCTCGCGACCGCCGTCCGCCAGCGCCGCGGGTAGGAAATCGGGGACGGGTACAGGTTTTTCGAGCGCGGCCTCGCGGGTACGAACGGCCCCGGCGAAAAACCTGTACCCGTCCCCGATTTACCGGGCGGTGCGCCTGAACGCGGGCGCTGCTAGGTTCCGCGCGTGAACCGCCTTCGTGTTGCCGCACTCGCCCTTGTCGCCGTCGCCTCGTTCGCGCCGCTCGCCGCGATCGCCCAGGACGCCCTCCCGACCGCGTCCGATGCGCCGGCCGCAACCGCCGGCCGCCCGCGCATCGTCTGTCTCGGCGACTCGCTGACCGAAGGATTCGGCCTCGCGACCGAGCAAGCCTGGCCCGAGCTGCTCAAGGCCACGCTTCGCAGCGAGAGCTGGCCGCACGCCGAGGTCGTCAACGTGGGCGTCAGCGGCTCTACCTCGGCCAGTGCGGT
>CAYYVZ010000015.1:0-18458 GCA_964475235.1 uncultured Myxococcales bacterium | reverse complement strand
CGCCTGCAGTGGCAGCTGCGCAGCCCGCCCGACGTTCTCATCCTCGCGCTCGGCGCCAACGACGGCCTGCGCGGCGTGGCGCCCGCCGAGACGAAGAAAAACCTCGCGGCCGCCATCGACCTCGCGCAGTCGAAGGGCATCACCGTGCTTCTGGCCGGCATGAAGATGCCGCCCAACTACGGGCTCGAGTTCACGCGCGGGTTCGAAGACGTCTTCACGTCGCTCGCCGCCGAAAAGAACGTGCCGCTGATTCCGTTTCTGCTCGAAGGCGTCGCGGCCGAGCCGGCTCTCAACCTGCCCGACGGCATCCACCCGAACGCCGACGGTTACGTGGTCATCGCGAAGCTCGTTGCGAAACACCTGCGGCCGCTGCTCGGCAAGTACGCAGCGTGATGCGACACGCGAGCTCGAATGGTGGGGGCGGTGGTTCGGCCGCGGGCGGCGCGGCGAGCGCGGGCCGCGAGACGGGCACTGCGGCTGGAGCGGCGGGCGGTGCGTCTGCGGCATCGATCGCCACCGTCGTCCGCGCGAGCGGCATCCGAAAAATCTTCGACACCGCAGCCGGGCCGCTGCCGGTGCTGCGCGGCGTCGATCTCGAAGTGCGGCGCGGCGACACGGTCTCGATCGCGGGCGAGTCGGGCAGCGGCAAGTCCACGCTGCTGTCGCTGCTCGCGGGGCTCGACGTGCCGAGCGCGGGCCGGCTCGAAGTGGGCGGCATCGATCTCACCACGGCCACAGAACAGGCGCTCGCCGACTTCCGGTCGCGCACGGTCGGCATCGTGTTCCAGCACTTCCATCTGATCCGATCGCTGAGTGCCGTCGAGAACGTGCGCCTGCCGCTCGAGCTGCGCGACGGCGCCGATCCGGACGGGCGCGCGGAAACCGCGCTCGAGGCCGTCGGTCTCGGCTCGCGCTTCGATCACCTGCCGGCCCAGCTGAGCGGCGGCGAACGCCAGCGGGTCGCGATCGCGCGCGCTCTCGTCGCCGAGCCCGCGCTGCTGCTCGCCGACGAGCCGACCGGCAACCTGGACGAGCGCACCGGCGGCGCCGTGATCGACCTGCTCTTCGACCTGGTCGCGCGAACCGCATCCACGCTCGTGCTCGTGACGCACAGCGCCCCACTCGCCGCCCGCTGCTCGCGCTCGCTCTTCCTGCGCGACGGGTTGCTGCAAGGCGAAATCGGGGACGGATCCCGATTGCACGGACTTCGCGGGTGAGCGACGCCCGATTGGCAGACGAGGTCGGTCTCGCCGCTCGCCAGCTCGCGGCTCCCGTCCCCGATTCATGCACATGCTGACGCTCGTCCGGCTGGCGCTGCGCGACCTGGCGCACCAGCGCGCGTTCTCCGTCTTCTTCGTCGTCAATCTCGCGCTCGGTCTGAGCGGCGCGCTGCTGCTCGACTCGCTGCAGGGCTCCGTCGGCCGCACGCTCGAATCCCGTTCCCGCGCCATTCTCGGCGCCGACATCCGTGTGACTTCGACGCGCGGACTCTCGGCCGACGAGATCCACCGCCTCGACGCTGCGGCCGGCGCATCGGCCGGCTCCGACGTCGTGCAGCTGTATTCGATGGTCGCGGCAGCAGGACGCAGCCGCCTCGTCGAGCTCCGCGGCATCGACCACGGCTTCCCGCTGCGCGGAGCGATCGTGCTCGCCGGAGCCGGCGAGATCGGCGACGCCGAACGCGAGAAGCTCGAGGCTCGCTCCGAGGCGTGGGCCGACCCGTCCCTGCTCGACCAGCTCGGCGCCCGGCTCGGCGACAGCGTGAAGATCGGCTCTCAGACGTTCGTGCTCAGCGACACGCTCGTGCGCGACACCGGCATGTCGATGCGCGCCGCTTCCCTCGCACCGCGCCTCTACGTTTCGCTCGCGCGCATCGAGACGACGGGCCTTCTGCAGACGGGAAGCCGCGTCGAGCATCAGCGCCTGCTCGCCCTCCCGCCCGGCGCCGATGCGGAAGCGGCCGCCGCGCGCATGTCCGAAGCCGTCCGCGATCCGCGCGTGCGCATCACGACGCACACGGCGGCCGTCAACGAAATCTCCGCGGCCTACTCGCGCGTGACGCGCTATCTCGGCCTCGTCTCGCTCGTCGCGCTCGCGCTGGCAGGAATCGCGTCGGCCTACCTCTTCCACGCGTTCCTCAGGCGGCGGCTCGCCGACCTTGCGATCCTGATGAGCATCGGCGCGCGCAGGCGCCGCGCCCAGACGCTGATGCTGCTCGAAGTGAGCATGCTCGCTGCGGCCAGCGCCGCACTGGCCACGGCGGGCGTCATGGGAATGCTGCCGGCGATCGCGCATCTGATCTCCGACCTGCTGCCGTCCGAGCTGGTGCTCGCCGTGAGCGCGCGCGAGGCGGCGTCGGCGCTCGGGATCGCGCTCGTCGTGGGGCCGGTGTCGTGCCTGCCGGTGCTCGCACGGCTCGGATCGATGCGCGTGGCCGCGCTGTTCCAGGAGCGCGTCGAGCTCGGGCTTGCGCAGCGGCCCCGCGACGTGCTGTGGGTGCTGCCGGCGGCCGCCGTGTTCTTCGCGCTGGCGGTGTGGCGCGTCGGCGATCTCGAACAGGGCGCGTGGTTCACCGCCGTGATGTTCGCGGCCTTCGTGGTCGCGCTCGCGGCCGGATGGCTGGTGCTGCCGCTGCTGGTGCGCGCCGGAGCGCGTGCCCGCGTATCGGTGCGGCTTGCTCTCCGGCAACTGTCGCCTGCGCGGCGCGGCTCACGCACGGCGTTCACGGCACTCGTGCTCACCGCGCTGCTGCTCGGACTTCCTCCTCAGCTTCGCGCGCTGCTCATGCGCCAGCTCGATCCGCCGGGGGCGGATTCGACGCCGAGTCTTTTTCTCTTCGACATCCAGCCGGAGCAGGCCGACCCGCTCGTCGCGCATCTACGCGAGGCGGGGACGACGCTGCAGCGGCTCGCGCCGATGGTGCGGGCGCGGCTGGTGGCAATCAACGATCGCGAAGTGGCGGCGGCCGACGCCGCGCCGGAGAAGGGTGCGACGGAGGCATCGGCGGCCAGCGAGGCTTCGGAGGGAGACGAGCGCGGGGCGACCGGCGACCCGTCGCGAAGCGCGGCGACGGACTCGGCGCAAGAGCAGTCGCGCGGCGCCACGGTGGACCCGGTGCGCGCTCCCGCATCGTCGCTGCGCGATTCCGAGCGTCTCGCGTCGCGCAACTACAACCTGACCTGGCAGCAGGAGCTGCATTCGACCGAGAAGCTCGTCGCCGGCTCGTGGTTTACCGGAGCGTGGAGCGAGGCTTCGGGCGAGCTGCCGCAGATCTCGATGGAAGTGGACTTCGCCAAACGGCTCGGCCTGTCGATCGGCGACCGCCTTCGATTCGACGTGCAGGGCGTGCCGGTGGACGGCCGCGTCGTCAATCTGCGCGAGGTCGACTGGACGAGCATGCAGCCGAACTTCTTCGTGTCGTTCCAGCCGGGCGTGCTCGAGGCAGCGCCGTCGGTGTTCCTCGCGTCGGTGCCGGCGCTGCCGCCGGCTGCACGCGAGAAGCTGCAGACGTCGCTCGTCGAGAAGTTTCCGAACGTGTCGATGATCGACGTGGCGCGCGGCGTGGAGCGTGCGCTCGGGTTGCTCACGCAGCTTCGCTGGGCGGTCGCGGCAACGGCGTGGGCGGCGCTCGCGGTCGGGCTCGTGCTGGTCTTCGCGATCGCGCGCGACGAGGCGGAAGAGCGGCGCTGGGACATCAATCTGATGAAGGTGCTCGGCGCGCCGCACCGCATGCTGCGCGCGAGCGTCGCGGTCGAGTTCGCGGCGCTTGCCGGCGCTGCGACCTTCGTCGGCTGCGGCGTGGCGCTCGCGGCCTGCGCCGCGCTCGCCTACGCGGTGCTCGACGTCGCGTGGTCGCCGTGGTGGCCGCCGCTACTCGGCGTTGCGGTCGTGCTGCCGGCGCTCGCATCGGCGACCGCGTTGCTTGCGATGCGCCGCGTGCTGCGAACCCGCCCCGCGCTCACGCTCTGAAGATCGTTCTTCGCGGCTTCGTGGGAGTGGCCATTGTGGAGTCTTCGACGACTCCCGGCTTCTCGACTCGGCGGCCGTAGCTCAGCCGGCGACCCGTCCCGGTGCGCGCGCTGCACATTCCGCGGGGAATGTGGCGTGGCGCACATTCCCCGCGGAACTTGAGCGGTCGCTGCGCATTCCCCGTGGAATGTGTCCGGGCGCCCGTTCGCACGTCCCCCGGACACGTACGCGGCCGCGATTGGCGTCACTCTTACGCCGCTCGGACAAGGCCTCGGCTGCACCCCCGCCCGAAAATCAGATCCGTCCCCGATTTTCCGATTTCCGCGCCGCGCGATTGGGAGACGAGGTCGGTCTCGCCGCTCGCCGGCTCGCGGCTCCCGTCCCCGATTTTCGTCAGCGGGTCAGCTTGGGAAGGACGTCGCGGCCGAAGGCCTCGATCCACTCGCGCTGGTTGCGGCCGACGTTGTGCAGGTAGATCTGGTCGAAGCCCATGTCGACGAACTTCTGGATCTCCTTGCGGTGCACCTCGCAGTCGGCGGTCATCAGCATGCGGCCCTCGAAATCGTCGGGGCGCACCATCTTGGCCATCTGCTCGAAGTCGAGCGGCGAGCGGATGTCCTGCTTCGGGAACTTCATGCCGCCGTTCGGCCACTCGAGGAGCGCGTTCTTGTGCGCCTGCTCGTCCGTCTCGGCCCACGAGAGGTGAAGCTGCAGGATCTTCTTGCCGCCGCCGGCGTCGCGCCCGGACTTCACGCGCCCTTCGCTGAAGCTCTTCAGCAGCTTGTCGATCTTTTCCTTCGGCGCACCGACGGTGATGAGCCCGTCGGCGAGCTGGCCGGTACGCCGGGCCGTGATCGGCCCCGACGTGGCGACGTAGATCGGCGGCGGCTCTTTCGGCATCGTCCAGAGGCGGATGCTCTCGATCTTGAAGTTCGCACCCGAGTGCCGCGTTTCCTTGCCGGTAAAGAGCTCGCGCATGAACCCGACCGCCTCGAACATCCGGTTGGCGCGCTCGGGAGCTTCCGGCCAGTAGCCCGCGACGACGTGCTCGTTGATCGCTTCACCCGAGCCGAGGCCGAGCCAGAAGCGGCCCGGGTACATCGCGGCCATCGTGGCCGCGGCCTGCGCGATGATGACGGGGTGCGTGCGGAACGTGGGGCAGGTGACGCCCGGCCCGATGTCGGTCTTCGTGCGCTCGGCGCACGCCGCCATGAACGACCACACGAACGCCGACTGGCCCTGCTGCGGCACCCACGGCTGCAGGTGGTCGGAAGCCATGATCCCCTCGAAGCCGTTCGCCTCCGCGCTTTCGCAGAACTCGAGCGCCTCGCTCGGATGAAACTGTTCGAGCATCGCTGCATAGCCGATCTTGACGGTCATCACTGCCTCCTTCGGAAAAACCCGGGACGGGTACAGGTTCTGTCAGCGACCGCGTCGTCGTGGAAACGAAATCGGGGACGGATCCCGATTTCGCAAGCGGTTTGCTTGAGGAGCGGGCAACCGGGCATCATCCCGCACTTCAGGCAGATTCTCGAAAGAATCGCTGACGCAACACCATCGCCGAGCCCGGGGAGGGGCTTCCCAAATGAGAATCCGTATCGCCGCCATCGCCGCGGCCGCATCTCTCGTCCTCGCCGCCGACGCGCGCGCTGAGATCTGCGGTGACGTGAACGCCTCCGGCAGCCTGAACACCAGCGACGCGCTCCTCGTACTGAAGGGCGGCGTCGGCCAGGAAGTGACGCTGACCTGTCCGTCGATCGGAGAGCTCGCGACGTGCCAAGGCCAGCTTACGGATACCGGCAACCTGCTTTTCTCCTGCACCGAAGACAAGCAGGAGTGCTTCGCCGAGCTCGCCTCGTGCCAGGAGCAGACCTGCGGAAACAACGAGGCGGAAAGTCCCGAGCTCTGCGACGGCCCCGATCTCGACGGCGAATCGTGCGCGAGCCGGACTCCGGAGACTCCCTACGGAAATCTCCTCTGCAACGACATGTGCGGCTTCGACACGAGCGGCTGCAAGGCGCGTTTCGAAGCGAGCGAGCTCACCATCCTCGATCACAAGACCGGCCTCGAGTGGGAACGGAAGAACGACGCCGACGGGATGGCGGACGCGGGCGACCCGAGCGACGCCGACAACACGTACACGTGGGGCTCGACGCCGCCGCCTTACCCTCCGGATGGAACGCTGTTTCTGGATTTCCTTGCCAAGCTGAACGGTGGTCTCGGCGTGCACGAATGCCTGGCGGACCACTGCGACTGGCGGATTCCCTCGGAGGCAGAGCTGCTGTCGATCGTGGACCTGACGATTCCCGACTGTGGAACCGAGGAAACTCCGTGCATCGATCCCGTGTTCCTGCCGATACACGGGTTCGCGCAGGCAAACTGGTCCTCGACTACGTTCTCGGGCAACCCCACGGGGGCACGGGAAGTCTACCTGTACACGGGCGACACGTTCCCGAACACAAAGTCGTTCGACGATCCGGCGCGCGCGGTGCGGACGGCGTCGCTGCCGTAGCGCGCGTCCCCGGTTTGGTTGGGCGAAGAGGAACCAGGCCACGAGGCAAGTGGATCCGTCCCGTTTTCCGCGGGCGGATCTGGCGTTGCGCGGCGTCCCCGGTTTAGCTGGGCGAGGAGGAACGACCGATGAACGACCTCATTCTGCATCACTACTGGCAGTCGCCCTACGCCGACAAGATCCGCCGCCTCATGGGCTTCAAGGGGCTCGACTGGAAGTCGGTCATCATCCCGATGGTGATGCCGAAGCCCGACCTCACGGTGCTCACCAACGGCTACCGCAAGACGCCGGTCTTGCAGATCGGCGCTGACATCTACTGCGACAGCGACCTCATCGCGCGCACGATCGACCGTCTCTACCCCGAGCCGCCGCTCTTCCCCGGCGAGACCGAGTCGCTCAGCATCATGCTCACGCCCTGGCAGCAGGAGTTTTTCTGGATCTGCGTGCGCGTCGCGGGTGCGAGCGCTCCGGTTTTCCCGCCGGGCTTCGTCGAAGACCGCGCGACGATGGTCGAAGTGCCGCTCACGCGCGAGCGGTTCCTCAAGGACGCGCCCGCGCAGCGGGAGCAGCTCCGCGCCAAGCTGACGCTCCTCGACACGCACCTCGCGTCACGGAAATTCGTGCTCGGCGACAAGCCGACGCTCGCCGACTTCTCGTTTCACCATCCCGTCAACGCGCTGAGCCTCATACCGCAGACGCAGCCTATCCTCGCACCGTACGAGAACGTGCGCGCGTGGATGACGCGCATCGAGGCGTTCGGGTTCGGCAACCTGACGGAGATCGAAAGCGGCGAGGCCGTCGAGGCGGCGAAGAACGCGACGCCGGCGCCGGCGGGCAGCGTGGACCCGGGCGAGCCGAACGGCCTCAAGGCCGGCGACACCGTGCAGATCGTGCACGAAAGCTTCGGCAACGATCCGGTCGAAGGCGAGCTCGTCTCGTCGAGCGTGCACGAGATCGCGCTGCGACATCGCAACGAGCGGGTCGGCGAGATCGTCGTCCACCTGCCGCGCGAGCACTACAAGGTCTACAAGCTCTGACGAAATCGGGGACGGATCCCGATTACGTTCCAAGAGCGAGGTCGGTCTCGCCGCTCGCCGGCTCGCGGCTCCCGTCCCCGATTTACGCCGAAGCGGCGGGCGCGGTGCGGGAGTCCGCGAGCATACGGACCGGCCTGCTGCCGCCCTCGATGGTCCGAAGCTCCATCGGCACGTATACGAATCCCATGGCGCCGTTGTCGCACCACGCCCGGCGCCGGGAAAGACCACGCATGGGATGGCCGCCTCCCAAAGAGGGTTGCACCGAGTCCCCCGGTGACGTGTACTCGCCCGGTCGTATGACCTGCGAAGCGCGCGCCATTGCTGCCGTTCTTGCCTTTGTCCTGGCTGCGTCGGGGGCGGCGCTCGCCGACGAGCCCGGTCGCACTTCCCCGCCCGACGAACGCCCGATCGCGGATGACGCGGTCCTCACCGAGCTCCTCGCCGATGCGATCGAGCTGCGTCGTCGCGAGGACTTCGACCGCATGCTCGACGCTCGCGATCCCGGCGAGCTGATCGAGCACGCAACGCTCCACGACTCGCACTTCGACTACCGCACGCTCGCCGTGGACACGCTCTTCATCGTCGGCGACGAGCTGTTCGGCTACCTGTTCCGTCCGGAGAACGGGTGGGGCGGCAAAGGAAGGCCCGTCGACGAAGACATCGAGTACACGCCGCTACCGCGTCGCGTGCACAACGGCGTCGCCGGCGGCCCGGACGCCTTCGCGTGCGCGAGCTGTCACTCCAAGGGCGGACCCGACGGCGCGGGCACGCAGTCGCAGAATGCCTTCCTGCGCGGTGACGGGCAGACGACGGTCGGCGCCGACCAGCGAAACCCGCCGCATGTACTCGGCCTCGGCCCCGTCCAGCTCCTCGCGCGAGAGATGTCGAGAGAACTGAAAGCCCAGGCGGAAGCAGTATCCGCGAGGGCAAAGGACGAGGGGAGATCGCTCGAGCAACCGCTCGTCACGAAGGGCGTCCCGTTCGGAAGCGTTACGGCGCGCAGGGACGGTACGCTCGATTACGCAGACGTGGTCGGCGTGGACAAGGATCTCGTCGTAAAGCCTTTTGGTTGGAAAGGGCACCACGCGACGATCCGAGGCATCGCCGAAGAATCTTTCTACATTCACCAGGGTCTCGTCTCCAAGCAGATTTCACTGGCGATCAAGGAGGGAAAGCTCGACGCCGCGCCGTACGGTAACGGACCGTGGTGGGACATCGACGAAGACGGCGTCTCGCTCGAGATCGACTCGGGCATGCTCACGACGATGGTCGGCTACCTGTCGCAACTCGAAGTGCCGGTCATCCGGCCGCCGAAGGATCCCGGACTCGTGGACATGTTCGCGGCGGGACGGGTTCGCTTCGCCGACGTCGGTTGCGCATCGTGCCACGTCCCGACCCTGGAGCTTCTCGATCCCAGGCTCGACGCGACCGAAGGCGCCGAGAACGCACTCAAGCCGTTCGTGATCGACGTTGCGACGGACGGCGACGGTCCGAAGATCGAGCCGAAGTTCGCGGGCCCGCAAACTCCGTATCTGGTGCACTTGTTCAGCGACCTCAAGCGCCACGACATGGGCGAGGCACTCGCGTCTCCATCGGAGCAAGCCTCGATCCCGGCGCGTCAGTTCCTTACACGTCCGCTGTGGGGCCTCGCCGAGAGCGCGCCCTACCTGCACGACGGCCGCGCGCCGACGATCCACGACGCGATCGTGCTGCACGGCGGCGAGAGCGCGGCGTCGCGCGAAGCGTATCTTGCCCTCAACGAATTCGACCGCGCGAGCATTCGCGTGTTCCTCGCGTCGCTATCGCGGCAACCCAAGCTGTTCGTGCCATGAAAGGCGACTTGCTCGGGTTCCTTCGGCTTGCGGTCGAGCAACGGTCTACGAGAACCGGTGCCTGTCCCCGTTTTCTGTGCGCGATGCTTCTTCTCATCGCAGCGTGCGAAGCTCCGCCGAAGACCACGGCTCTGAAAACCCCGGCGGCCGCAGAGCCAGCTTCATGGGACGCAAGCTGCCCCACGCTGGCGCGTCCTGCTCCGCTCAGCCTCGAAGCGGCGCGCGAGGCCTATCGCACGGCCGAACGCCGTCACGAGGGGCGCCTTCGCGAGGCGGCCACGCCCGGCGTCTTCCTGCGCGAGGTCCAGAAGCAGATCGGCCAGGACGCGAAGCTGCCCTGCCTTTCCGAGATGGCGGAAGTCGGCCTGCAGCTCTTCGAGCACGAGTTCGGGTACGAGGACGGGCTCGGCAGCGGCGAAGCGGCGAAGTCACCGAAAGGCCCGTTCCGCCGGGTTCACGAAGGACTGTTCGGCGCCCCCGAGACGATCTCGTGTCCGTCGTGTCACTGGGTGGGCGGGCCGAACGGTGCAGGCGCCGAAGTGGACAATGCGTTTCTCTCGGGCGACGGCGCGATGCCGGGAAGCGGCGACGCTCGTAATTCGCCCGCGCTCGTCGCACTCGGCGTGGTTCAGGCGCTCGCGGCGGAAATGTCGCGCGATCTTCAGAAACAGCGCGACGACTTCCTCGCGTCGATCGCCAGGGGCGGTTCCCGGTCCGCCGCCGTCGAGGGCGGAATCGCTCCTGCGGCCGCCACGGAGGATGCACCCGCTTCGCAGAACGCCGCCGGCTCGCGCGAACACCGGCTCGTCAGCAAGGGCGTGGACTTCGGCGTGCTGCGCGTCGGCGACAAGGGCGAGCTCGACACCTCGGGGATCGACGGCGTCGATGCCGACCTGGTCGTCAAGCCGTTCGGATGGAAAGGTACGCGGCCCGATATTGCGAGCTTCGCGACGGAGGCCCTGCAGGTACACATCGGCATCCAGGGCGACGCGCTCGTCTCGGAAGGCGGCGAGGCCGCGGGCCGCGGCACCGATCCGGAGGATCCGGACGGAGACGGCAGAAAGGGAGAGTTCTCTGCCCGCGCCCTCTCCGCCATGTCGGTGCACCTCGCGCTGCTCGAGCTTCCGATCGTCGAGCCGCTGGTCCAGGACCGCGACCTCGAGCCGGCTGCCACGGGACTGCGCGCCCCGACGACGACGAGCTTCGTGGAGGACTTCGCCCGGGGCCGCCGGATGTTTCATGAGACCGGCTGCGCAAGCTGTCACCGGCCGATGCTCGTGCTCGAAGATCCCGTGCTGCGGCTCGACGGCCTGCCGCCGATCGATCTGTCCCGCGAGATGCGCCGGCCGGCCATCGAGTACGATGCGAGTCTCGGCGGCTACCCGGTCTGGCTGTTCAGCGATCTCAAGCGTCACAACATGGGCCGCGACAACGTCGCCCGCCACGAGCAGCGCGGCGTCGCGAAGAACATGTACCTGACGCCGCGGCTATGGGGCGTCGCCGACTCGGCGCCGTACCTGCACGACGGGCGCGCGCCGAGTTTCGACTATGCGATCTCGGGACACGACGGCGACGCATCGGATGCGCGCAGGAAATTCTATGCGTTGCCGTCCGAGGACAAGGGGGCGCTCAGGGTCTACCTCATGTCGCTGAGGCGCGCGCCGCGGGTGATGGTGCCCTGAACCCGACGTATCGCTACTTCGAGTCGATGGAGGGCCGCAGCACCACCCAGTCGATCACCCCCGTCCCCACCGCCCCGCTCACCGTCTGCCGCAGCGACCCCACGAGCAGCGACGGCCGCCCGAGACCGTCCGGATCCGGCGCCTTGCGGATGTGCCATCCGAACCAGCTGTCGCCCATGTCGCCGAACCACTCCGCAAGCACCGCTCCGTCTTTTCCGGACCGGATCTCGGCGCGGCCGACGCGAGCACGGTCGCCGATCCTGTGCCACGGCGCGCCGATCGCAACGTCGTCGATGCGATCGCCGTTGACGTCGCCGGCGCTCGTCACCATGCGGCCGTAGATCTCGCCCTTCTGCTTGCCGTCCCAGCGTTTCAGCTCGCGGCCGGTCTTGCCCGAGAACGCCTGGACGTGTCCGGTGAGCTCGTCTCCACCACGGCCCGTGCACGGCGACGCGACGAGGACGTCGCCCGAGCCGTCGCCGTCGAGATCGCCCGCGTACGAGACGACTTCGCCAAACGAGTGGCGCGTGTCCTCGTCTTTCCACTGGTGCAGGACGCGGCCCGTCGCCGACGAGATCAGGTAGACTTCGTTCAGCGGATCGCCCGGTGCGACCGGTCCCGACAAGTTGCCGACGAGGAGGTCGCGTTTGCCGTCGGAGTCGAGATCGTCGGTGTCGCTGAGGTACCAGCCGAACGACGCCTTGGACGCGGGCGCCGCGTACTCGCGCAGCTCGGTACCGTCCTTGCCGCTCAGCAGATACACGCGCCCGCCTTTCGTGCCGGTCGGAGAGCCGACGAAAACATCGGTTACACCGTCGCCGTTCTGGTCGCCGGCCGGGGCGAGATGCCAGCCCATGAGGGCGTCGCGTGCCCCGAACTTCCGCCAGAGCACGTTGCCCGTCTTCGGTGAGCGCGCCGACACCGCGCCGCGCCTCACCCCCTGAATCGTCGCGTTGGGTGCGGACGTGACGAGGTCCGCGAGGCTGTCGCCGTCGAGGTCGCCGAGGGGCAGCACGTAGTGTCCGAACAGTGCGTCGGTGAGCTCGCCGTCCCACTCGCGGATCTTCGCGCCCGTCGCGCCCGACCACACCGCAGCGAAGCCGTTCTTGTAGACGGTCTGCGAGAACTTGAAGCGGGAGCCGGCGGCGATGTCGGCCTTGCCGTCGCCGTCGGCGTCGAGCGGGGAGCCGAAACGGAAGCCGAGCTCGCCGCCCGGGACGTCGCCGGCAATGCGGCGCGCGACGCACCAGCCCGCCCCGGCAGCTTCGCTACAAGGCGGAAGCGCGAGCGCCGCCGGCGTGGCAGCGAAGGATACCGAAAGAAGAAGAGCGGTGGAGAGAAGCGAGCGGATCAGGGAAGAAAAGGGCGCAGGCGATGCCGCAGCATCGCCTGCGCCCGGAAGGATCAGTCGGCGCAGCAACCGACCCACTTCACCGTGTTGCAGTTCTGCGGTCCGCCGTTCGGCACTCCGCCCGGCATCAACGGGCCGAGGACACCGGTCGCGTTCGTCAGGCTGACGAAATCGCCGCCCATATTCTGGTGGGCCGTCTCGTAGGTCCAGTGCTCGGAAAGCGGGACGTTGATGTCGAACTGACACTGCGCGCTACCGGGACGCGACGGGTCGATGGCCCAGAACACCGTGACGACGTCGTCGTCCACGTCGGTGATGTTGTCGAGATCGCCCGCCGCTTCGGCCGCAACGAGCTCCGAGTAGAGGCACGCGTGCGTTCCGGCAAACAGCCCTTCGCACTCGGCATCCGCACCGTCGGCTCCGGTGGACATGCCGTAGTTGAAGCCGCCGTCACCCTGATCGAGCACGAGCTTGAGTTCCACGCCCGGCAGCGGCGGCAACGTCGTGGTGGTCGACGACGTCGTCGTCGTCACGTTCGGATCGCACCCGAGCGGCTCCGCGTCGCAGACCTTCGCGGTGCAATCCTTGCCCTGCCACTTCTGGTCGTCGTCGCGGATGATCTCCGCACCCGAGCAGATCATGCAGAACTTCTCGCCGGCGTCGCCCAGCGTTACCTGGACGTTGTAAGTGCCTTCCGTGTTGCTGAGGCTCAGATCCACGCCCGACCGCAGCTTCACCTGAAGCTTGCCGTCCTGGATCTGGATCTGGTTCTTGGTCGTCGCGTTCTTGTACTTCCACGACTTGCCGACTTTCTCGGTCCACTCGGATCCGCCCGGAATCACGTAGCAGAGGTCGTCGGTCGCGCTGTAGATGTGAATCGAAGCGCCCTCGGTGCCGGGAGCGACGGCGTCCGTGTACAGGACCGACGCATCCGTGGACATGACCTGGAACTGCTTCTTGGCCGGGTCGCTGTGCATCTTGACCTGCATCTTCTTGGCCGAGATGTCTCCGGCGTGGGCCGTACCGGCCGCGAGCACGATGGCGAGTCCTGCGAGTCCTGCTGCTTTCATCTTGATACCTACCCCCGTTCCCGGGCGGCGGGGCCCGGCGGTCTTCGAACACGTTTGGTGACTGGATCCGGATGCCCCTGAGGCTCCGGATGAGGCCGCCGCGAACCCCCCGCGGCGGGCCACTGGATCAGGGCGATAGTCGCTGCCTCAACCATGCAGTGTCAATAGGTATCGCCCGCCTGAATCGGCGTTTACGAGGCCTTTTCGATCGATCAGCGCGCGTCGTCGGCACCCCATTCGAAGGTATACGGACCGCGCTCGTGACGGATCACCGCCAGGCGGCGTAAGTTCGGGGTCGACGCGTGTTTTTCGCGATTCCACTCTGCCGGCCTGACACGTTACAGTCCCATACATGACGAGCTATGACCCGTTCGAACGCGGATCCCACGCCGTAGGCGTCCGCTCCGTGGACACCTCCGACGCTGCGCGCTCGCGCTACCTTCCCGTCGAAGTCTGGTACCCGGCCGATTCCGCCCATGCGGGGCAGGACACCGACGAAGCCACCATGGACAGCTACGAGGTGCTGCCGGGCTTCCCGCCTGCGCACCAGGCCGCCGTTCGCAAAGCGAAGCCCGCCACGGGGCGTTTTCCGATCGTGCTCTTCTCGCACGGCTTCGGCGGACACCGCCGCCAGTCCACGTTCCTCTGCACGCATCTGGCGAGCCACGGCTACGTCGTCGCGTCGGTCGATCACACGGGCAACACCATCATCGACGTCGCGCAGGCTGTGCTGCAGGCGATGATGGGACAGCCGATGCCGGACCCGGCTTCGATGATCGACGAGCTCATCGACGCGCGCCCGAAAGACGTGAGCTTCGTGCTCGACCGACTTCTCGCGGGCGACCTCGGCGTCGATCCCACGGTGCTCGATGCGGAGCGCGTCGGCATGGCGGGCCACAGCTTCGGCGGCTGGACGACGCTGCAGACCGCGGGCAAGGACAAACGCATCCGCGCAGCGCTTCCGATGGCTCCCGCGGGCGGCAAGAGCCCGCTTCCGACCGAGATTCTCCGCGCCGCCCTCGACTTCTCGTGGGGCCGCGACGTTCCGACCCTTTACCTGGTGGCCGACAGGGACACGCTGCTTCCCCTCGAGGGAATGCACGAGCTGCTCGCCGACACGCGCGGCACCAAGCGCATGGCCGTGCTTCACGACGCCGATCATATGCATTTCTGCGATCAGGTGGAATCGACGCACGAGATGTTCCGCACGATGCCGCAGGTCGAGCCCTTCGCCGAGATCGCGAAGATCGTCCCGCCGATCTCGGAGCTCGCGCCCGGCACGCACGCTTACGATTTCAATCGCGGCCTGGGTCTCGCGCACATGGACGCCGTCCTGCGCGGGAACGAGGAGGCAGCAGCCTTCCTGGCCGGCGACCTTCCCTCTGTGTTTGGCTCACGCGGTATCCGCGTGAGCGTCGCCTGAGGGAAGCGGGGGCGACACATCTGGCCGTGTCGCCTCCGTCTTTAGAAGGGGACTGGCTCCAATCTCCCACGATGCCCTCCGGCCTTCCGCCGGGAGCGCGCGAGGAAATTGGTGCCTGTCCCCGCCTTCGAAGTGCCTGGATGATCGTCCCTCGCCGGCTCGGGATTCGCAGGGCCTGACCCTGCCTTCTCGCCATCTCCGCATTTCAGAGCAGTCATATCCTGCTGCGAGTTCGTGGCCTCGATCCGCCCGATCATGCTACGCTCCGCTCATGGCTGAAACAGAGAAAGACCTGGAGAACGCGGCACTCCGTCTTCCTGCCGACGCGCGTGCGCGACTCGCAGAACGACTGCTCGCCAGTCTGGAGACCGAGGTCGAGTCGGAAATCGATGCCATCTGGCGGGCCGAAGCGGAGAGGCGCCTCGATGAGATAGAGCGCGGCGAGGTAACCTGTGTCCCCGCTGATCAGGTCATCGCGGAAGCCCGCGCCAAGTTTCGGTGAAGCGAATCGAGTTCCGCCCGGCAGCTCGCGAAGAGTTTCACGCAGCATCTGAGCTCGGATGAACTTCGCGCCCACCGACGATATCGAGCGGATCCGCGTCGAGGCCCAGCGCCTCGCTTCCCACTTCAACGACGACTACTGGCGCGCGAAGGACACGGCCCACGAATTTCCGTGGGAGTTCTACAACGCATTCGCGGCCGGCGGATGGCTCGGCATCCTCGTTCCGGAGGAGTACGGCGGGGCGGGGCTCGGCGTGATGGCGGCCGGAACGCTGCTCCACGCCGTCGCGGCGAGTGCGGGTGCGATGAACGCGGCCTCCACGCTCCATCTGTCGATCTTCGGGATGGGGCCCGTCATTCACCACGGCTCGGACGAGCTGAAACGGCGCGTGCTGCCGCGCACCGCGACGGGCGTGCTTCACGTCTCGTTCGGGGTGACGGAGGACGACGCGGGTACCGACACGTCGCGCATCCGCACGACGGCGGTGCGGCGCGGCGACCACTGGGTCGTAAACGGCAAGAAAGTCTGGAACACCAAGGCCCAGCAGGCCGAGAAGATCCTGCTGCTCACGCGCACGACTCCTCGCGAGGAGTGCGCGAAGCCGCTCGACGGCACGACGCTGTTTCTCGCCGACCTCGACCGCTCGTGCTGCGAGATTCGCGAGATTCCGAAGCTGGGGCGCAACGCCGTCAACTCGAACGAGGTGTTCATTCGCGACCTCGTCGTTTCGGATGCGGACGTGGTGGGGGAGGTGGGCAAGGGCTTCCGCTGCCTGCTCGACGGGCTCAACCCGGAGCGCATCGTGATCGCGGCCGAGGCGGTCGGCATCGGGCAGCGGGCGATCGACTGCGCGGTTCGCTACGCGCGCGAACGCGTCGTCTTCGACCGGCCGATCGGCCAGAACCAGGCCATCGCTCATCCGCTCGCCGACTCGTACTCGGAGCTCGAGGCGGCCGACCTGCTCTGGAAGAAGGCCGCGTGGGCCTACGACTGCGGCGACCGCGCCGCGACCGGGCCGCTCGCGAACATGGCCAAGCTGCGTGCGGCGGAAGCGTCGTTCCGTGCCTGCGACCGCGCGCTGCAGACGTTCGGCGGGTTCGGATATGCGTGCGAGTACAACGTCGAGCGGTACTGGCGCGAGTCGCGCCTGATGAGGATCGCGCCGATCTCGCAGGAGATGGCGCTGAACTACCTGAGCGAGCACGTCCTTGAGCTCCCGAAAAGCTACTGAAAACAAGGACGCCGAAATCGGGGACGGATCCCGATTTCGTTCCAGGAGCGAGGTCGGTCTCGCCGCTCGCCAGCTCGCGGCTCCCGTCCCCGATTTCAACGAATATCCCGAGAGGCCGCGGGTGGCGGTCGGCGCGCTGGTACTGCACGACGGGCGTTTGCTCGTCGTCGAGCGCGCGAAGCCGCCGGGCGAGGGGGTCTGGGCGCTGCCGGGCGGCAGCGTCGAGCTGGGCGAGACGATGGCCGCGGCTGTCGAGCGCGAGGTTCGCGAGGAAACGGGCCTCGTCGTGCGCGCGCTCGACGTCGTCTACGCGTTCGACGCCGTCGTCCGCGACGACGACGGCCGCGTGCAATACCACTACGCGATCGTCGATTACGTGTGCGAATACGTGAGCGGCCGAGTCACGGCCGGCTGCGACGCGAAAGACGCCCGCCTCGTGACGCGCGAAGAGTTCGCGGCGCTCCGCAGCAGCCGCTTCACCGTGGACCTGTTGCGCGCCCGCACGAATTTTCTCGACGACACGGATGAGCCGCCGCGGCTTCGCAGGCCGCGGTGAGAGGCGATGCAGGTCGCTCTGAGCGGCGATGCAGGTCGCACGATCGGGGACGGGAGCCGCGCTGAGCGCCGATGCAGGTCGCACGATCGGGGACGCGAGCCGCGAGCGCCGAACCGGTGAGGAGCGATCGCTGCGCAACCGGCCTCGCTCGTTCCACGCAATCGGGATCCGTCCCCGATTTCACCCGATTTCGCTCTGACGCGCCGCCGAGAATGGACACCCCGCGCGGCCGCAAGTAGGCTCCGCGCGGTGAGGAAGTCGGTTGTGTGGCGCGGCTCGCTCGCTCTCGTTTCCATCGTCCTCGCGCTCGGCGTGACCGCGTGCAGCACCGGCAGGCCCGGCGCCGCCGCGCCGGCCCTCGCCGAGCGTGCTCCCGGCGACGAGCTCTACGAGCTGTCGCCCGCCCGCGTGCAGATCCGCCGCCTCGGTCCCCAGTCGCTGCGCCTGCTGGCGCCGCACTGGAGCAGCATTCGCGAAGACGACCGCCGCGTCGTGCAGTCCACTCTGCTTGCGACCCTGTCCGAGGACCGCATCGCCCCGTTCGTGCGCGCACGGCTCAAACAGGCCGTGGCCGAACGTCCCGACCTCGCCGCCGCGACCATCGAGTGGCTCCACGGGCCGGTCGGGTACGAAGTGAAGTTCGCCGAGGCGACGGCGTGGAGCGGCGACAAGGCGAGCGACGGCTCGTTCCACGCGAGCGTGGCCGAGGTTCGCGACAACCGCACCCCCGAGATCCGCGCGGAACGCATTCGCCGCCTCTCGGAGGAAACCGGCGCAATGGACAAGACGCTCAACCTGACGGCGGCCGTCGGTACGGTGGTCGCGCGCCTCGTGAACGTCGGCCGCGCGAACCAGAAGCCGGTGCCGCTCGATGCGCTGAAAGCGACCGTCGAGCGCGAGCGGCGGCGGCCCGAAGTCGCAGCGGCGTACGAGCCGGTCGTGACCGCCGCGCTGCTCACACGCTGCCGCGATCTCGATCTCCAGCAACTCGACGGCTACATCGCGTTCGCGGGGACGGAAGCGGGGCGCTGGTACCACGAGACGATCGCGTCGGCACTCACGTTCGCCGTCGGAGAGGCGAGCATGGACGTCGAGGGACTGCTCGACAACAACCGGCAGGCGTCGGCCGCTCTTCCGCCGACGGGAATGGCCGATCTCGACTCGCTGCTGGTGCCGCTGCCGTCGGGGCGCCAGGTGCGCTTCCTCACGTTCGCGCAGGGCGGATCGCCGGCGGTGCCGTCGATCGTGCTGCGCTACGAGACGTCGCTGCCGCTCGCCGACACCGGCGCGATC
>CAYYVZ010000014.1:0-27081 GCA_964475235.1 uncultured Myxococcales bacterium | reverse complement strand
GGACGGGTACAGGTTTCGAGGAAACCTGTACCCGTCCCGGGTTTTCAGGCGCTGGGTTCGTCCCGACCGGCATGCCCGGGGCCGGCCCGTGACTCTGCATCGTTTGCCGGTTAACCATGCACTGCGCCGCCGCGTGCCGGTCACGCGGGGCGCCGGCGCAGGTCCGGAAGGCAGGTGCGATTTCGCTGCCGACGCCCGCAGCGAACGCACAGGTTATTCTTGCCCAAGATGCGGGCAGTGCTGCGAAACGCAGCAGGGGGCGCGCCGGAAAGCCTCGGGAATTCTGTGGATTTGCCCCTCCGGTCGTGGCATCGCAATTGCACAACCGGCCCCGGAAGCGGGAATCGCGCAGACCCTCGCCCTCCGCCTTGGACGGGCTGGGCCGGTGTCCACGAGGACAGCGGCCCGGAAGCCAGGGCTGCCGGTCGCGGGCCCTCCAAAATTCGTCACGTCAGGAGACCAGGAAATGAAAAAGGTCGAAGCAATCATCAAGCCCTTCAAGCTCGACGAGGTGAAGGAAGCCCTGAGCGGGGTCGGAGTCCAAGGCATCACCGTCAGCGAGGTGAAGGGGTTCGGGCGCCAGCGCGGCCATACCGAGCTCTACCGCGGAGCCGAGTACGTCGTGGACTTCCTGCCCAAGGTGAAGCTCGAGGTCATCGTCAAGGACGACCAGGTCGATCCTGTCGTGGAGGCCATCACGGCCGCGGCCCGTACCGGCCGCATCGGCGATGGCAAGATTTTCGTCACGACGGTAGACGAGGTGGTCCGCATCCGAACCGGGGAGACCGGAGAGTCCGCGCTCTAGCCGATGGTGCGCCGGACGCATTCCGGGCCGCAGGCGCGCCACGGGGGCGCCAGGCACAGGAGCGTAAAAGCGCTCCCTGAGGACGCTCACCGGCCGGCACCGTTTTTCGAACTCGCATGAGAACAAATTCTGTATCCAGTCAGGAGGACCAGGCAGCAATGACAGCGAAAGAAGCAATGAAGTTCGCCAAAGAGAACAAGGTCGAGATGGTCGACTACAAGTTCTGCGACATGCTCGGCACGTGGCAGCACTTTTCGACCCCGACCAGCGAGTTCGAAGAGGCGATCTTCGAGGAAGGCCTCGGCTTCGACGGTTCGTCCATCCGCGGATGGAAGGCCATCAATGCATCCGACATGCTCGTAGTGCCGGATCCGGCCACCGCGATCATGGATCCGTTCATGGAGCGCCCCACGCTGTCGCTGATCTGCGACATCGAGGACCCGCTCACGCGCGAGCGCTACGACCGCGACCCGCGCAACATCGCGAAGAAGGGCGTCGAGTTCCTCAGGTCGACGGGCCTCGCCGACACCTGCTACTTCGGCCCGGAGCCCGAGTTCTTCATCTTCGACTCCGCGCGCTTCATCACGCGTTCCAACATGGGCTACTACGAGGTCGACTCGTGCGAAGCCGTCTGGAACACGGACGAGGACGGCGGGCAGAACCTCGGCTACAAGGTCCGCAGCAAGGAAGGCTACATTCCCTGCGCGCCGACCGACCAGTTCCAGGACATCCGTACCGAGATGTGCCAGGTCATGGAGAGCGTCGGCATCCGCGTCGAGCGCCAGCACCACGAAGTGGCGACGGCCGGCCAGGCCGAGATCGACATGCGCTTCTCGCCGCTCGTCCAGATGGGCGACTGGCTCATGTGGTACAAGTACATCGTAAAGAACGTCGCGCGCCGCCACGGCCGCACGGCGACCTTCATGCCGAAGCCCCTGTTCGGCGACAACGGCTCGGGCATGCACTGCCACCAGTCGCTGTGGAAGGACGGCAAGCCGCTCTTCGCCGGTGACAAGTACGGCGGCATGTCGCAGATGGCCCTGCACTACATCGCGGGCATCCTGCACCACGCGCCGGCGATCTGCGCGATCACCAACCCGACGATGAACTCGTACCACCGCCTGGTGCCGGGCTTCGAAGCTCCGGTGAACCTGGCGTACTCGAGCCGCAACCGCTCGGCTTCGGTGCGCATCCCGACGTACTCGCCTTCCCCGAAGGCGAAGCGCATCGAGGTCCGCTTCCCGGATCCGGCCTGCAACGGCTACCTCGCGTTCACGACCATGCTGATGGCCGGACTCGACGGCATCGAGAAGAAGATGGATCCGGGCGCTTCGCTCGACAAGGACATCTACTCGCTGTCGAAGGCCGAGCTGAAGGACGTTCCGAGCGTGCCGGGCTCTCTGGCCGACGCGCTGTCGGCCCTCGAGAAGGACCACGAGTTCATGCTCAAGGGCGACGTCTTCAGCAAGGACTTCATCGAGAACTGGATCGAGCTGAAGCGCGAGAAGGAAGTCGACGCGATCCGCCTGCGTCCGCATCCCCACGAGTTCGAGCTGTACTACGACTGCTGAGCGAGCGCGCTCGAAGGCCGACTGCCTGGATTCGCGTCTCGGCAGTCGGATCGAAACAGAACGGCCCGCTCCCTGCGAAGGGGGCGGGCCGTTCTCTTATGTGGGTGTTCCTACTGCTGCGCGCACTGGCATCGAAGAGATGCTGCGCGCTGGAGCCCCGGCCGCAGGTGCGTCCGGGGCTCCGATCGTAGAGGCAGGTGTTGAGTCAGGATCAGTTCAGCAGCGCGTCATCGACCGCCGGAGTGGTCGTGACCGAATGCCAGGCGGGAACCTTGGACTTCGGACCGCCGCCGAGCTTGGCCTTCTTCGCCGACACCGCGACCGCGGCGGCGTCCCGGACTTCGAGACTGAGCTCGTAGCCGCCTCCGGCTGCCGTCGTGCAGCCAGCCGCTCTCACCTGAATCGAGTAGGTTCCGCCAAGCGCGCAAGGCGACGCGAGGACCCGCGGGCAGCCGAAGCAGCTCGCCGGTGCGCACACGAAGTCGTCGTCCGCACCGTTCACGAAGGCCCCGTCCTCATCGATGATCGAGAACGAAAGGTCGATGTCCGTCCCACCCGCCACCGTATCGATGGCCAGGTCGAAGTTGCCTCCTGCGGGGCACGAGAAAGTCCACAAGTCGCCCATCCCGGAGGACGTTGGAATCCAGTTGGAGCGGGTAGCGATCTCCGCCGTCGCCACGCCTGCCGTCGCCAACAGAAACAAGACCGTAAAACCCAAAGACTTGAACACTGTCGTCTCCTTCTTCCCCGAACCTGGGTTCAAGGGCTGGCGACGATACACTTTCGACTTGTCCGCGTACGGGAAAGTTTCGAATTTCCTCAAGTTGGCGGCCGCCCCTCCGCGAGTGGAATCGCGACCGGTTGAAGCGATTGAGCATGATTCCGCCGAAGCCAGCTCGTTCTTCGCGGTGGCGATGAGGCGGCGGCCGGCCGTGGTCTCCCTGACCGGCAAGCCCCTGCACGCAATCGCCTCTCGGCGCACCTTGCTGCGGCGCGCGAGCCCGGTCATCCTCGAACTGCGGGAGGGGCCATGCGACTTCGATCGATCCTCACAGCTGCGGTGCTTGCACCCCTGCTGCAATCGGCATCGCCGGCCGCTGCAGCGACCGTCCATCCTGCCGGCGTCTCGACGTACCTCCCGAACCCGGGCATCGGCTTCCAGGCCATGCACGACCTCGCGAGTCCGGTGCTGCCGGAGACGGTCGCGTACCGCCGCCCTCAATATGGATGGGACGCGCAGAATCCTGCCGAAGGCATCTACGACTTCACGGCGGTCGATGCCGATCTCGCGACTGCCGTCTCGCTCGGGAAGCAGTTCTCGTTCCGCATATACACGATGCGCGGAGAGACGTTCGGCGGACACAAGGTTCCGGCGTGGGTGGTCGCCAAGGGCGCGGTCATCCAGAGCGGACAGCCGCGCTATTCCAACTGCGTCTACCAGCAGTACTGGGCCGACTTCGTCGAGCAGATGCGGCTTCGCTACGACGGCGATCCCGACATCGCGTACATCGACATCTCCGGCTACGGCAATTTCAACGAGTGGAGCTGGCAGACGCAGACCGAGTGGGACGACGACTTCGCGAACCCGA
Organism: uncultured Myxococcales bacterium; assembly: GCA_964475235.1. Taxonomy (GTDB): domain Bacteria; phylum Desulfobacterota; class Binatia; order UBA1149; family CAITLU01; genus DATNBU01. The sequence continues at coordinate 23,116 of CAYYVZ010000014.1, read as the reverse complement.
CCACGCTCGACGGAATGGCGCGCAAGCGGCTTGCCGACATGTTCCTCGGCGGTTCGGGAACGATCACGTGCTCGCTGTCCGGCGGCGGCACGCAGTCGGTCTCGTACTCGTATCCGGGTTTCCAGCAGACCCAGCTCGTGATGCCCTACGCGGGAATCCAGCAATCGACGCGATACGTCGCTTCGAGACGCGCCGACGTGGGCTTCCGAGAAGACTGCCTCGGTTCGCCCGAGCACACCGACGACATGCTCGTGAAGGTCGGCGACGTGATCGACGGGGTCTGGCCGAACGCTCCGGTGGTCTACGAGCTTTGCGGCGAAGAGGACCTCGCCGCCGCGACCGACGTGCTCGAGACGACGCACGGCTCGGCGGTGCACGAGAACGGGGGCGACAACGTCGTCGCTGAGCTCTACGACCTGCTTCGCTTCGCGGGCTATCGCTTCGCGCTCGACGAAGCGACGTTCCCCGACGCGTCGTTTCCGACGGGCTCCCTCGCCGTCGATCTCACGTGGAACAACCTCGGGCTGGCCCCTGCCTATGCGCGAATGGGCCAGGACTTCGAGGCGCGCTTCTATCTGCTCGAGGGCGACGGCGACGTGGCGGCGTCGTGGGTGCTCGCAAGCGACCCGAACGACTGGATGCCGGCGGACCCGGCCGGCAGCGCGGCGCCCGACCAGACCGTCTCGCAGAGTCTTTCGCTGCCGATGGGCCTCACGCTCGCGTCCTACACGGCGGCCGTCGGCATCTTCGACCTGCGCCGCGGCGAGCACATCGCGATCGCGAATGCCGGGCTCGACGCGGAGAACCGCCTCCCCCTCGGCACGATCGCATTCGGCGACGGCAGCGTGTGCGGCGACGGCCTGCTTCGTCCGGACCTCGGCGAGGACTGCGACCAGGGCGGCTCGCCGCCGGACGGCTGCTGCTCGGCGACTTGCGACTTCGTCGCCGGGCCGTGCGACGACGGCGACCCGTGCACGGAGAACGACATGTGCGACGCCGGCGTCTGCGAGCCCGGCACCGCGGTGACGTGCGACGACGGGATCGCCTGCACCGTCGATGCGTGCGAGGAGGGCACGGGCTGCGTCGCGACCCCGGACGACTCTGCGTGCGACGACGGCGTGACCTGCACGGCGGATACCTGCGACACCGGTGACGGTTGCCACCATGACGCTTCCGACGCGCTCTGCGACGACGCGGATCTGTGCACCACCGACGTCTGCAACGTCTCCACGCTGCTCTGCGAGCATTCGAGCGCTCCGCAACCGGTCTGCGACGAGGACGCGGAGTCCAGCTTCCAGCTCGCGGACGAAGGCGGGCGGGAAAAGCTCGGCTGGAAGTGGAAGCGCGGGACTATCGACGCGGCCGAACTCGGCGACCCGTCCGTGCCGGGCGGCAACGGCTACGCGCTCTGCGTCTACAGCGGCGACCAGCTCGCGATGAGCGCAAACATGCCCGCGGGAATCCTCTGCGGTGGCGACTCGAGCTGCTGGCAGGTGCGCGACGACAGCCTGCGCTACTCGAAGTCGGACGCGGAGCCTCAGGGCGTCTCCTCTGCGAAAATGCGCGCGGGCCGGACCGGAAAGGATTCCGTGCAGGTGAAGGGGAAGTATTCCGTTCTTCGGGTACCCGATCCGGCGCTGCCCGCGTCGATGTTCGATCCTGCGCTGCCCGTCGTGGTGCAGACGATCCACTCGGCCGGGGCTTGCTGGGGTGCACGGTACGATTCCGTGGACTTTACGCTGAACCGCGCGGATGCGTTCAAGGCGTCGAAGCGGTAGCGATCCGGAGGAGATCGATGGGCGGGGTGAGCGAGATGAGCGAACAAGGCGCTTCTTCCCTCAACCTGAGCCGCTTCTTCATGCGGCTGAACGGCCCGATCGCATGGATCCTGCGCTCGCCGCTCCGTTTCCTGCTCGACTCGACGCTCATGCTCGTCACGGTAACGGGCCGCAAGTCCGGCAGGCGCTACACGATTCCGGTCGGCTACCAGCGAAGCGGCGACCGCATCACGGTGCTGGTCTCGCGCGCGCGGACCAAGCAGTGGTGGCGCAATTTCCGCGAGCCCGGACCGATTACCGTCTACACGCGCGGCCGGACGCTGGGCGGGACGGCGGCCGTCGTCTCTCCCGATACGCCGGAATTCCTGGCTGCGTTCCAGACGACGTTCGACCGGATGCCATGGCTCGGGCCGCAGTTCGGCGTGCGGGGGCTGGGCGGAAAGCGTCGACTCACCGGCGAGGAACACGCCGTGCTTGCGCGGGAGGGGGCAGTCGTGCGAATCGAGCTCGGCAGGGAGGCCTCGTAGCGCGGCTGCAGAAGCGGGCGACTTCCTTCGAGCGGAACCGAGGAGCTGTCATGCATCCAGCCGTCGGATCGGTTGCCATTCTGTTGCTGACCCTGGCGACGCCCGGTTACGCGGAGGGCTTGAAGATTCAGCCGGGGCGCTGGGAGTTCACCTCGATCACGCCGAATCCCATGGGCGGCGCACCCGACCGTCGTACGTCGAGCGACTGCGTGCGCGACGAGGAGATGAAGCCGCAGTTCTTCACGTCGCAGATGCAGGGCTGCACCGTCTCCGACACACACACCGACGCGACGTCGATGGGCTGGACGATCAGCTGTCCGTCGCCGACTGGCGCTATGGGGAAGCTGACCGGCAAGGGAGAGTTCCGGTCGACCGGCACCACGATGTCGGGCTGGGTCGAGGTGCTGCTCAAAGTGAACGGCGCGAACTACTCGTCGAAGAGTTCGTGGGAAGGGCGAAGGACGGGCGACTGCCGTTAGTCTCGGGCGCGCTCCCGTTCGGGGCGGCCGCCGGCGAGTCGAGACCAGGACAGATGGACGGGGACGGATCCCGATTTTCCAATCGGGATCCGTCCCCGTTTTCTTCAGTAGCCGTACGGCGGCGGCGGCGGGCCTGGCGGGTAGCCTGGACCGTAGACCGGCCCCTGCGGATACACGGGCCCTTGCGGGTAGGCGGGCGGCGCGTTGTACGGATCGTCGTAGACCGGCTGGTCGTCGTTCGGATCGTAACCGGGCTGTCCGACCGGCTGCGGGCCCGGCGCGGGCTGCTCGACCTCGTTCAGGATGATGACTTCGACGCGACGGTTCTTCGCGCGGCCGGCCGGATTGTCGCGTCCGTCGCCATGGACGTTGGCTGCGATCGGGTACGCTTCACCGAGGCCCTGCACCGACAGGCGCCGCGGATCCACGCGAAGCCCGCGCAGCGCATTCGCGACGGCCGAAGCGCGTCGCTGCGACAGTGCCTGGTTGGCCTCCTCGCTGCCCACCGAGTCGGTGTGACCTTCGACCGACACGTCGCGCCACGCGACGTTGGAGCTGTTCAGCACACCGGCAATCGTCTGGATCTTGCGCCGCGCACCCGGCGTGAGGTCGGCGCGACCGAACTCGAAGAGCACGTCGGGGAAATTCACGACGACGCCCCGGTCGGTGTAGCGCGCGTCGAGATCCTGCTGGCGCATCTGCTCGGCAAGGGCGCGATCGCGCTCGGCGCGCTGCTGGCGGGCATCGACGCTGTTGCCGATGATCGCGCCGGCAAGGAGGCCCACCCCGGCGCCGATGAGTGCACCTTCGCCCGCGTCTCCGGAGGCCGCTCCGATCATCGCGCCCGAAGCCGCGCCGGCACCGGTGCCGATGAGCGCTCCGCGACCGGTGTGCGTCATGCGGCCGTCGGCCGCGCACCCGGAAACCATGACAGCGACCACGAGGGCGGCGACGCTGCTCTTGTTTACTTTAGGCATTCTCCACTCCTTCCGAAGACCGGCTTTCCTGGGAGGTCATCATCGAGGCGACGAGGAGCAGGACCACTCCACACGAGATGAAGCTGTCGGCCACGTTGAACGCCGGCCAGTGCCAGTCGCCAGCGTAGACGTCGAGAAAGTCCACGACTTCACCGTGGACGATCCGGTCATAAAGATTTCCGAGGGCGCCGCCGATGACCCAGGTCAGCGCGAGGCGCTGGACCCGGTCGTCCCGGGGGGTGCTGCGCAGCATCCAGATCAGCGCGGCAACGGTGGCGAGCGCGAAGATCACGAAGAAAGCGACGCGCCAGCCCTCGGGCAGCCCGGCGAAGAGGCCGAATGCTCCACCGCGGTTTCGAAGGTAGGTAAGCGAGAAGAAGCCGGGGATGATCGGCGTGGTGTCGCCCACCTGCCACGCCGAGACGACGAGGTGCTTCGTGTACTGGTCGGCCGCGACGATCAGCGCGATCAGCAGCGCCGAAGCCCGACCGCTCACAGGGCAGCCACCACTTCGTGGCAGCGATCGCAGAGCAGCGGGTGGTCGGCGAAGCTCCCGACCGCTTCCGAGAAGTTCCAGCAGCGGCCGCACTTCTCGCCGTGCGCCTTCTCGACGGTCACGGCGAGCTCGCCGTTGCCCGTCGCGCGCTCGACCTGCGAGACGATGAACATCTCGCAGAGCCCGCGATCGCCGATCCCTGCGAGGATCTCCGCGTCGCGACCGGCGGCCGCAAGCGTGACGCGCGCCTCGAGAGACTGGCCCAGCTCGCCGGCGCGGCGCTTGTTCTCGAGCTCCTTGGTGACGGCGCCGCGGATCTCCCACAGCCGCTCCCAGCGCGCGAGGACGTCGTCGTCCTTCCACTCGGCCGGCGCCGACGGGAAATCGGTCAGGAACACGCTCGGCGCGTCGCCGTGGGCCTTGCGCTGCGCCGCCGGCATCGCGCGCCAGATCTCGTCGGCCGTGAAGCACAGGATCGGCGCGACCAGACGCGTAAGGGCGCCGAGGATGTCGTGCATCGTCGCCTGCGCGCTGCGCCGGGCGCGCGAGTCGCGGCCGTTCGTGTAGAGGCGGTCCTTGACGACGTCGAAGTAGAGCGAGGAAAGATCGACGCTGCAGAAGTTGTTGAGCGCGTGGAAGACGATGTGGAACTCGTAGTCGTCGAACGCGCGCCGGCACCTTCCGAGGAAGTCGGCGGTGCGCGCGAGAATCCAGCGGTCGATCTCATGGCGATCCGAGACCGCCACCGAGTTCGCGGCGGGATCGAAGTCCGCCAGGTTCGCGAGCAGGTTCCTCGCCGTGTTGCGGATGCGACGGTACGAATCGGCGAGCCGCTTCATCATCTCTTCGGAGATGCGCACGTCCTCGCTGTAGTCTTCGGACGAGACCCAGAGGCGCAGGATGTCGGCGCCGTAGGTCTTCAGGATGTCCTGGGGTGCGATCGTGTTGCCGAGCGACTTCGACATCTTGCGGCCGTCGCCGTCGAGCGTGAAGCCGTGCGTGAGAACCGCCTTGTACGGAGCACGATCGCGCGTCGCGACGGAGGTGAGCAGAGCCGAGTGAAACCAGCCGCGGTGCTGGTCGCTGCCCTCGAGGTAGAGGTCGGCAACCGTGTCCTTGCCGAAGTCGGCTTCGACGACGGCCGCGAAGCTCACGCCCGAGTCGAACCACACGTCGAGAATGTCGGTCTCGCGGTCGAACTCGGCGGCTCCGCACTTCGTGCACTTCTGTCCCGGAGCGAGGAAGTCTTCGACCGGGCGCGCGAACCAGGCATCGGCGCCTTCCTTCTCGAAAATATCGGCCGCGCGGCGCGCAAGCTCCGGCGTCGCTTCCACGTGCGCACACTTCCTGCAGTGCACGGCGACGATCGGCACGCCCCACGCGCGCTGACGCGAGAGGCACCAGTCGGGACGACCGGCGATCATGCCGTGGATGCGCTCGCGGCCCCACGTCGGGATCCATTTCACGGTGTCGATCGCGGTGAGCGTACGCGCGCGCAACGCCTTGTCGTCCATCGACAGGAACCACTGCTCGGTCGCGCGGAAGATGATCGGCTTCTTGCAGCGCCAGCAGTGCGGGTAGCTGTGCTCGATCGGCTCCTCGGCGAGCAGCACGCCGCGGGCGGCAAGCAGGTCGATCACGCCCTTGTCGGCCGCGAAGACGAACTGGCCTGCGAACTCGGGCACCTCGCCGGTGAAGACACCTCCCGCATCGACGGGCGCGTAGGCTTCGAGGCCGTACTTCCGGCCGACGACGTAGTCGTCGTGACCGTGGCCGGGCGCAGTGTGGACGGCGCCGGTACCGGCGTCGAGTGCGACGTGGTCGCCCGTGATCACGACCGAATCGCGCTCGATCCACGGATGACGCGCGACGAGCCCTTCGAGCTCGCGTCCCTGGAACGTCGCCAGCGTTGCGCCGACAGGAAAGCGCTTGGCGAGCTGCGGGAGGAGGTCGGTCGCGACGACGAGCGTGCGCTCGGCCGACTCGACGAGCGAGTAGGAAAAGTCGGGTCCGACGGCGACCGCGAGGTTGGCCGGGAGGGTCCAGGGCGTCGTCGTCCAGATCGCGATGAAGGGCCTTCGATCCGCGAACGGTGCGAGAGGCCCCTTCGCTTCGATCGGAAATGCGACGAAGATCGAGGTCGACTGCTTCGTGTCGTAGTCGACCTCCGCTTCGGCGAGCGCCGTGCGGCACGACGCACACCAGTGCACCGGCTTCTTGCTGCGGAAGATGCCTCCGGTCTCCAGGATGGTCGCGAGCTCGCGCGCCTCCTGGGCCTCGAAGGAGAAGTCCTTGGTGAGATAGGGCCGGTCCCACTCGCCGAACACGCCGAGGCGCTTGAAGTCCTGCCTCTGCACGCCGACGAACTTGTCCGCGTACTCGCGGCAGAGTCGGCGCACCTCGACGAGGCTCATTTCGGCCTTCGCCTTGCGGCCGATCTTCTTCTCGACCTCGAGCTCGATCGGAAGACCGTGCGTGTCCCAGCCGGGCCGGTACGGAGCGCGGAAGCCCGCCATCGTCTTGTACTTGACGATGACGTCCTTGAGGATCTTGTTGAGCGCGTGGCCGATGTGGATGTCGCCGTTCGCGTACGGCGGGCCGTCGTGGAGGAGGAAGAGCGGCGCGCCTTCGCGCCGCGCGAGCATGCGCTCGTAGATGTTCTCGCTCTCCCATACCGACAGCATGCCCGGCTCGCGCTCGGGCAGACCCGCCCGCATCGGGAAGTCCGTCGAGGGCAGCTGGAGCGTCTGCTTGTAGTCTTTCCCTTCCATCACGCGCCGCGAATCCGCGTAGTTATCAGGGATTCCGGCCCGGGCAACTTCCCCCGTCTCACCGCGCGACGAGGTGGAACATGCGGTACGCCTCGAAGCCGAACAGCTTCAGAGGGAAGTCGGTGCGGTCGAAGCGGCCGATCGAGCGCGCGAACAGCGGCTCCCAGCTCTCCCACAACCGGATGTGCTCGCCTTCATCGAGGCGCGCGAGCACCCCGGCCGGCGTCCACCAGGGCGGCAGCGTCACGTCGAAGATGTGCAGCGAGCCGCCCGGACCGAGAAGACGCTTCGCATTGGAAAGCGTGCGCACGACCTGGTCGTCGTTCAGGTGGTGCAGCACGCTGTGAACGAGCACGATGTCGAAGCGATCGTCGATGCCTTCGATTCCCGCCGACACGTCGCCGACGCGGAAGTGCTCGCCGTGCTTCTCGCGCGCGTGCCGGATGTAGTCTTCGCCGATGTCGATGCCGACGTACTCGCGCGACGAAAGGAAGGGGTAGTTCGATCCCGGCCCGCAACCCAGCTCGCAGATCGTGCGGGCCTTCTCCCATTCCGGATGGCGAAGAAGCGGCGCGAGCTTCGGCGCCACGAACAGCTTCTGCCAGACCGAATACGCAAGCGGCGGGAGATGCATGCGGAACCTCTACGACCCACCGCACAAGGCCGCAACCGCCCGCGCGCGATCGAATCGATAGACGTCGAAGGTCCCTTCAGGGCTCGATTCCTCCTTTGTGAGGAACCGCGCGGCGGGATCGGCAAGCGGCCCGTCGTTTTCCTTGTCGTGGACCACCACGTCCACGCGGAAGTCCGACACGAAACGGCACGGCGTGTACTCGGCGAGGAGGCCCGCATGCAGCGCGAGCTTCTGTTCGCGCCGAAGCTGCAGGTAAGTCCACGTGAGCGTGAACACGTCGCCGGGCATCGGCACCGGCGCGGGAGGCTTCCAGAGCGGCTGCATCGTGCCGGAGAGCAGCCAGCTCATGCCGAGCTCGCGCCGCAGGTCGCCCGTGTCGGCGAGGTCGTGGAACATCCACTCCTGCTGGAACGTGTAACGTCCGGACAGAGTCGAGACGAAGTTCGGCAGGTTGAGCAGGAACTTCTCGTCCACGGCGTGCTCGGAGAACGGCTCGCGGACGGGGTTCAGTGCGAAGACCGTTTCGGCGGGCTCCGCACGCAGGCGCTCGACGAGCCAGCCGAGGTCGCGCGCCAGCGGCGGGGGCTGCCGCGCCACGTTCACGCCGAGCCCCGAATCGAAAACGTAGGCCAGCAGCGGAAGCGCGCAGACGGCGCGCGCCAGCACGGGCAGAGAGACGCGGCTGCGCAGCCACTCGACGACGACGAGGAACGCGAGGCCCGAAAGAAGAGGGTACAGGTAGAAGCTCGGGAAGTGGTAGGGCGCAAGGCCCTGGCGAAGCAGGGGCTGCACGTTCATCAGCGGGATCTCGAGCGCGACGAGCAGCGCGAGAACGCCGGTGACGCGCGCGCTGCCCTCGTCGCGGCGAGCCTCGCGGATCGCCACGGCGAGCAGCACGACGGCAAGAACGACCCGCTCGATGGGCAGCCACCAGTGCTGCGCGAGCAGGTCGGATGCGACGATGCCGGACGCGCTGCTCGCCCGCATGATCGCGAGCACGCCCACGGAGCCAGCCAGCCAGCCGCCGAAGAACGCGGCCGCGTCGCCAACGGCGGACGCCGGCGAACGATCGCGCGAGACGACCGCGCGAACGATCGGAAGCGAGAGCCCGAGCGCGAGTGCCGTGAGCCACGGGAAGAAGTAACCGAAGCCGCAGAGCCCGCCGAGCACGCCGGCCAGAAACAGGGTCCCGGTGAGTCGTTCGCGGTGCAGGTACGCGCGAACCATCTGCAGCACCGCGAAGAGAAACAGCGGGTAGCTGGCCTGCGTGTAGACGGCGCGAAACACCGGCGGCGCGTGGTCGATGAAGCCCTGGCTCGTGAGGAACGGAAGCGCCGCGACCGGCAGGGGAATCAGCGGGTCCGGAACGAGGATGCTCGGGAACGCGACGGACAGGAGCGCGGCGTTCCAGACGACCCACTCGTCGCACCAGTGGCAAAGCCGCCGGAAGATCGCGGCGAACAGGGCGAGCGACAGCGCGCCGCAGATCCAGTCGAGAAAGATCGCGAGCCCCGCCGGTCCGAGGCCGAGCGTGGCCGCGATCCAGCCGACCGCGATGTCCGTAACGGCGTTCGGCCGGGCCACCGCGACCTCGGCCAGCGACCGGGTTCCGGCGTTCTCGAAGTAGGTCCACTGGTAGGGGTCCTGCCCGAGCCAGGCCCCGGCCGCGCGCTGCAGGTAGAGACCGTCGTCCACCGTAAACGCCTGCACCGGGAAACCCGGGGACGTCCGCGTGGCGACGAGGGCGGGCAGCACGGCGAGGCCTGCGAGCGCGAAGGCTCCGGCAAGGGAAACGAGGGGGGCGGGGCGTTCGCGCATGTTGGTGAGCGGACCGCAGCGTCGGGCGGGCAGGTCGCGCCGATCAGCGACGCGATGGCACGCGAGCGACGGCCGTCAGGGACGAGCCGATCGGCCACGTGAGACCGAGACCCATCTCGATGTCGCGCAGCACGCCGAGCGCCGAATTCGCGATCGGATGAATCGGCTGGAACCCGCGCCGGATGATCTCGTCCTCGGGCGTGCTCCGGAGCATCACGTTGCGGGCGACGAGGAGCGGAATCATCGAGAAGCCCCAGTACGCGATGCGCTGGGGAACCAGGCCCGCGCGCTCGAGGGCACTGCGAAGCGTGCGCTTGGAGTAGCGGCGAAGGTGACCCGCCGCGCGGTCGTAAGGGCCGTACAGCATCGACAGCGCCGGCACGTTCACGATGATCGCGCCGTTCGGCATCACGTGTCGCGCAGCGGCGGCGAGAAAGGCGGCGTCGTCCTCGACGTGCTCGATCACGTCGATGAGCATCGCGAAGTCGTAGTGACCTACCAGATCGGGGTGGTAGTCGAAGATGTCGTACTGGTAGACCGTGCCGCGGCCCGGAAACGCGAGCTCGAGCGCGGCAGTGTTGAGGTCGCAGCCGTCGATCGTGACCGGCGAATCCTTCTCGAGCTCGCGGAAGAGCATTCCCTGCCCGCACCCGATGTCGAGGCCGAGCCCGCTCTGCACGGCCTCCTGCGCGATCATTCGCCGGAGCAGGATCGTGCGCCACCTCATCCAGAAATGCTCGGGTGTCGCGAACTCGTACCACGAGTCGGCCATGCTGACCGGCGCAGAAGGCGACAGCGGGACCACGTGGTCCGGCAGCGGCGCGGCGGCGGCTGGAGCTCCCTCGGTCGTCACAGGGTAGGACTTTCGCCTATGGACCCGGCCGGAGCAACGAGGTTGAGCGGAACGATCAGCCGGGCTACACCCTTTTCGCGATGGCGAAGCGACTGCAGGTGAACTTCCACAAGCCCGGCCCGACGATGGTCGCCGAGGATGGCCAGCCGCGGCCGTGCGCGCGCGGCGTCGGCTGGGTCAACGAGCACACGCTTCAGACCCTCGAGAAGGTCGGAGTTCCGCGCACCGACGCGAAGGGCAACGTGCTGCCGGAAAGCGTGCAGCGCGCAAAGGCCTGAAACGCAAAACGCGCCTCCGGGGCGCGTTTCTTTTTCTGCCGGCGATGTCAGCCGGACTTCCTGAAAGATTGTCCCGTTCAGCCGTTCGACACGCGGCGTCGGGAGCCGGGGCCTTGGCGTACTTTCTGCATCCTGTCCCAGTCGAAGACCATCTCGCGCCGCACTCCCATGAAGTAGCAGCACATGTCGTGGTCGAGATCGTTGTTGAACGTGCGCTGGTGTCCGTCTTCGAACAACACGCGCACGAGGCAGGTCCCACCGACGACGGTGGACGTCATCTCCTCGACGACGGTGCCGGTTCCCCATTCTTCGCGGGAATCGGAGTACACCCTGTCTCCGAGGTGCAGGTAGAGTCGCTTGTCCTCCACTGCTTCGGACATACACGAACAATTCCCGTCTGGCCAGTCTTTTTTGCAGGGCTGCATGCCGCGTCGCAGCGCGCCCCGTTCAGAAAAAACACCGCTTGAATATTGCGAGCGCCGGCGTGGTATGCCTCGCAGTCAGGCCGCGAGTCGAAGCCGCGGAACGTGCCGCCGATAGAACCCGTTGTCGCGCGTGAGCAGCGTCAGAATTCGGTTCCGCCGTGCGGCGCGACTTCGATGCGCGCGCCGTCGACGACGACCGGAACGATGCGGCGCTTTCCCGTGAGCTTGATGAGCTCGGGAATGCACTCGGGTCTTTCCCCGACGTCGATCTCGGTGAACGTCTTGCCGCTCGACTCGAGACGCTCTCGCTCGGCGCGGCACCAGGGGCAGGCCGCGAGGCTGTAGAGAGTCGTCGCCACGGCTAACCGAAGAACACGGAGCCGCGCTCTTCGAGGCCGCGCTCGACGAGCACCTCGACGCTGCGGCGCAGACGCCGGGTCATCGCCTCGAAGTCGGTCTCGGTGCGGTAACGCTGCTCGCGGTGCAAAAGGATCTTGCGGCCGAACGTGAGGCTCCAGCGTGTGGGCAGCGGAAGCACGCCGAGCGGGCCGAAGGCGGGGAAGAACGGCGTGATCGGAAGGTACGGCGCGTTCAGCGCCCGCCCGCCTTCCTCGCTTCGCCCCACCACCGGATACGCTTCCTCCGCCCCGATGACCGCAAACGGGACGATCGGGGCCTTGTGCTTCCACGCAAGCCGAGCGGCCGACGTCGAGAAGCGCTGCAATCGATAGCGATCCTCGAACAGCTTGGAAACCCCGCCGATGCCTTCGGGAAAGATCACGACGATCTCGCCGCGCGCGAGCATCGAATCGGCGATCGCATAGCGTGCAGGCACGGCGCCGCAGCGGCGGTACACGTCCGCGAGCGCGGGAATTCCTTCGATGAACCTGTCGTAGAGTACGCGCGCGCAGCGCCGCGGGCTCTTCTCGTGGTCTTCGCAGTCGAGCGCGTAGGCGAGCATGATCGCGTCGACGGGAATCGCACCCGAATGATTGCCGATGAGGATGGCCGGTCCGTCCACCGGGACGTTGGCGATTCCGCGCAGCGCGACGCGCCACCAGCGGCGGTACAGGAAGCGGACGGCAGGGCGCAGGCGCTCGCGCAGCGCGAGGTCGACGGGAAAGTGAAGCTCGCGTTCTTCGGAAGTGCGCTCGGCGCGCTCGTGGCTCTCGTGCGGCATTACGGGCTTCGCTCCCCGCCCGTCAGCCCGGCTCGCCCGCGGGCTCGACCGGTTCCGCAGCATCGCTGCCCGGCCGCCGGCGGCGCCGGCGTCGGCGCTTCCGCTTCGGAACTCCTTCCTGCGCCGCTTCCCCCTGAACCGTCTCGATGTCGCTGCCGTCGGTCGCGCCGGGCTCGCCCGCGTCGGTCGCTCGACTCTCACCGGCTTCGGCCGCGACGTGCTCGCTGCCGCCGGCTGCGTTTCGCGCGCCGTGATCGCCGGCCGGAGCGTGGGTGCCTTCGGTCCTGTCCACCGAGCCGCTCCGCTTCGAGCGCGAGCGGCGTCGGCGCTTCTTCGCCGGCGCGTCGCCGTCGGACGCGCTCTCGGCTGGCTGCTCCGCCGGCGGCGGTTCCGGTTTCGGCGCGCGCGGCTGCGGACGCGGCATCCTGACGAGCTCCGCTTCGGGCAGCGCGTGAGGCACCGGCATGCCGATGAACTCCTCGATCGCCTCGAGCGAATACACGTGATGCTCGCATGCGAGCGAGAAAGCCTTGCCCGATGCGCCGGCGCGGGCCGTGCGGCCGATGCGGTGCACGTAGTCCTCGGGGTCCTGGGGCAGATCGTAGTTGAAGACGTGCGAGACGGCCTCGATGTGGAGTCCGCGGGACGCGACATCGGTCGCGACGAGGATCTGGATGCGTCCTTCCTTGAAGTCGCGCAGCGTGCGGATGCGCTTCTTCTGGTCCACGTCGCCGACCAGCACACCCACGCGGTGCCCGTGACGCTCGAGACGCTCCGCGACGAAGTGCACGCCGCGACGCGTGTTCACGAACACGAGCGTCCGCGACGGCTGCTCGCGCGCCAGCAGGTTGAGCAGGACGGGCAGCTTCTCTTCGACTCCCACGTGGTAGACGAGCTGCTCGACGCGCTCGGCCGTCACCTGCTCCTCGTCGATGGCGACGCGGTGCACGTCGTGCATGTACTCGTACGCGAGCTCGAGCACGCGGTAGGAAAGAGTCGCCGAGTACATGAACGAGACGCGCTCGGTGGCCGGCGGCATCTTCGTCACGAGGTATCGCAGGTCGTCGACGAACCCCATGTCGAACATGCGGTCGGCCTCGTCGACGATGAGAACCTCGGTATCCTTGAGCGTGAAGACGCGCTGCTTGAAGTAGTCGATCAGGCGTCCCGGCGTGCCGATCAGCACGTCGACGCCCTCGGCCAGGCGGTCGAGCTGCTTGATGTAATCCACTCCGCCGTAGACGGCGTGGAGCACGAGGCCGGTGTGCTTCCCGAGCAGCTTCCCCTCGTCGTAGATCTGCATCGCGAGCTCGCGAGTCGGCGCGATGATCAGCGCGCGCGGGCACGAGCCCTTGCCCTCGTGGCGGCGCGGCTTGCCGAGCAGCAGCGTGTACGCGGCAATCAGGAACGCGGCCGTCTTGCCGGTGCCGGTCTGGGCCTGCCCCGCGATGTCGCGGCCCGTGATCGCCGTGGGGAGCGTCTCCGACTGGATCGGCGTGCACGTGACGAATCCGGCATCTTCGATTCCGCGACGCACGGGCTCGGGAATATCCAGGTCCGCAAAGGCGAGCGTCACGCCGGAGTTCTTGACTGCTGGTTCGACTGGGGACGACATCGGCAGTTCCGTCAGGAGCTCGCGGGCGCGGCGCGCGCTCCGTTCGCGGGCGCGGGGCGTCCGTTGGTCTCGGGCGCTCCGCGCCCCTTGGCGAGCATCTCGGTCAGGTCCTCGGGCGGGATGAAGCCGAAGCGGCGAGCGGCTTCCTTTCCGCCGGGAGCGAAGACGATGACGGTGGGAGCGCCGATGACCTCGAAGCTCTCGCGGATGAGGTCTACGCGCCGGTCGGAGTTCGTCATATCGACGCGGAACAGTTCCATGCCCGCCGCCGCCGCCACGACCGCCGGCTCGCGGAACGACTTCGCGTGCATCTCCTTGCAGGGCTGGCACCAGTCCGCTTCGAAGTAGAGGACGACGGGCGCGCCGCCCTTGCGGGCCTGGAGAAACCCCTGGTCGTCGAACTTGCGGAACTCGAGCGACGGACCAGAACCGGTCGTCGCCTTCTCCGCTGCGGCCTGGTCGGGAGCCGCCGGCGCCACGCCACCCTGCGCAGATGCGCCGGTTCCGGTCAGGATCAGCACCCCGAGCACGAGCATCGCCGACATGCTTCGATGGGGATGGGAGGGCGCGTCCTCGCGCGGCTGGCAGGCAACTCGTGACAACGTGAGCCCTCACCTAACCGAGCACCGGGGGATTTGCGAGTCGGCAGGCGGGAGGCTAATCACGCGGCCGCCATGCAAATCCCCACTCCGAAGTTCCGGCTCCCGAGTCGTCTCGCCCTGGTGCTCTCGCTGCTCGTTCTTGCCGCAGACGCCGCTCCGGCCCGCGCCGAGCTGCTCGGAAGCGGACCCGCGCTGATGCTCGGTTATTCCCCCGACGAGGACGCATCCGGAGCAGCGCAGGACCTCGCGATTCTCGGAGCGGGATGGCGCTGGCGCTTCGACGGCCATCAGGCGATCGACGACTTCTTCGCGAAGGGTCACATCGACTTCTCGTGGGCGGTCGAGCCCCTCGTGGGCGTGGTCTGCGGCGACGCCGAGGCTTTCGAGGCTTCGGTCGTTCCCTACGTCCAGTTCCGGCCTCTCGGCTGGGAAGGCGTCGTGCCGTGGTTCGAGGCCGGCATCGGCATCGCCTACACGGGCCTGCGCAACTACGGTCTCGGCTCGCGCGTGACGCTCAGCGACGACGTCGGCGTCGGCGTCGCGTTCGGCGAGGGCTGGAGATGGTCGGTGGGCTACCGCTTCCGGCACCTGTCGCATGCCGGGATCTTCGGCGGTCGCAACGAGGGGCTGAACGCCCACTTCCTCACGCTGTCGGTCGAGATGTAACGCGGCGCCCGCCGCACGGAATCGATCAGCGAAACTTCGCGGCCTGACCGCGAAAGTGGTCCGCGAGCCGCCGGCGCCCGAGCCGGGGCGCAATCCCGTCGTTCGTGCTCACGACGGCAGCGAACTCGAGCAGCTCGGAAAGGCGCGGCTGGATCCGTCGCAGCATCCGCGAGCCCGCCAGCCACGAGGCGGCCGACGATCGCACCACGCGCACCTTGCGGCCGATGGCCTCCGCCGCGAGCGCACCGATCTCCGCGCGACTCAGCACGTCGGGCCCGCCGGCTTCGACGACGCGCTCCGATCCCGTGAGCGAGTCCACGACGAAGCCGGCCAGCTCCGCCTCGTCGATCGGATTCGTGCGCGCGCTGCCGTCGCCGATCAGGGGCACCACGCCGCGGCCGGCCATGCGGAGCAGCTCGTCGAGGAAGCCGAAAAAGCCCGTGGGCCGGACGATGCGGGCGTCCATCCGGGCGGCCGCGAGGCCGAGCTCGACCGCCCGATGGGCCCGGACGTAGGCCGTCTGCTCGATCGGGCCGCTGGCGAAGACGCTTACATAACCGAACAGCGGAACTCCGGCCGCACGCGCCGCCTCGACCAGCGCGAGGTTCCCCTCCGCATCGACGCGCGAATACGAGAGGCGGTCCCTCCAGGCGTACATGTCGAGCGATGCCCCGAGGCAGGAGACGACGGCATCGACGCCGTCGCACGAGCCCGCGAGCGTGGCCGGCGCCAGCGCGTCTCCGCGAAAACATTCGATGCCGCCGTCGCGGGCAGTCTCCTCGGGCCGGTCACGACGGGAAAGGATGCGGACGCGCGAGCCTCGCGTGCGAAGCAGGCTCGTGACGTGACGGCCGAGGGAACCCGTCGCGCCGGCAACGAGCACGAACGAAGGGCTGCGCGCGGGCGAAGCGGTGGTCGCCATGGCGGGCGACCATACACGCGGGCTCCATCGCAGGCACGCACCGCGACCGTGCGACAGGGCCTTCCGCCGCCCCGCGCGCGTGGCCAAGGGAGCGCGCGAAGTCTATGCTCGCCGTTCTCGTCCTGCCGGTGCGGACGATCACTACCCCGTGGCCACGACCGACTCATCCAAACCAGCTTCCGGCGCGGCTAACAGTCAGACGGCCAAACGCCTGCGCGCCGCCGGCGTTCTGCTGTCGGCCGGAGTCGTCGCGCTCGGCATCTGGGGCCTGCGCGCCGAGCCGTGGTTCGTGAAGGACCTTCACAACACCGTCTTCGACGCTTTCCAGCGATCGCAGCCGCGCACGTATCAGCCAACCCTCGTTCGCATCGTGGACATCGACGAGGCCAGCCTCGCGAAGCTCGGCCAGTGGCCGTGGCCGCGCACGAAGGTCGCCAAGCTCGTCGCCCAGCTTCGCGACCTTGGCGCGTCCGCTATCGTTTCCGATTTCATCTTCGCCGAGCCCGATCGCACTTCGCCGGCCTGGCTCGCTTCCGAGTGGAAAGACAAGCCAGAAGTGTCGTCGGTACTTGCGATGCTTCCGGATCACGACACGGCGCTCGCGACGGAGTTCGGTCGCGGCAACGTCGTCACTTCGTTCGCGCTGACGCCGGAGGCCGGAGGCCAAACCCCGGTACGAAAGGGAAAGTACGTCCGCTTCGGCGCGGAAACGCCGCTGCGACGCGAGGAAGTCTACCGGGGGACCGTGGTTTCGCTTCCGAGCCTGCAGGAGGCAGCGGCGGGCAACGGCTTCATCAACTTCTCGCCCGACAAGGACGGAGTGGTTCGCCGCGTGCCGCTGCTTCTCGAGCTCGACGGCCAGATCGTATTCGGTCTCGTCGCCGAAGCGTTGCGCGTTGCGAGCGGCAAGACGAACTACACGCTCGTGACCACCGACGAGGGCCTGAGCGAGGTCCGCGTCGGCGACTACTCCATCCCCACCGACACCGCCGGACGCGTGCTGGCCTACCTCACCAAGCCCGTCCCGGAACGCTACGTTCCTGCCTGGAAAGTCATGGAGGGACAGGCCGAAGGACTGATCCCGAAGGGCAGCATCGTCTTCCTCGGTTCGTCCGCGACGGGGCTGCTGGATCTTCGTTTCGGCCCTCTCGGCGAGATCATTCCCGGGGTCGAGATCCACGCGCAGCTTGCCGAGCAGGCGATGCTCGGTGTGTTCACCACGCGACCGCGCAAGGTGCAGGGGCTCGAGATCGTCGTGATGGTCCTCGGCTGGCTCGTGATGGTCGCGTTCGGGCGTACGCGCCGCGTGATCCCCGCCGCCATCGCCGCCGCCGGCGGGATCGTGATCATCACCTGCGTATCGATCTGGGCGTGGCGCTCGATGCTCGTGCTGTTCGATCCGATCTTCGCGAGCCTCGTGCTGCTCGGAACGTTCCTCGCCTACACCGTTCCTCGCCAGCTCGCGACGGAAAACGAGGGACAGTGGATCCGCAGCGTCTTCGCCAACTACCTGTCGCCGAACCTCGTCGAGCACCTCATCAAGAACCCGGACGACCTTCGCCTCGGCGGCGAGCGCCGCGAGTGCTCGTTCGTGCTGACCGACGTGGCCGGCTTCACCTCTCTGGTCGAAGGAATGGAGGATCCCGCCGAGCTGACCGAGATCATCAACAACTATCTCGAAGGCATGGTGAGCATCGCGTTCGAGCACGACGGGACGCTCGATCGCATCGTGGGCGATGCGGTCGCCGTTCTTTTCTCGGCGCCCGTCACGCAGCCCGACCACGCGGAACGCGCGGTGCGTTGCGCACTCGCGATGGATCATTTCGCGACCGAGTACTCGAAGTCCTGCCTCGCGAAGGACATCCCGTTCGGCCGCACGCGCATCGGCGTGCACACGGGCGAAGTCGTGGTCGGCAACTTCGGCGGCAGCTCGCACTTCGACTACCGTCCGCTCGGCGATCCGATCAACACGGCCGCGCGCCTCGAGACGGCCAACCGCCAGCTCGGCACGAACATCTGCGTGAGCGGCACGACGGTCGGGCTCTGCCCGAGCTTCACGGGCCGGCGCGCCGGAACGATTCACCTGAAAGGAAAGTCGCAGGGGGTAGAAGTCTTCGAGGCGATCTCGAACGGCGACGCGCGCAGCAGCCGTCTCCCCGCCTACCAGCGCGCCTTCGAACTGATGGCCGCCGAATCCCCCGAGGCTCTCGACGCTTTCGAGCAGCTGGTCGCCGCCCACCCCGACGACGGCCTCGCCGCCTTCCACCTCGCAAGACTGCGAAGAGGCGAACAAGGCTCGACCGTGGTCTTCACCGAGAAGTGAACGCGTCCGCCCACCGCGCGTGGGCCGACCGCTATCGGACAGTAATCTCGACGCGACGGTTGCGGCGCTCGGGAACCTCGTCCGCCGTAGGCACCGCCGGGCGCGTCTCGCCGTACGAATCGATCTCGAGCCGCTCGATCGGAATGCCGGCCTTCACGAGATCGTCGCGCACCTTGTACGCGCGCTTCAGCGCGAGAACCTGGTTCCGCTTCGCCGACGCCGTGCGGTCCGCATGCCCGGCGACCGTGGCATCGACGCCGGGGCGCTTGCCCACCTCGGACATCATCTTCTTGTAGGTTTCGATCGAGCCCTTCTCGATCTGGGTGCTGCCGGGCTTGAAGTACACCGTGTACTTGACGAAACGCGGGGGCCGCGCGCCGAACGCGCCGCCGAATACTTCCTTGATCTTTTCGACGCCGAGCTCCCACGGGGAGCTCGGCGCGCTACGGCGATTGATGGTGGTCGCAGATCCCGATTTGTCGAGAACCTGCTGGCCCTTCTCGTTGGAGACGATGACCTTGCCCGAGCCGCCGCCCGGGTTGTCGAGAAGAACGACGTAATTTTTCGGGCCACAACCAAACGTGGCTACCGCCAACGCGAACACGACGGCACCGCGCTTCATTCAATCCGCCTTTCTGTTTCCCGATCCGCTCGAAGCGCCGGGTCTGTCGTCTCAGCCCTTCTTGCTGGTCTTGGTCTTCTTCTCGTCCGCGAACTTCTGGCCCGGCGCAACGCGCACGACGAAGTGCGTTCCGCGCATTCCGATCGTTCCCGTCGGCGTCTCGATCGCAACCGACTCCGGAGCGAGCTTGCCGAGCATGCCCGACACGAAGTCGAGAGTGCCCTGGCTTACCCGCGCGACGAAACCGAGTTGCTGCTGCTTCGGCTGGTACGCGTAGCTGTCGAGAAGGATCTCGGTCTCCGGTCCGGCCGACAGCGTGGTGCCGTCCTTCATCGTGACACCGAGGCTCGATTCCTTTCCGGTCTTGATCGTGTCGTCCTCGTAGAGCGGTGCGCCTACGGCGACCCGACTCTCGACTCCTCCACGCACGACGGTTGCCGATCCCGACACCGTCTTCACGAAACCGATCGTGCCTTCGGCGTACGCGACGTTCGCCGTCGCGAACGACACGAGCAGCGCGGCAATGGTAAGCTTCTTCATGTCTGGCCTCCTGACAGGCGGACCCGCACACGGGGTGCACGGCTCCGGTTCCCCGCTTGTTGTTCCAAGCATCTGGTAACCGAAAGTCCTCGTCATTGCTAGAGCTTCGATGGGTTGCCTCGTCTTTGGCGGCGCGGCGAGTGGCCACGGGCACGCCGAGTACTGCAGGAGCCGTGCCTGCGCTCCACACTGGTCCGCATGGAGACTCAGTTCGGCAGGCTGAACCTCAAAGTGCTGCGAGATCGGGCCCCGGGAGACCGCCGGTCGAGCCTCAGACCCCGACCACCTCGACGACCTCGAGGCCGTAGCCTGCCAGATTGGGCAGCCGGAATGGTGAATTCGTGAGCAGCCGCAGACGGCGCACCCCCAGATCCCGGAGGATCTGGGCACCGATGCCGTAGTCCTTGAAGCTGGCCAGCCGGGCCGTCGGATTGGTGGTGGCCGGTCCGCCTCCGCCCTCGGCGAGCATCTCTGCGCCACGGCGATGCCGGCGCACGTAGAGCAGCACCCCTTCGCCCTCGCTGGCGATCCGCGCCATCGCGCGGTGGAGCACCTCCCCGGTGTTGCGCTGGGCGGATGCGAACACGTCGCCGGGCAGGTACTCGGCGTGGGCACGGACGAGAACCGGCCTGGCAGGATCGATCTGCCCTTTGACGAGCGCGATGTGCTCCCCGTCCTCGACGCCGGTCCGGTAGACGTGGGCCGTGAACTCGCCGCCGTACCTGGTGGGCAGGCGGGCGCTCGCCACGCGCTCGACGAGGGACTCGTTCTGGAGCCGGTACTGGATGAGGTCGGCCACGGTCGAGATCTTGAGCCCGTGGGTCTCGGCGAAGCGCACGAGGTCGGGCAGGCGGGCCATGGTGCCGTCCTCTTTCAGAATCTCGCAGATCACGCCGGCGGCCTGGAGACCGGCGAGGCGGCAGAGATCGATCGAGCCCTCGGTCTGGCCGGTGCGCACCAGCACGCCGCCCTCGCGCGCACGCAGCGGGAAGATGTGGCCCGGGATCACGAAGTCGCTCGCGCGCGCGTCCGGGTCGGCGGCAAGGCGGATGGTTCGGCAGCGGTCGGCAGCGGTCACCCCGCCCGCCGTGCACGAGCGCGCGTCGATGGAGACCGTGAAGCCGGTGCCGAGCGGCGCGGTGTTCTCCGGCACCATCATACGCAGGCCGAGCTTCTGCATGCGGTCCTCGGTGATCGGCATGCAGATCAGGCCGCGCGCCTGGCGGATCATGAAGTTGACGTGCTCGACCGTGCACTTCTCGGCGGCCACGACGATGTCGCCCTCGTTCTCCCGGTCCTCGTCGTCCATGAGCACGATCATGCGCCCGCGGCGGATCTCTTCGATGACCTCGGCCACCGGCGAGATCGGCGAGCCCTCGCGACGAGCCGGCGGAGCGCCGGAAGACTGGGGAGCGCGCGCGAACATCAGCCCAGCGCCGCCTCGATGTCTTCGCGCAGGCCGCCGTCCTCGGGCGTGACCATGGGCGAGTAGCGGCGCAGCACGCGGCCGTCCTTGCCGACGAGGAACTTGGCGAAGTTCCACTTGATGTCGCCGGAGCCGTCGGGCGCCGTCTCTTCGGAGGTGAGCCACGCGTAGATCGGGTCGCGACCGTCGCCGTTGACGTCGACCTTGGCCGACAGCGGGAACGTCACGCCATAGGTAGTCGAGCAGAAGCTCTGGATCTCGGCCTCGCTGCCGGGCTCCTGGCCTGCGAACTGGTTGCACGGAAAGCCGAGGACCGTGAAGCCGCGGGCCTCGTAGGACTTCTGCAGCTCCTCCAGGCCGGCGTACTGCGGCGTCAGACCGCATTGCGACGCCACGTTGACGACCAGCACGGCCTTGCCGCGCAGGTCGGCCAGCGAGCGTTCGGAGCCGTCGATCGATCGGATCTTGAAGTCGTGCAGGGTGCTCATGGCGCGACCGTACCGCGGCGGGTGAACCGGTCCAACGCGCACACGAGTGGAGAAGACCGGGCGCCAGCCCGAGGACCCTGGCGCGGCGCCCGCCGGACGGAACTTCCGCGATCCGC
The DNA here is from genome assembly GCA_964475235.1 of uncultured Myxococcales bacterium. GTDB lineage: Bacteria > Desulfobacterota > Binatia > UBA1149 > CAITLU01 > DATNBU01. The sequence goes on along the minus strand of CAYYVZ010000014.1, from coordinate 1,580 downwards.
CGCGCCGGCGACGGCCACACCGGTGCCGCGGGGAAATTCCCCCACCCCTGCTCACTTCTCCCGCAGCGCGTTCCGACGGTGTTTTTTCCGGTGAAGCGTGAGTGGCGCAACTCCGCCGACCAGGTCCTCGACGCCCGCGCGACGCCGTTCCGAGGATTCCCCCACGCTCACAGCGCGATCCCCCGAACGTGGCCGTCCTGCTGACGAAGTGTAACTGACTGACGTTCAGTAAGCAGACGGCGGATGCCTTACGGTACGCACTTGCGTAGAGTAAGCTCCCAAAAAGCCTCGTGGATTTCGGCACTTACCGGATCCTGATCGAATCAAAACTCTGGCGCGGCAGTTCATTGGGTGGTACAGCCTTCTCATCCGCGGAGACCACCTTGGGGACGAGGACCGCGGGACTTCACATCAACTGACCGTTTCATCGGAGGGAACGAATGAACCTGCGGAACCTGCGGCTCTGCGCCGCTACGCTCACCGTGCTCGGATTCGTGGCTGTGGCCGGCGATTCCTACGCCAGCACTCTCACCCAGAACCTGTCGTGGACCATCGACCGGTCGGGGACCTCGGCCAAGTACCGGGTGACCTCGTACGGCGACTCGATCTACGCGGGTTACAACACCTCGCTCTTCAACATCGCCCTGTTCGCCGCGCCGACCGTCGACGCCGACTACCTGCAGACCAAGTGGAACGCCGACATGGAGATCCACCGCCGCAGCAAGTCGGGCGCCGTCGCCTCGGGCGTCTACAACGAGAAGATCGTCGGCGAGAGATCGTACATGCAGGCGGCCAACACGCGCGTCGTCACCTTCGAGATGTGCGGCAACGACGGCCTGCAGGCTCGCAGCGCGCTGAAGAGCCAGAGCGGCACCTGCAACTTCGCGGGTCTCGACACCGCCCTCAACAACTGCAGCACGTACCAGGCCGCGGCGATGTCCTACATCAACGCGAACAAGGCCGCGGGCGTGAAGGTGAGGGCGATCGCCAACCTCTTCTACCCGGGCTACAACGCGGACAACGTGCTCAGCACGTGCACCGTCGGCGGCGTCCGGATCAACCTGCGCGACAAGTTCCTCCCCTACATCGCGAAGATGAACTGGAGAGCCTGCAACTACGCCAACACGTACGGCTTCCGTTGCGAGGACAGCTTCGCGCGCTACATGGGCGCGGACTACGACACGAACGGCGACGGCCAGGTGGATTCGACCGCGCTGCGCTACGTGCAGGGCGAGAGCGAGGCGGCTTACGTCACGCGCATCACCGTGACGCTCAAGTCGACGATCCGCGACGCCAACACGCACTACGTGAACTCGAGCACGAGCTACGACTACATCCAGTCGGACGACACGCACCCGACCTACGCGGGCGGCACCGTTTCGACGGGCATCTGGCCCGGCGGCACCGCGAGCGGCTCGTCCACGCCGGACTACACCGACGCGCAGTACGTCGGCGGCAAGAACCCGGTCTGGAACCGCTACGGTCACGAGCTGATGGGCTGGGGTCTCTCGACCTTCAACCCGACCGCCCCGTAACACCGGCGATCACGCTTCCTGGGGAGCGGAGGGCCCGGAGGCTGC
>CAYYVZ010000013.1:0-27759 GCA_964475235.1 uncultured Myxococcales bacterium | reverse complement strand
TACGGCGAGCCGTCGTATGCGGACCTTCCGATGGATACGTGGTCGCGCCTTCTCGGACGCCGCGCGCGGCGCCTGTCGGCGCGCCGACTGGCCTACCAGGCACCCGGCGGTGCCGCCGAGCTTCGCGAGGCGCTTGCCGGATACCTCGCGCGTGCGCGCGGCGTCGTATGCTCGGCGGAGAACATCGTCATCGTGCACGGTTCGCAGCAGGCGGTGGACCTCACCGCGCGCCTGCTCGTCAATCCCGGCGATCCCGTCGTGCTCGAGGAGCCGCACTACACGGGCTTCTCGTTCTGCCTGCGCGCGGCCGGTGCCGATCTCGTGTACATCCCCGTGGACCGGCACGGGCTGCGCACCGACGACCTCGAGGCCGTCGCGAGCGCCCGCCTCGTCTGTGTGACGCCTTCCCACCAGTACCCGATGGGTTCGGTGCTCTCGCTGCCGCGGCGGCTCGCGCTGCTCGACTGGGCCGCGCGCCGCGACGCGTACGTGCTCGAGGACGACTACGACGGCGAGTTCCGATTCGACGGGAAACCGATCGAATGCCTGCAGGCTCTCGATCGTGGCGGGCGCGTGATCTACGCGGGCACGGCATCGAAGCTGCTCTTTCCCGCGCTGCGCATCGGGTGGATCGTGGCGCCGCCCGCGCTCACGCCCTACTTCCTCAACGCGAAGGCGCTCGCCGACACGGGAACGCCGTCGCTCGAGCAGCTCGCGCTCGCCGACTTCATCGCCGAGGGACACCTCGAGCGACACGCGCGGCGCGCGAGGATCCGCACCGCTGCGCGGCGCGCGGCGCTGCTCGATGCGATGACGTCCGAGCTCGGCAGCCGGGTCGAGGTGATGGGAGCGAGCGCAGGGCTGCACGTGCTGGTTCGCATCCCCGGGATGGACGCTCGCGAAGTGCCTCGGCTCCGCCAGGCCTGCCGCGAGCTCGGCGTCGGCGCCTACCCCGCCTCGCCGTTCTACGCGTCGCCGCCCGAGGAAGCCGAGCTGCTGCTCGGCTACGCCGCGCTGACCGAAGAGACGATCCGCGAGGGCGTGCGCCGGCTTCGCCGCGCCATGGACTCGATCGGTTCGCTTGATTCGCCGAAAGCTCCGGCTATGCAGCCGCATGCCTGACGTACGCGCGATCTACCACCGCACCAAGCAGTCCAACATCTACCCCCTCGGCAACGACCGCTTCCTGATCGAGGCGCTGCTCAAGGACGAAGTGCACGACGTCGTCGTCGAGGTCGAGGTCGTTCATCCCTCGCTCGAGGTGGTCGCGGCGCGCAGCCAGATCCGTAACGGACCGTTCACCAACGTGTGCAACATGACGCACGCGAACATGGACGCTCTCGTCGGCATGAAGGTCGGTCGCGGCTTCACGGTCGCCGCGCGCGCGGCGGTTGGCGGCGGCACCGGTTGCCACCGCGTCTCCGAGCTCGTCGTCGAGATCGCGCAGGCCGCCTACCAGCTCAACTTCGTGCTCTTTTTCGACGGCATGCCGAAAGAGTTGCGCGAGCAGGCGGACGTGCCGATCGACCGCTGGCGCGCGGTCAACCAGACGATACCGGGCATGCGCAACACGTGCTGGACCTACTCGGACGAGCGCGAAGGACTCATCGAGAGCAAGGCCGAACCGATCACGCTGTTCGATCAGGTCATGCCGGTGCGGCGCATCGGAGACTGATTGCCGGTCTGCTCCCCCGTCGGCGCACGCCGCTGGCGCGTCGGGTGAACAATCTCACAGCGCGTGGCGTCCAGAGACGCGGAACACGCGCGCGTCGTCCACGTGACGCATCGCCAAACGGGTGTTCCGCCTGGATGGAGGTGTCATGTCGCGCGCATCGATTCGTGTCGGTCCCAGCCGGGTGTGCCTCCCCCTCGTTCTCGCGGCCTTTCTCGGCACGCCGGGATGCGTCGCGATCAACGGCGTCGCGCGCGGGGTCAACGATGCGTTGCTCACCAAGGGCCAGCGCATCGACTACGAGTTCGAGGCGAAGTTCGGCGTCAACGACCCCCAGTTCCGCCGTTCGATCGAAAGCATCGCCGACGCCATGGTCGACGGAAACACGGCCGAGCTGCTCCACAACGGCGACCGCATCTTCGGAGCCTACGTCGCCGACATCGACGCGGCCCAGGTCTCCGTCAACCTCGAGACGTTTCTCTTCGAAGACGACGAAGCCGGCAAGATGGTTGCCGACGCCGTCGAGCGTGCGGCCCGGCGCGGGGTGCAGGTGCGCGTCCTCGTCGACGACTGGGGACAGAACCTCGGAAAGCTGGAAGAGCAGATGGAAAACGCGGGCGCCAAGGTCCGCAAGTACCGTCCGATCCATCCCTGGACGCTGCAACGCCCCGGCATCCGGACGCATCGCAAGCTTCTGATCGTGGACGGCCGCATCGGTTTCACGGGCGGTCTCGGCATCGACAAACGCTGGCTGGGCAACGCGCGAAACCCCAACGAATGGCGCGAGACCCAGGTGCGCGTGACAGGCCCCGTCGTCGCCCAGCTCCAGGCGGTGTTCGCGGAAAACTGGACGTTCACGACGGCGGAGATCCTCGCCGGCGACACGTTCTATCCCGAGCTCCCCGCGACGGGCACGATCGTCGCGCACGCGATCCGCTCTTCGAAAGGCGACGCGAGCTCGGTGCCCAAGGCCATGTACATCATGGCCATCCTTTCTGCGCAGCGGTACATTCACATCCAGAATTCGTACTTTATCCCCGACGCGCAGGTGCGCCGCGCCCTCGTCGGCGCTGCCGCCCGCGGTGTCAACGTCGAGATCATGGTGCCCGGCAAGCACAACGACCTTCCCTTGCTGCGCCAGTCCTCGCGCTTTCACTACGGCGAGCTGCTCGAGGGCGGTGTCCGGATCTTCGAGTACGACCCCACCATGCTGCACAGCAAGACCCTCGTGGTTGACGGCATGTTCGCCACCATCGGCTCGATCAACTTCGACGCAAGGTCGATGCAGATGAACGCCGAAGAGTCGCTCTCGTTCTGGGACCGCGACTTTTCTCAGCAGATGGAGGCGATGTTCCAGCACGACAAGCTCAGCTGCCACGAGGTCACGTACGAGGCGTGGGACAACCGCGGGCCGCGCCGTCGCGCCACCGAGTGGATCAGCTGGATCTGGGAACCGTTCTACTGACGGGGCGCCTCCTCCGCCGCCGGCGGCACGCATCCTCCGCAGGCGGCACGCCTGTTGCGCAGACGGCGCGCCGGTTGCACCGAGACGACGCCGTGGGGCCAGCCGACCCACGTTGCTGGGCCAAATCTCGCGCTTTTCTTCCCGCGGGCTCCGAACCCGAGTGACGAGTGTGAACACCGCAAGCGGTTCCGAGGTCCAACCAGTACGGCGACGATGCGAGGACGCGGAGAGATCGGCCTCCTTCGGGTGAACGACTTTCCGCGCCGGCGGCATCGGCCGTGTGGCGCATTTCGCAAGCGTAGCGACAGCGCTGCGACCGGCGACGAAGGCCGCTGAACCAGACCGGCCTGCGTCAAGGAGTAGTTATGCTGCATTACGCGTTCGTTTTTTTCGTGATCGCGCTGATCGCGTCGGTGCTCGGCTTCGGCGGAGTGGCGGGGCTTTCGGCGGAGATCGGCTGGTTGTTTGCGATCCTCGCCCTCGTCTTCCTGGCAGTAGCGCTGCTCGGTGGCGGAGGACGGCGCGGCATCAGCGTGCCATGAACGTGAAGGAGAGAGGCGCGACCGGGCTCGCCCGGCCGCGCTTCTCCCTTTGCTCGTCCTTGCTTTCCCCGTTCAGCGCGGCGACCGCACGCGCGGCGGTCTTCCAGCCACCTCTTCGATCGTACGACCCGAAATCACGCTCTCTTCCCGCTCCGCCACCGGGTCTGCGTCGCTCGCGGTCCGGTCCTTCATCTTGATCAGAAGCCAGTTCTTTCCCTGCTCGTCCATGCGCGTGCGGACGAGCGCGAACCCGCCACGAATCTTCTTTCCCTCCAGCCACACCTCGATCTGCCCCTTCTCGTGGCAGGCCGACATCGGAACTTCCTTGCCCGCCTTCTGCTTAAGATTCCGGTAAGGCCCGGCATCCCACACGATGACGGTGCCGCCGCCGTACTCGCCTTTGGGGATGGTGCCTTCGAAGTCGGCGTACTCGAGAGGATGATCCTCGACCTCGACGGCGAGGCGTTTGACCGACGGATCCATCGACGGCCCCTTGGGAACGGCCCACGACTTGAGCACTCCGTCCACCTGGAGGCGGAAATCGTAATGCAGGCGCGACGCGGCGTGCTTCTGAATCACGAAGTAGGGATTGCCGGTCTTCTTCCACGTGCCGGTCGACGCGCCTTCCGGCTCGGGCGTACGGCCGAAGTCACGCTTGCTGTGGTAGACGGCGAGCTTGTCCACGGAGCGGAGTTTCGGGGGCGCGACACTGCCCCGCAGGCCGGCTTTGGCTGCCTTGGTGGTCGCAGAAGCTTTCGCCCGCTTCGTACTGCGGTTCCGGCTCACGGTCATCGCGCCGTCTTCTGTTTCTTCGCGCCTTCGAGGGCGCGTTCGAGGGACTGCGGCGCTGCCGAGTCGAGCTTCCAGGGGTCGCCGCCACTGCGCTTCAGGCGCGCGCCGATGTTCTTCACGTTGAACGCATCCCCGCGCAGGTCTGCGTCCAGCTCCCGCCAGTCGATGGGGACCGCCACCGGCGCACCGGGCCGTGCGCGCGTCGACCAGGGAGCGATTGCCGTCGCGCCGCGACCGTTGCGCAGGTAGTCGAGGAAGATGCGCCCTTGTCGGCGCTTCTTCGAAAGCTGGTCGGTGTAGCGATCCGGCTCGTTTCTCACGATGGTCTTGACGACCGCATGCGTGAACTCTTTTACGATCGGCCAGTCGTACCCGGGCTCGACGTGGAGAACCACGTGAAGCCCCTTGCCGCCCGTGAGCATGGCGTGGGACGACAGGCCGAGCTTCGCGAGGGTGGCGCGCACGAGGTGCGCGGCCTCGACCACGCGCTGCCAGGACACTCCCACGTCGGGGTCGAGATCGAAGACGATGCGGTCGGGCTGCTCGAGATGGTCGGCGGTCGAGCCCCACACGTGGATCTCGAGCGCACCCGCCTGCAGCAGCGCGACGATCCCGGAAGCGTCGCGGACCACGCCGTACTGCGAGGCCTTGCCGCCGTCGAGGTCGGGAACCTCGATGCGTTCCACCTCTTTTGGAAGTGTGCCGGCGTTTTTCTGAAAGAAGCACCCGCCGTCGTATCCGTCGGGGCAACGCAGCAGTGTAAGCGGCCGTCCGGCGACATGGGGCAGCATCCACGGAGCGATCGTCTCGTAGTAGGCCGCGAGTTCTCCCTTGGTGATGCCGCGATCGGGATACAGGACCTTGGCCGGGTTGCTGATGGCGATGCCGGCGACACGCGTTGCGGCGGCGGGCTTGCTCGTCTCGTTTACCGCCGTTCGCGAAGCCGGGGCGGACTTCTTCGCCGCCGGCTTCGCGGTCTCTCTGGTTACCGGCGCCGAGCCCGACGCGCGCTGCTTCCCGCTGTTCGTCTTCGGGACACCTGACTTCGGAAGTTTCATCCTCGTCGCTTCCTTTCGGCCTGGCCGGCCCTGCGGGCTTTCCCGTCCTCGGCGCGCGGCAGCTCTGCGGGAATTTCGCGAACCACCTCGTCCGCCCGGCGATCCTCGCGAAGCCCGCGAAAGGAAGGATGGCGGAGCCGCCCGTCCCGTGTCCATCCGAGAAACGCGACCTCGGCGACCAGCTTCGGCTTCACCCAGTGGACACCTCGCTTCGCTTCGGCGGGAACCTCTTGCAGCGCAGACTTTGCGAGCCCGATGCGCGCGAGCCTGGCCGAGAGCTCTTTCAGCGTGGCCTCGGAGAATCCGGTTCCGACTTTTCCCGCGTATCGAAGCCCGTGGCCCTTCTCGTTCACGGCGAGCAGCAGCGCCCCGAAGCCCGTGCGCGTTCCCGTACCGTCGGTGTAGCCCGCGATGACGAGCTCCTGCTCCTGGAGGCACTTGGTCTTTCGCCAGTCGCGCGAGCGGACCTGGCGGTACGGCGACGTCGCGAGCTTGGAGATCACACCCTCGAGACCCTGCTCGCACGCCTTCGAGTAGAAGGCGGCCCCATTCCCCACGATGTGGTCGCTGTAGACCAGGTCGGTGCCTCCGCGCCGGCCGAGGACTCTCGCCAGCAGCTTCTTGCGCTCCAGCAGCGGCGTGGCCGTGAGGTCGTATCCGTCGAGATGGACGACATCGAAGAGGAAGTAGGTGAGAGCGCGCGCCTCGCCTTCTCCGATTGCGTCCCGAAGCGCCTGGAAGCTCGTCGCACCGCCGGCCTCGACCACGCAGACTTCTCCGTCGAACACGGCGCGTGACGCGGGCAGCCCCGCGACGGCGCGGGCGACGCTGGCAAAGCGCGCCGTCCAGTCCTTGCCGTTGCGCGACAGCAGCCGCACGCGTGCGCCATCCTTGTGCGCGACGATGCGGTATCCGTCGAACTTGATCTCGTGGATCCAGTCGTTCCCGGCCGGCGTCTCGGTGACGAGCGTGCACAGGGCCGGCTCGACCGCGGAGGGCATGGCGGCGCGGCGCGAAGCGGCTGCGCGGCTCGCTACGACGGAGCCGGAAAGCGGCGTCTGCCGGTCGCGAGTGGTCTTCCGCGCGGGTCTCCGCTCGAGGGCGCGCTCACGCACTCCGCCTCCGCTTCGGCTTCGAGGGCTCGGAGGCGCGCTCGGACTTCGCACGCCGGGCCTTCTGCGGGGCCGCCTTGCGCTCGCGCGTCTCGACGCTCTTCTTGAGCAGCGGCATCAGGTCCACGACCTCGGCGCGCGGCGCCTTCTCTGCTTCGTCCGAGCCGGGCTCCTCGATCACGTGCGTGTGGCCGGCCTTGATCTTGCGCTCGACCATCTTGAGCACGTCGTCGCGGTACGAGTCCTTGTACTTCTCCGGCTTCCACGGCGCGCTCATGCCCTTGACGAGGCGCTCGGCCATCTGGAGCTCGCGGTCGTTCAGCTCGAGCTTGCCCGCTTTCGTGTCGGGAACTTCGATCCCCATCTCCTTCGCGTCGCGCAGCTCGTACGAGTAGCGCAACATCTCGAGCACGAGCACGCCTTCGCGCACCAGCAGTGCAGCGATGCGCTGGCGCGTGCGCAGCACGACGCGTGCGATGCCCACCTTGCGGGTGCGCATCAGCGTCTCGCGCAGCAGCGCGTAACTCTTGCTGCCCTTCCTGATCGGCTCCAGGTAGTACGGCCGCTCGAAGTAGACCGGGTCGATCTCGTCCTGGTCCACGAAATCCTCGATCTCGATCGTCTGTGTGGCCTTCGTGTTGGCGCGCGCGAGCTCTTCGTCGGTGAGCACGACGTATTCGTCCGGCTCGTACTCATAGCCGCGCACGATGTCTTCCCACGCCACTTCCTCGCCGGTTTCCTTGTTGATGCGCTTGGTGCCGATGCGCGCAAACGTGCGCTTGTCGATCTGGTGGAAGGCGAGCTCGTTGCTCTCCTCCGCAGCGACCAGCGCAACCGGGATCTCGACGAGGCCGAAAGAAATGCTGCCTTTCCATATCGCTCTTGCCATGCCTTCGAGCGTAACAATGCCTGTGCGTGCTTTCCGCACCGAAAGGATCTTTTGTTCCCGAACGAGAGCAAGCAGACGGCAAAAGCCGCGCGAGTGACCCGCGACTGCGCGTCCGTCGTTCCCCGATTGCGCGCGCCTGCGGGGATTGTCGCCACGTGCCGCGTCGCTCGCTCGAACGAGTCGAATGGCGCAATGCCCTCAGTGCGCGCGGCGCGAACCTTCGATCTTCCTGCGCGTCTTCTCGTAGACCTCGAGATCGCTCTTCGAGAACACGACCATCTTCACTTCGTCGAAGTCGCCGGGCCTTTCCTCGAGCGTTTCGAGAATGGTGCGCAGCGCGACCTCCGATGCCTTCGCGATCGGATAGCCGTAGACTCCGGTGCTGATGGAAGGAAAGGCGAGCGTGCGGTAGCCGCGCGAAGCCGCGAGCTCGAGGCTCGCGCGGTACGCCGATGCGAGGAGTCGCTCTTCGCCGTGCCGGCCGCCGCGCCAGCGCGGACCCACGGTGTGAATCACGGCCTTCGCGGAGAGCTTGCCCGCGGTGGTGACCACCGCGTGTCCGGTCGGGCAGCCGCCCTGCTCTTCCCGAATGCGGTCGCACTCTTCCATGATCGCCGGCCCGCCGGCGTGATGGATCGCGCCGTCCACGCCGCCGCCGCCGACCAGCCCCGCATTGGCGGCATTGACGATCGCATCGACGTGCTGGCGCGTGATGTCCCCGAGAACGAGGCTGAGGCTGGCCATGAGCGCGACCTCCGACTCGGCGCAGCATCCACGCGCGCCGGGCCCGTGCAAGCAGGCGGGCCTCCGACGAGCACGGCGGCCGCAGGGAGCCGCGATTCCACGTCGTTGACGAATCGCAGGTGGTGGATTGCCCGCTCAGGGATCTCGAACCAGCGGCAGGCTCCGCAGCAGCGCGAGCTGCTCTTCGGGCGAAGCCCGGCGCGTGCGGCTGCGGTGAGGCCTCCACGCGTCGTTCGCCGCGACCTGCGGCAGCGACTCGCACACGAGCTCTTTGCGAACGAAGAATGCGTTGACGCCACTCGAGTCGCCGCCGACGAGAGCATAGCCGCGACGGCGGCCGAGCTCGGCGAGCGCCGCGATGGACGCGCCGTGGTACCAGCCGCTCGCGTGCTTCGCTTTCCGGTCGAAGCCCGGGTCGTACTCGACAGTGAGCGATTCGTCCGGTCCGAACGATGCGTTGTATTCGATCGCGACGACGCGCGGACGGATGACGGAGATCGCCTTCCACACCCAGAAGTCGTTGCCGTCGATGTCGACGGACAGCAGGTCGATGTCACCCGTCATGCCGTGCTGCGCGAGCACGCCGTCGATGTTTTCAGCGGTGACGAAGCAGCGCTCGACCCGCACACGTTCGCGTGCCAGGCCACACTCGACGTGGAAGAAGCGTGCGGCATCCGCAACGTTCGCTTCCTCGCTGTCCATGACGAGGCCGCTCCAGCCGAACTCGACAAGGAATGTGCGCGCGAGGCACTCGCGGCCGTCCTCGATGCCGAACTCGACGAGGCGGCGGTCGGTGACGCCGATCGTCTGGAAGATGTGGAGCAGCAGGCCGTCTTCGCCGTTCTGGGAATGAAGACGCGCCTCGTGATCCTGGAACGTGCCCGCGTGAAGCGGCGCTGCATCGACGGCGGGGTTCAGACGCCGCAGCAACCGGGCGATCTCCTGCTCAGCGGCCTCGAGTCGCCCCGCGAGCCCGCTGCGCGCCTCGCGACCGAGACCGAAGCGTCGCCTCGCGCGGCGGCGTAGCGGCCGCCACCGGTTCCTCAGGTCGCGAAGCACGCGCGAGTCTGGCGCGCCGGCCCCGGCGGGGCAAGGCAGCGCCGAGCGAAGGACGCGGTCGCGACCTTCGCAGTCCGCCCTTCGCCGTGACCGCTTCCGGCGCGAAAGCGACGATGGCAGCCCTGAACGGAAAGGTCGCTTCGAGCCGCCAGTTCCATGTCAGGCTTGGACCTGGCCGGGGCAAGCCGGTACGCGCGCGGAATCGTAGACCTTCCGTTCCCGTTTGCCGACGTGTCGTCGGTGAAGGTGCAGCTCTGGCGCGATTCCGTCGGATCGTCGGCCTGCTGGCAGACGGCGCTACCGTCACCGGCGAAGACGAACGACTCGGTCAAGCTCAAGTTCTCGGACAAGATTCCCTGACCGCTGTATCGCTGAGCGCGGGCACGACTCACGCGAATCACGTGCCCGCGCGCTCTTCCTCGCGCATCTCTCGCGCGCACCGGACCGCGAGCGCCGCCGCAGCGCCTACGAGCAGAACCGGGACGAGCAGCGACCAGTAACCGGTCGCCGGCGCCAGACGGAACCACAGGATGTCCACGACGTCCGTGTCGATCGGCGTGTTGGGGAACGGCTTCTGGAGGAACCGCCAGGCGCCCCAGGGCGGAAACGCCGACAGCGTCCACGAAAGCGGCTTCCCGTCGGTGAACCTCGCGAACCCTCCGAGCGGATCCGTCACGACTCCGGGCAACGCGCACACGAAGCCCGCGAGCAGCAGCAGCCCGGGCACCACGCTGCGCGCGCGGCCACCGAGGCGATCGATGCCCGCGCCCGCCACGACCGCCAATAGCGGAACGGCCGGCACGAAGAGCCTCAGTCCCCAGCACCAGCCGCCCCACCAGACCTTCCACGCTGCCGTGTTGAGAAGGAGCGCGCCGCACAGCGAAAGCAGCACGAGCGTTTCGAAGCTCTTTCCGCGCGCCCTCAGCGCCACGACTCCGAGGGGAAGCAGCAGCACCGCCGGAAACTCCCACAGGACTCCGCGCGCAGGGCCGACCAGCACGTAGGAGATGCGCGCGAGGTCCGGGATACTCCAGCCGTTCTCGAGCCGGTAACCGGTGTTCCAGGCATCGCCGGTCCGTGCCCAGTTGACGAGTCCCGTCAGCAGCACCGCGACCACGACGCCGGACGTCACCACGAAGGCAGGTCGCAGCGCGCGCAGGCTCCACGCCGACGGGCTCAAGGGAGTGACGAGCGGGAGAACGGCGACGAACAGCAGCAATCCGTCCAGTGGTCGCGTGAGAATGGCGTAGCCGACGGCTGCGGCGCAGCCCCAGATGGCCGGCGCCGAAGCGGACAGGCGGAATCGAACGGCGGCCAGCAGCGCGGCCAGCCAGCACAGGCCCACGAGCGGCTGCGTGAAGTCGCCGCGCGAATAGACCAGCGCCGACGAACCCACGCCGTACAGCGCCATTCCCCAGATCGACGCGCGCCGGCTGCACCCGAGCGCCGTCATCAGCCGCGCGACGAGGTACGCCGAAAGCGCCGCGATCGCAGCGTGAACCCACGCGGCACCGACCTTGTACAGCGGGTCTTCGTAGAGTTGCCGGTAGTAGTAGAGGAAGGTCTTCTTCGGGCGCTCCGCGGATTCCGGCACGAGCGAGGCAAGCGGCGATGCGAACAGCATCCCCGGCACGTAGGCCAGCGACAGCCCGATGCCGAACTTGCTCGAGAGGATCTGCTCGCCCATCCAGAACCACGCCGGCGTACGGAAGTTGACCGAATGCTCGAGAGCGAGCGCGCGGGCCTGACGCTGCAGCAGGAAGCCGTCCATGCTCGTCATGTGGCCGCTCATCACGGCGAGGTACACGAGCATCAGGCACGACGCGGCAATCACGTGGATTCGCCGGCCGGCCGACCTCGACGCTCGCGCCGGCATCGCCGTTCGCGCCGGCGCCGGCGCGGGCAACGCCGGCGAGGCATCCGGCGCGGATGCGGCACCCGCATCGTCGCGCGCGGGCATCCGCGGAGGCCCGCCGCGCCTGCGTCGATTGCGCGTCACCTGGCCTCTACGCAGACCGCGGCAAGTGGCGGACAGCGTCGTGCAGCATGCTCAGCCTCGAACGAATGGCCGCGCGCGGCTCAACCGCGACGCGCCATCTCCCACAGCGCGGCCGGGCGCAGGCCGAAGACGGCCTTTCTCTCGTTCAGGTACACGCCGAAGCAGTCGCCGCAGTCGTGACGCTGGGCGTGGGCGAGCGCGTCGTCGAGCCCGTCGCGGACGATGTTCTTCGGCTCGAAGGCGGCGTCGTGCTGGTTGCAGGGATGCACGTCGCCGTTCGGCTCGACGTGCACGTAGAAGCGCCCGGCCATGCACGACGAGCGGCCCTCCGTGCGGCGCGAGACTTCGCCGTAGTCGTCCCAGTTGAGGACGTTCTCGTAGGTGGCCGCCGCGAACATGAGGGGACGGCCTGCACGTTTGAGCTCGCCCAGGCGCCGGTGCATCTCGCGAATCTGCTCGTCCGTGAGCATGAAGTCCTTCACGGCGTCGTCGTAGTACTTCCGCCCCATCACGGCCGGCTGCACGTGGATGCCCATGCCGCGCTCCTCGCAGAAGTCGAGCATCGGCTCGATCTCGCCGAGGTTGTCCCTGGTGATCACCATGTTGACGAACAGGTGGATGCCCCGGTCACGCGCAAGCTCGATGGCCTCGACCACTCCCGCGTGCACGCCGGCCCCGCGCATGCGGTCGGTGTGATCGGGGGTCGCCGAGTCGAGGCTGAACACGATTTCGTCGAGGTGCCCGAGCAACTCGGGTTTGGCCGCGAACTGAAGACCGTTGGTCACGACCGCGGTGAGGATTCCCGCCTCCTGCGACGCCTTGCAGATGGTGAGGAAGTCCGCACGCAGGGTCGGCTCGCCTCCCTGGTACTTGATGCGCATGGTGCCGTGGCGCCCGAGTCCCTCGATGGTCTCGACCCACTGCGCGGTGTTCATCATTTCGATCTTGATGTCCGGGCAACGGCAGTACGCGCAGCGCAGGTTGCAGGCATTGAGCAGGGACGCCTGCACCTCGAACGGGTGCAGCGCGCGAAAGCGATGGGCGGCGTAGCGCGCGGCGAAGCGCAGGTGCCGTTGCGACAACATCAGAATCCTCCCTTGGCAAGGCGTGCGGCCGGCTCGCGCGGCACGGCGACCAGCGACAACCATGTGAGGCCCGCCAGCCGACCGGCCGCCAGTCCGAGACGCCACCTGCGTCCCTCACCGAGCGTCGTCGAGGCGAACAGTGCCGCCGCCGCGGGAACGGCAAACGCCATTGCGGCCAGCACAGGCCAGTGCCAGTGCGGCGTTGCGAGCAACAGCAGCGCGGCGACGGTAACGGCCGCCGCGAGCACGGGCATCACGAAAAAATGGTAGAGGCGCAGCGCCTGCACGAAGTGCCAGCGCATCGGCGCGGCTGCCGGCCGGATGCGGCGCAGCTCGCGAAGGTAACCGCTGCCGCGACGACGCCGGAAGGTGACGAACTCACGGGCGGTCTGCGGCACGCGAAGCTCGGTGGCAAGTGCACGCCGGCAAAGACGCACGTCGCGGCCGCGCGCACTCGCGAGAAGCCCGAAGCGAATGTCTTCGGCCGTGCAGTCCGACGGGAGCCTGGAGATCGCACTCGAGCGAAGCGCGAAACAGACTCCCGAGACCTGCCCGTTGCCGAGCGCCTCGCCCTCGAGCCACCACAGCGAGTTGAGCAGCCACCAGTGAATGCGTTCCTCGAGGAGAGCCGTGGCCGGCCGGATGCGGGCTCCGACGAGATCGGCGTCCGGGCGGGCCTGGAGCGATTCGACGAGCAGTCGCAGGCACGACGGGTCGAGCTCGGAATCGACGTCGGTAACGACGACGATGCCGTGCCCTTGCGACTCGAGAACCGCGTTGAGCTGATCCGACTTTCCGCGCGCGTCGTCGACTCGAACCAGACGGAGGCCCGCATCTCGCGCGCACTCGGCCTCGACGAGCGCGACCGTGGAATCGGTGGAGCCGCCGTCCACGACGATCTTCGAGAGCCGATCGACGGGGTAGTCGGAGCGGCGCAGATCGGCGAGCTTGGCCAGGACGAACCGCTCCTCGTTGCGAACTGGAACGACGACCGCGAGGGACGGCAGGATCGCCTGCCCTCCGGGCGCCTCCGGCGAACCCGGGTGGCCCGCAACGGACCGGTTGCGCCGGGCGACCGCCATCAGCACTCCCACGTAGCCGAAGACCGAAAGCCAAAGGATCGCCGCAGCGGCGACGAAGACGGCGAGCAACATTCGTCTGACCTGCGCCGTCCATATGCGCTTGGCCCGGCCCTGTCACTCCGAACGCCGAAGGGGGCGTGGCCCGCCCGCAGGAAACTCAGCCCGCCGAGGTGGCCGGGGCCGAGCGTGAGGCAAGCAGCCAGGGCGGCAGCGAGAAGCGGAAGATGCGAGCGAGCACCGTCCCGTACTGCTCGGCGAAGCTGCCGGTGTTGTACGGCAGGTCGTAGCGCTCGCAGAGGTCCTGCACCTGCGGCGCGATCTCGGGATAGCGCCAGGCCGGGACGTCCGGGAAGAGATGGTGCTCGATCTGGTGCGAAAGGTGCCCCGTCATCACGTGGAACCAGCGCCCGCCTTCGATGTTGGCCGAGCCGAGCATCTGCCGCACGTACCAGTCGCCGCGGGTCTCGCCCTCGACTTCCTGCTGCGTGTAGACCTGGGTGCCTTCGGGGAAATGGCCGCAGAAAATGATCACGTTGGTCCAGACGTTGCGGATGAGGTTGGCCGCGAGGTTGCCGGCGAAGACGCGCGGTGCATTGCCGAGCGCGATCGCCGGGAAGAATACGTAGTCCTTGAAGAGCTGGCGGCCGGCCTTGCGAACGAACTGGCGCCATTTGGCCGGAAACTCCGCGCGCCGCGCTTCGGCCTCCGGGTCGTCGTCGTCTTTCCTCGAGCCGGCCAGCACGCGCGCCGGGTCCATGTCGTGAAGGCCGACGCCCCACTGGAAAAGCAGCGACAGAACCACGTTGCTCAGCGGCTGGAACAGGTGCTTGGGCGTCCAGTACTGGTCCTCGTTCACGCGCAGGAGGCCATAGCCGACGTCGCGGTCCTTGCCGAGAATGTTCGTGAACGTGTGGTGCTCGTAGTTGTGGTAGTGGCGCCACTGCGAGGAATCGCAGACGATGTCCCACTCGTAGGTCCTCGAATCGAGGCTGTCGTCGTTCATCCAGTCGTACTGGCCGTGCAGCACGTTGTGGCCGATCTCCATGTTCTCGAGGATCTTGGCCGTCGACAGCGCCGCGACGCCGAGCCCGAAGCTCACCGGCGTGAAGCCGAACATGAGCATGCTGCGGCCGGCGATCGCGCACGTGCGCGCGAGGCGCACGACGCGGCGGATGTGCTCGGCGTCGTCTTCGCCGAGCCCGGCGAGCGTCTGCGCGCGGAGCGCGTCGAGCTCGCGGCCGATGCTGTCGATCTGTTCGCGGGTGAGATGGGCGGCTGGCTTCGGCATGGGAGCTCCTCAGAGGTCGAGCGTGACGGCCGTTGCCGGCGCGGTCACGCAAAGCTGGATGATCTGGCCGGGCTCGGACGAGACGCGGCCGTCGCGAAGGTCCACCGTGGTTCCGGTGAGCTTGCGGCAAACGCAGGTGTGACAGACGCCCATGCGGCAGCCGTGTTTCGGGCGCAGGCCCGCCGCTTCGGCGGCCTCGAGCAGGTTCTGGCCGGCGGCCGCAGAGAAAGTCGTGCCGGTGCGCGCGGCGGTGACGTCGGCGCCGCCGGCCTCGAGCTTCGCCGCCGGTGCGAAACCGAAGTGTTCCATGCGCAGCGACGCCTCGCGGCCCTGCTCGCGCCAGGCGCTGCGTGCCGATTCCATGAACGCGGCCGGGCCGCAGACGAAGGCGGGCGCATCGCCGGCGCCTCTCGCCAAAGCGGACCACCCGGCGTCGCCCAGCCGGCCCGAGGCCGAGGTGAAGTGCAGTGTGAGACGCAGCCACGCATGACGCGCGGCGAGAGTCTGCAGCTCCTCCACGAAGATCGCGTCCGCAGGAGAACGTGCGACGTACAGGAAATCGACGCGCGCCGGTTCGCCCTCGCGCTCGCCTGCCGACGACGCTCCCTTTCGCGCCGACGCGTCGAGCGCGCGCAGCATCGCCATCACCGGCGTCACGCCGCTTCCGGCGGCGACCATCACGAGGCGGGCAGGGAGGGACTCGGGAAGCACGAAGTCTCCCGCCGGATTCGACAGCGTGACCACGTCGCCCGCGCGCGCCGTCTCGTTCCACCACGTCGACACGAGCCCGCCTTCACGGCGCTTCGCCGTGATCTCGATCGTTCCGTCGCGGCGCGGCGGTGACGAGATGCTGAACGTGCGCTGCACGCGGCGCCCGCCGATCTCGGTCGTCACGAGAACGTGCTGCCCGGCCGTGTGTCCCGGCCAGTTGCGGTTCGGCTCGAGCACGAGCGTGCGCGCATCCGCCGTCTCGCGCCGCGTCCGCACGACGCGTGCACGGATCTGCGTGAGCGAGAAGGTGGGCCGCACGAAGCCGACGAAATCGTCGATCGCGGCGGCGTCGTTGAGCGGCCGGAGCCAGGGAGTCGCGAGGAAGCCTCGCAGGAGACGGGTGGCCGGGGTGATTGCGGTGTCCATTGGGTGAACACTTGTCTACCGAAATTGGGGTTTCTGTCAACACTTGTACACTGAAAATCGGGCCCGCGCTGGCTATAGCCTGAAAAGGCTGCTCTTTTTGCGGGGGAGCCATGACTACAACCGTGCATCGAAAGAAGGGGAGGCGGGGCCGGCCCCACTCCCATCGCGAAGACGACCCCCGTCCGGGCGGCGAGCAGGAGTCCGACAGCGGTCGCACGTCGCGCCGGCGCCGGGTCAAGGCGACGCCGGAGGTCAAGGCGACGCCGAAGGCCAGGGATCGTCGCAACTCTCGCGACCGTCGCGACAAGACGAAAGACGGGGATGCTCCCCTCCTCTCTCGCGACCGACGCGACAAGGCGGACGACGGAGATTCCCGCGGCTCGCGCGCCGCGGAAAGCCCGCGCGAAACCGGCGGGTCGCGGGCCGCGCAGAAGCAGCGCACGCGCGGGGCGCTGATGGAGGCCGCGCTCAACCTGATGAGCGGCGGCCGCTCCTACACGAGCCTCAGTCTGCGCGAGATCACGCGCGAGGCGGGCGTCGTGCCCACATCGTTCTACCGCCACTTCCAGGATCTCGACGAGCTCGCGCTCGCTCTCGTCGAGGAGACGGGATTGTCGCTGCGGCGCATCCTTCGCGAGGCGCGCCGCGCCGGCGTGCCGCCGATCCGGATCATCGAGCACTCGGTCCAGATCTACCGCCAGTTCCTTCGCGAGCACCGTCTCCACATCCTTTTCATGGCGAGCGAGCGCTGGGGAGGATCGCCGCTCATCCGGCGGTCGATCCGTTACGAGACGCAGCACTTCGCCACCGAGATGGCCCAGGACCTGCGCGAGCTGAGTCTGCTTCCCGGCCTGTCGATGTCCACGCTGCAGACGGTCTGCGGTCTCGTCGTCAACACCATGCTCAACGCCGCGAGCGACTTTCTCGACGCCGCCGACCAGCCCCAGGTCGAAGAAGAGCTCACCCAGGCGTTCGTCCGGCAGCTGCGCGTGATCTTCCTCGGGGCAACGCAGTGGAAGGACCGGTCCTGAGCGCCGCCGTCACACGCCGCCGGCCTGCCGTCGAAGTGCTGTCCGGAGAAGCCGCCGACGCCGTGCGCGGAATCGAAGCCGATTTCGCGCTGCTCGAGGCCGCCCGCACGAGTTCGCGCGTGTGGACCTGCGGCGCACCGGCGGTCGTGCTCGGCATCAGCCGCGATGCGGCGGTCGAAGTCGATGCAGACGAGTGCGTGCGTCGAGGCGTCGCGCTCGTCCGCCGTGCAAGCGGCGGCGGGACCGTCGCGATCGGAGCCGGGACGGTCCAGTACGCGATCGTGTTCGCTCATGCCGCGGACGAGCCGCCGTCGATCACGGACGCGAAGAGCCGCAGCAACGACATCGTGCGCGCGGCCCTGAGCCACGCGGGAGTCGGTGCCGCGCTCGACGCGGATCCCTCGGGCGACCTTCTTCTCGGCGACCGCAAGGCCGGCGGCCTCGCGCTTCGACGGCATCGCAGCGCGACGCTGGTGCACGGGACGCTGCTCGCATCGGCCGACCTCGGCCTGATCGCCGCCGTGCTTCGGCATCCTGCGTCCGAGCCGGCCTGGCGCCGCGGCCGCTCCCACCGCGACTTCCTCGCGAACCTCGGCGAGATCGATGTCGATGCATTCGCAAGGGCGCTGCGGCAGAGTCTCTCCGACGCGCGATAAGCGACAAGCGAGAAGGAAGATGACGGCGACCCCTTCCACACCCGACGAGATCGAGGCGGTCTACCGCAGCGAATCGCGTGCGGTGCTCGCGACGCTCATCCGGCTGCTCGGGGACTTCGACCTCGCCGAGGAAGCCCTGCACGAAGCCTTTCGTGCCGCCGTCGAGCAGTGGCCCGCCGCCGGGCTCCCCCAGAATCCGCGCGCCTGGCTCGTCTCCGCCGGCCGTTTCAAGGCAATCGACAACCTGCGTCGGCAGAAACGCTTCGAGGCCTGGGATCCCGCGCGCCACGAAACGGCGGTGGAAGAAGAGGAAGCGTCGGAAACGGGCGGTGTGGCCGACGACCGGCTGCGGCTCATCTTCACGTGCTGCCATCCGGCCCTCGCCCCGGACGCGCAGGTGGCGCTTACGCTGCGAGAGGTTTGCGGACTGACCACCGAAGAGATCGCCGCGGCTTTCCTCACGCCCGCGCCGACGCTCGCGCAGCGAATCGTGCGCGCCAAGTCGAAGATCCGCGACGCCGGCATCCCCTACGAGGTGCCCGGTGCGGCGGAGCTGCCCGACCGGCTCGATGCGGTCTTGCGCGTCATCTACCTGGTGTTCAACGAAGGTTACGCGGCGAGCTCAGGCGCCTCGCTCACGCGCCACGACATGTCGTCGGAAGCAATCCGTCTCGGCCGCCTGCTCGCTTCGCTGCTGCCGGAGCCGGAAGCGATCGGCCTGCTCGCGCTGATGCTGCTGCAGGACTCGCGGCGCGAGGCCCGTCTTTCCGCAGCGGGCGACATCGTCGTGCTCGACGAGCAGGACCGCACGCGCTGGAACCATGCACAGATCGACGAAGGCGCGGCCCTCGTCGAACGCGCGCTCACGTCGCGGCGCTTCGGTCCCTACTCGGTGCAGGCCGCCATCGCAGCCGTGCACTCGCACGCTGCGACTCCCGGCGCGACCGACTGGAACGAGATCGTCGGCCTTTACGACGTGCTGCTGCGCCTGCAGCCGTCTCCGGTCGTGGAGCTGAATCGCGCGGTGGCAGTCGCGATGCGCGACGGACCGCAAGCCGGTCTGGACCTCGTGGACGACCTGCTCGCACGCGGTGAGCTCGACGACTATCGTCTCGCTCACGCCACGCGCGCCGATCTGTGCCGCCGCCTCGGACGAAGCGCCGAAGCAGCGGCTTCGTACGAACGTGCGCTCGCGCTCACGAAACAGGACACGGAACGGCGTTTTCTCGAGCGGCGACTCGCCGAGGTAGGGGGCGACGCGGTCTGAAACGGCTTCGTTCCCGCAAAACTCAGGCTTCCGACGTCACGCTATCGTAGAATTCCGACGCGATGGTCTCGAGCAGGTGAACGACGGGATCGCTCGCGAGCACCCGGCGGACGACGGGCCAGGCAAGCTCCGCCCACGCTTCCACGTCCGGGCTTTCGGTAGCTCCGGTCCTGTCGAGCCACTCGCCGACGGTCGCGTCTCCGTGCTCCTGGAGCAGCCGTTCGAGCGAGGCCTCGAAGGCACGAGCGGACTCGGGACGCTCGACGAGCCGGAGCGCAACGCGTTCGGCTACGAACGCGCTCGTCTCGGTCATCTCGTCGTCGACACCCGCAAGCAGCTCTTCGAGCGTGCGCGTGTAGAGATAGGCGACAAGATCCTTGCGAAGCCTCGCGAGCTTCGGGTCGCCGCTCTTCGAGAGGAACAGCTCGGCGAGCTCGCCCTGGGTGCGGCGCGAAAACACCGCGAGGAATTTGCGGATCTCGGGCTCGACGCGGCGGTCGAACTCCGCTCGCATCGCCTCCATGGACGAAAGGATCATGCCGCCGCCGATCGGCATCCGTTTCAGGATCGACGGCAACCCCCACTCGGCGAAGAACGGATTGACGGTCGACTGGAATTGCGTGAGCGCGTCATAGAGCGTGTTCTGGATCGCGTCCTGGACGACTTTCTCTTCGAAGACCTTGCGAACGAGGTCGTCGGGGATGAGGTCGTGACGCTCGAGCAGCCTGTCGATGGCGGCACGCGCGTCGGGCGGCACGTAGTCGCCGAGCTTCGTGTCGTCGCGCCGGAGCGCCGTGACGGCTTCGCGCGCAATCTCGCGCAGCACCGGCGCGAACAGGCCTCGCACGGCCTCGGCGTCGAGGACGCGCACGAGCGCGCTCGAAGCGGACTTCGCATCCACGACGTCGCGCACGCGTAGCGCGGCGACCCGGTCCCATCCGCTGCGCGCGAGGCGCAGCCAGTCCTCGCGTGCGGCGTCCGACACCAGACGCTCGCGCAGAAACTCCGCGTGGCGACGGCGAAGCTCGGAGACGGCCCCCGCAGACAGCTGCAAAGAATTCACGAAATGCCGAATAGCACGGGCCCTACGGCGGACCAGCCGGACCCTTTCCGAACGCGCCACGGCCCACTACCGACAAAGGCGTAAAAAAAGATTCCTGCCGCTCCGGCCGGCCCGGATTGGGGGCATGCGGCAATAGTCGTGCGTGATCGAGCCCTTAGACCCTGTCGGGGGGCTCGCCAGGCACGAGCAGCGTAGCGCAAGTTCCTCTGGACCGCCCTTGCTGAGAGATTTGTAAATAGTGTACCCATGGCGACAGCGTCTCCCGAGACGCTCGCCTTCGAGCCCTGGGGCGGCCCTGCCGCCACCTGCGGCGAAGGCCTGGGAGGAGGAATCGCCATGGCTCTTCTGCGGCTTCCGGCATCGCCGATCGCGCGCCCTCTCGTCACCGCCGGCTTCGCGGTCCTGCTGACCGGCGCGATCACCATCTCGCCGTCTCCGGCATCGGCGCTCAGCTCTACCGAATCGGAGTGCCACGACGAAATCGCCGAGGCGGCGACGCGCTACGCCGCGGCTGCCTTCAAAGCCACGTCGCGCTGCCACAAGCTGCGCAGCTCCGGAAAGATCTCGCTCGACACGGACTGCAACTCCGTGGACGGCGCCGACCCGGACGGCCGTCTCGGCTCGACGCGCAGCCGCGCCCTGGCCGACATTCTCGACGCGTGCGACGCCGCGTCGTCCGGGCTGCTCTCCGTGTACGAAACCTGTCCGGCCCCGGCCGCGACTGCCGACGACAGCGGCTCGACGTCCGGGATCGACGACTTCACCGAGGTCGCGCTCTGCATCTTCGCGCTCACCGATTCGCACGTCGAAGCGCTCACCGGGGACGCGCAGGGTGATCCGGCCGACCGGCTTCTCGATCCGCTTCGCCGCTGCCAGGGATTCCTGGGCAAGGGCACCGCGCGCATCGTCCGCACCTACATGCGCGAGCGCCGCCGCTGCCAGGCCGCAGCCGACCGCCTCGGCGGCGACGGCACCTACCAATGCAGCTCCGCCGATCCGAGCGGACGCATCGCGGAAGGCCTCGCGAACTACGCGGCGAAGACCGCGCCTGCCTGCACCTTCCAGGAGAGCGTGCTCGATCGCATCGCCGCCTGTGACGACGACGTCCCGGGTCTCGTCTCGTGCTCGTCGTCGAGCGCCTCGGTCCACGGCGCTGCGCTCATCCGCAACGCCTTCGAGCTGAGCGCTTCGTCCGCCACGACCACGACGACGACGGTCGAAGGCGCGACGACCACGACGACGCTGGTCGGGACGGCCTGCGGCTCGACCTTCCCGCAGTGCGACGGCGCCTGCCCGCCCTTCACGGCGTGCACCGACAACGGCTCGTCGTGTACCTGCGAAGCAAGCGGCACCGGACCATGCGCCGACGCCACGATCATCCGCCAGATCGTCTCGCGCTACTCGACGGAAGTGGATTCGAACACGTCGCTCAACGCCGGGTGGTCCGGCCTGGCGGTGGATCTCGACGTGCCCGATCGCAGCCAGGACATGGTGGACGTCACCTGCGACGACAACTGCGAGAACTGCCAGGTCTCGCTGCATCGCGAGCCCGACGGCACGTACTACGGCTGCAACTGCACGGCCAATCCCGACGTGGCTTGCGGCGTCGTCAACGGCTCGGACGCCGCGAGGTGCGGATCGATCGATCCGACGTGCCGCTGCTACTTCGGCGCACCGCTGCCCATCGCCGCGTCGGGAATCCCCGCCTGCGTGCCGATGCGCCTGCGCAGCAGCAACGCCGGCACGATGAACCTGAGAACCGGCGAGTGGAACGACATCATCGACCTCGCCGCCGTGGTCTATCTCGGCCTGGAGGCGACCGCGCCGTGCCCGACCTGCGAAGGCGATCCGGTCGCGAACGACAACGTGCGCGGAGGCACCTGCACGGGTGGGCTCAGCAGCGGGGCGTGCGACGCCAACGGTACTCACCCGACGTACGGCGTCACCAGCAACGACTGCCTGCCGGCGACAGCGGCGAACATCAGCGGAACCGGCCTGCTGATCCGCGTTCCGCTCACGACGGGGCATTCGCAGCTCGACGCGACCCTGCCCTGCGACACGCCGTCCGGAGAGCTGTGCCACTGCCGCAGCTGCACGGGCAACGGCCTCAAGAGCTGCTCGAACGACGCGGAGTGCGCGGCGCTCGGAGCCGGCGTCTGCAGCGCGGGCGGCGGCGCCGGAATCGTGCTCAACACCTGCGAGAACTTCGAGTGCAGTGCGAACGGCAACTGCACGACGGGGCCGGTCGACTTCTACTGCGACGGCGCGACGTTCCCGGACGGCACCGGCTACATCCCCTGCACGAGCAACAACGACTGCGGCGGCGCGAACGGCACGTGCTCGATCCCGAAGTTCCGCCGCTGCTTCCCGAGCCCGACGATCTTTGCGGGAACGCCCGCGGTCTACGACCCGGAGAGCGTGTCGACCTTCTGCACGGCGGCCACGTCGAATCCGGCGATCAACATCGGCGCCGGGCTGCCCGGACCTGGAGCGCTGCTGCTCAAATGGGACAACGACATCCGCTGCAAGTCGAATCCCGACGTCGCGTACGAGTTCCCGTCGGGCGCGAACTGCGCCACGAGCGCGACGACGACGACGACCCTGCTGCCGCTGCCCGAGTGCGAGGACGCCGAGTCGCCGGTTTGCGGAGGACTCTGTCCGGTCGGCTCGGTCTGCGCGGACAGTTCGGGCGTCTGCGCGTGCACGGGTCTTCCGCTGCCTTCGTGCGACGATGCGACCGCGCCGGCGTGCGGCGGCCTCTGTCCGACCGCCGGCGAGATCTGCCAGGCGAGCGGCGACACGTGCGCCTGCCAGGTGGTCACACTGCCCCAGTGCGACGGCGCGGCTGCCCCGCTTTGCGGCGGCCTGTGTCCGACCGGCGAGGTCTGCCAGAGCGTCGGCGACAGCTGCGAATGCGGTGCGGTCGGCGTGCCGGCCTGCACGACCGCGCTGTCACCGGTCTGCGGCGGGCTTTGCGACGTCGGACAGGCCTGCGTCGCGTCGAACGACACGTGCTCGTGCCTGCAGCTGCCGGTGCCGACGTGCGCGGAGGCGACCGCGCCGCTTTGTGCCGGAACCTGCGCGATCGGATCGCTCTGTCAGGACGCGGGCGGCGGTGCGTGCCAGTGCACGCTGTTGCCGATTCCGTAGCGGCGAGGACCCAACGCGGCGAACATCCAGGCATCACGAACGTGGGACCGCTGGGAGCGGTCCCGTGACCGATCGTGCCAGGACGGTGGCCGTAGCCGGCGATGCAGGAGCACCGGGCGGGCACAGCCCATCCCCCTTTTCAGCCCAGACAACGAAAGACTTTCGCCGCAGGGGCCCGTCGAAGACCTCGAGGGTTTTTTCCGGGCCCTGTCGAACTGGAGCCGGCCAGTTCGATCAGGGAGTGAAGAGGGCGAGATGCCCGAAGACGCGCTCTTCGCCAAGACGGGCGCCTGTTCCTGGATCACGAAAGCCGGGCACGAAAGGAATACACGATGACGATGAACCTGACTCCATGCCTCTGGTTCGACGACGAGGCGGAAGCGGCGGCCGAGTTCTACACTTCGGTGTTTCCGGGCTCTCGCATCACGAAGGTAACGCGCGTTCCGGAAGGTGGGCCGCGACCCGCCGGCGGCGTGCTGACCGCCGAGTTCGAGCTCGACGGGAAGCCGTTCATGGCCCTCAACCAAATGGTCAAGGTCGACATCGCTGCGCTGCAGCGCGCTCACGACGGCGTGTAGCAATACGGCGACGTTTCCGTGGGACACTTCGTCAGACCGGGGACGTCTACCTGTACCGTCTCCCGGGAAACGGTACAGACAGACGGTACGAGTAAACATCCGGGTTGGAGCAGAACATGAAGTACCTGTGTCTCGTGTACGGAGAGGAAGACAAGATCGGCGCGATGGACGACGAGGAGTGCCTCGACTGCGATCGCTCCATGCGCGCGAGCGGGCACTGCCTCGCATCGGAAGCGCTGCAGCCCGTCGCCACGGCGACGACGGTCCGGATCCGGAACGGGCGCGTGTCGATTTCGGACGGGCCGTTCGCCGAGACCAAGGAAGCGCTGGCGGGCTTCTACCTCATCGAAGCGCGCGACCTCGACGAGGACATCCAGCAGGCCTCGAAGATTCCGCCGGCCAAGGTCGGCTGCGTCGAGGTGAGGCCGATCCGGCCGATCCGCGAGCAGCCGCGCCGCGCCGGCGCGACGATCGCCAACTGACCAACCGCCAAGGAGGAAGGATCGTGGGACGTTACGTGGATGGATTCGTGCTGCCCGTTCCGAAGAAGAACCTGGCCGCTTACCGCAGGATGGCCAACAAGGCCGGCAAGATCTGGATGGAGCACGGTGCGCTCGAGTACATCGAGGCCGTCGCCGACGACGTGAAACCCGGCAAGTGGACGTCGTTCCCGCAGAGCGTGAAGCTCAAGAAGGACGAGACCGTCGTCTTCGCGTACATCGTCTACAGGTCGCGCGCGCACCGCGACAGGGTGAACGCGGCGGTGATGAAGGATCCGCGCATCCACATGGATCCGAAGTCGATGCCTTTCGACGCGAAGCGCATGATCTACGGCGGCTTCAAGACCTTCGTCTCGCACGGCTAGGAAATCGGGGACGGGTACAGGTTTTCGCGCGGCGCTGCGGCCGGAAGCACAGTTCGGTCGAAAACCTGTACCCGTCCCCGATTTCGCCGCATTCCGTCGCGGCGCCGACCCAGGGCACCGCGCCGGAAACGATCGTCAGCGCGCCATCGCCGCAGCAGAAAACAGCGGCTTGTAGACCGGGGCGTCCTCGACGCGGAGCTTTTCGCGCACCTCGTCGAGCGCCATCTCCAGCATCCCTTCCCAATCGGCCGCGACGAAGAAGGCCGCGCGGCGGCCGCGACGGTACCCTTCCCACGCGAGCGGGATGACCTCTTTCTCGCCCTCGCGCCAGCGGCGGATGGCCGCCATCACGACGATGAAGCCGATGCCGGGGTTGCGGGTCTGCGCGTAGCTGAATGCGAGCAGCGCGTGCTCGCCGAAAAGGTCGCGCTGGTAGCCGGTGACGACGTGCCAGAGGTCGTGCGTGTCGCGAAGCCGGTTGCTCAGGCAGCGCGCGCGCTCGTCGAGGAACACCGCGTCGTCGACGTGCTCTTCGCTCGCGTCCACGAGCCCTTCCGCGCTGATGCCTTCGTTGTCGAGGAAGCGCGCGTACTCGCGGCCGAGCGTGCCGGCCGGCAGCTCGCGCAGGCGCTCGCGGTTCTGGAGCACGGGAAGGATGTCGCGCTTCTCGTTCAGCACGACGCCGCCGGTCGGATCGGCTAGCACGCGCTGGAAGAGACGCTCGAAGCTGTTGCCGGACAGTGCACGAATGATGCGGAAGACGAGGGCCGTGTCGTCGGGATTCGCGAGCAGATCGCGCATCGCGCGAAGAGCAACGAGGGGCTGAATGGGACGGGGGGTCACGCCGCGCTGATTCATGGTCCTGCCTCTCCTGTCGATGGCTCGCCCGTCGTCGGGCGGGCCGGCCGCGGTCGGGATCCGGCAGAAAACCCGCCGTTTCCGCATCACGGGCGTTTACATAGCGTGGCTATGTATGCGCCTGCGCGGCAGGTGTCAAGGTTTCTTCGACTTGCGCTGTGGCCCGGCTCTCAGATGTGCGGTCAACAGGTATCGCAGCGCATCGACGAGGCCGTCGATGTCTTTCTTCGTCGTACCGCGGCGCGCGACCTCGAAGCCCGCCTCCGACATGGCACCGAGCAGAAGCAGACCGAGAGGCCGGCGCGGCCGGTCCTCGATGACCCCCTCTTCGACGAGACTCTCGAGGCCCTCCATCAGCGTCGTCGCGCCGCGGCGTACCTCGATCGCGTGCCACTCTTTCTCGCCGAGCACGACGGGCCCTTCGAGCATGACGATGCGGTGGAAGTCGGCCCGCCTGGCGAATTCCAGATAGGCACGAAAGCCGATCAGGAACTGCTCGAGGCCGCCCTCGCCTTCGACCGACGAGCGAACCTTCTCGTCGAGCTCGCCTTCGAGCTCCTGAAAGACGCTTCGGAATAATCCGGGCTTGCCTTCGAAGTGGTGAAACAGCGCACCGACGGTGACGCCTGCCGCCTCGGCAATCTCGTTGGTCGTCGTCCCGGCGTAACCGTTCTCCGTGAACTGCTTGCGCGCCGCCGCCAGGATGTC
This sequence comes from uncultured Myxococcales bacterium, assembly GCA_964475235.1. Taxonomy (GTDB): domain Bacteria; phylum Desulfobacterota; class Binatia; order UBA1149; family CAITLU01; genus DATNBU01. Next base: position 1,659 of record CAYYVZ010000013.1, on the reverse strand, counting down.
GGCCCTTGTCTGCGCCGCATCGGCCGCGCTTCGCCTCGCCATGAAGTCTCCCCGCCAGGTCGCTCGTACGCGGCCGCCGCGCTGCCATTTTCCATTGACAGCCGCCGCCGGGATCTATACGTAATCTCGCTATGTAAATGGCCTGCCCCGCCGGCCCAAGCGAATGGCCCGGGCGGGAATGACCGAAACCTGCCGCTCCGACGATTACGTGCAGACCGGGCCGAGAGCCAGTCGGACGCAGCAATCTGGGCAGACTGCGCGGAGCACGAGGCCCGCGACGGGAACGCCCCGACAGGAGGACATCCAATGTCCCGGCCTTCCGACCGCCAAGCTCAGCTGAACCCTGTGGACGTTCTGATCGTGGGCGCCGGCCTTTCCGGCATCGGCGCCGCCTACCACCTGCAGACGCGCTGCCCGGACCGCACCTACGCCATCCTCGAGGCGAGGCAGGCTACCGGTGGCACCTGGGACCTGTTCCGCTACCCCGGCATCCGCTCGGACAGCGACATGTACACCCTCGGCTATTCGTTCAAGCCGTGGAAGAACGCCAGGGCCATCGCCGACGGCCCCTCCATCCTCGAGTACGTGCGCGAGACCGCGCGCGAGAACGACATCGACCGTCACATCCGCTTCGGTCACCGCGTGGTGTCGGCCGAGTGGTCGAGCGAGGACGCGCGCTGGACCGTCGAAGCCGAGCACGACGGTGAGGTCGTTCGGGTGACCTGCTCCTTCCTTTTCATGTGCTCGGGCTACTACCGTTACTCGTCCGGCTACACGCCGGAGTTCGAGGGCATCGACCGCTTCGGCGGCACGCTCGTGCATCCGCAGCACTGGCCCGAGGGGCTCGACTACAAGGGCAAGCGCGTCGTCGTGATCGGCAGCGGCGCCACCGCCGTCACACTCGTCCCCGCGATGGCGGGGGACGCAGCGCACGTGACGATGCTGCAGCGCTCCCCGACCTACGTCGTTTCGCGCCCCGCGGAGGACCGCATCGCGAACTGGCTGCGCGCGAACCTTCCGCTCTCGACCGCGTACACGCTCACTCGCTGGAAGAACGTGATGATGCAGCTTTTCTTCTACAACTGGGCGCGCAGGAGCCCGGAGAAGGTGAAGGCGGGGCTCATCGCGCGGGTTCGCAAGGCACTCGGTCCCGACTACGACGTCGCCACGCACTTCACGCCGCGCTACAACCCGTGGGACCAGCGCCTCTGCCTGGTTCCCGACGACGATCTCTTCGACTCGATCCGCAGCGGCCGCGCGTCGGTCGTGACCGGCATCATCGACACGTTTACGGAGAAGGGCATTCGCCTCCAGGATGGACGCGACATCGAAGCCGACATCGTCGTCACCGCGACGGGCCTCGTGCTCGAGCTGCTCGGCGGCATGAAGGTGCGTGTGGACGGCCGCGACGTCGAGTTCGCGAAGACGTTCTCGTACAAGGGTATGATGTACAGCGACGTGCCGAACATGGCGTCGTCGTTCGGCTACACGAATGCGTCGTGGACGCTCAAGTGCGATCTCACCTGCGAGTACGTCTGCCGCCTGCTCAACCACATGAGCAGGTCCGGGTACGCGCAGGCGACACCGCGCATCGCCGATCCGGCGATGGAAAGCGTGCCGTGGCTCGACTTCACGTCGGGCTACGTGACGCGCGCGATC
>CAYYVZ010000012.1:0-28311 GCA_964475235.1 uncultured Myxococcales bacterium | reverse complement strand
CCCGAGCGCAGCGATCACCGTGGCGGCGACGCCGATGCGAAAAGCTCTCATGCTTGTCCTCCCGGCCACGCTCCGCTCTCGCGATTCCGACTAACGAACGTTCGTAGCGTAGCTGCACCAGCAGCCGACGGGTCATCCACAAACGCGACGCAAAACGGCTAGGCCGAGGTGGTTGTACGTTGGCGGCTCGAGTTGGGTCAAGAGCGCAACGTACGCGATTCTGCACCAAGACCGCGGACTTCCGCGACCGAACGTTCGTCTGCGACGCAGTGCGCCCAAAGCCGTGCGGCAGGAATGCGCTCACGACACACTGCGCAATAGCTGAAGGACAGCGGCGGCTGGCCTCGGCGGCGAGCCGCCCCTAAGCTCGCCCCGATGCAGGCCGCGACCGTTTCCTCAGCAACTTCGCAGGTACCCGTGGACGTCCCCGAGGCCTGCCCCTACGACGTCCGACCTCTCGACAACCACCCCGACCGGCTTCCCCTCGTCATCTCCGCTGGCGCGGATCGCAACGTCGGTGATCTCTGTACGTGGGTTCAGGCCAACCACGACTGGATTCGCGCACAGCTTCGCACCTGGGGCGCGATCGTGTTCCGCGGGTTCGACGTCGATAGTGCGGCGGATTTCGAGCGGGTGGCGCGGGCCGTCGACGACGAGCTGAAGAACGAGTACCTGGGCACTTCGCCTCGCAACGCGCTCACGTCGCACGTCTTCACCGCGAGCGAGCTGCCGCCGTTCTATCCGATTCCCCAGCACTGCGAGATGAGCTTCACGAAGAACCCGCCGCGGCGTTTGTTCTTCGCGTGTCTCGTCGAGTGCGCCGAGGGATCGGGCGAGACGCCGCTCTGCGACTTCCGCCGCGTGCTCGCCGACCTCGATCCTGCCCTCGTCGAGCGCTTCGAGAAGCGCGGCATCCGCATCGTGCGCAACTACGCGGGTGGGGGCAGCGCGAGCCGCTTCAATCCGTTTCAGCTCAAGCGCTGGAACGAAATGTTCCTCACGAACGATCGTACGGCCGTCGAAAAAAGATGCCGCGAGGAAGGCTTCGAGCCGGTCTGGACGGGGGGGGACGGGCTTCGGCTCATCAGCACGCAGGCCGTGACGCGCACGCATCCGGAAACCGGAGAGCGCGCCTGGCACAACCACGTCACGACCTTCCACCCTTCACAGGCGGCCGGCGAGTATCGCCGCATCTACGAGCTGCGGCCCACGCTCAAGCACTGGCTCGTCCTCCAGGTCGCGCGCGTGCTCGAGAAGCTCGAGCGGCGCCGTCCTTCGGAAGAGCTCGCGATGCACTGCACGCATCTCGACGGTTCGCCGATGGCCGACGACGACATCGAAGCCGTTCGCGAGGCCGTCTGGAAGCACCTCGTGATCAATCCCTGGAAGAAGGGCGACGTCGTCGCGATCGACAACTTCGCCGTCTCGCACGGCCGTCTCCCTTACGCCGGGCCGCGCCTGATCGCGGTGGCCTGGGCCTGACGAGGGGAACGGGCACGTTTACTTGTACCGTTTCCCCGTACCGGTTACCCGCACGGCGGAAACGAACCGGCGCAGGTAAACGGTACGTGTACCCGGTCCAGGGAAACGGCCCCCTTTCGCCGCGTTCCTAAGGAAGACTTCGTGAGCGACGCACACTTCGATCTGTCGGGGAAGGTGGCCATCGTAACCGGCGGAGGCCGCGGCCTCGGGCGCGCGATTTCCGTGGGGCTCGCGAAGGCGGGAGCGGACGTCACGGTCTGCGGCCGCAAGCTCGACGCCTGCGAGGATGCGGCCAGAGAGATCCGCGGGCTCGGCCGGCGCGCGCTCGCGATGTCGTGCCACATGGGCCACAGCGAAGAGATCGACGCAGTCGTCGAGAAAACGATCGCCGAGCTTGGCCGCGTAGATATCGTCATCAACAACGCGGCGACCAATCCCGCCGCGCGTCCCCTCATCGCCGGCACGCCCGAGCTCTTCGACAAGGTCTACGCGGTGAACACGCGCGGGCCGCTTCATCTGGCATGCCGGGCGGCCGCGTGGATGGCCGACCACGGCGGCGGCGCGATCGTCAACGTCATCTCGGTCGGTGCGCTGCGGCCGGGCGCGACGATCGGTCTCTATTGCTCCAGCAAATCCGCGCTGCAGGCGCTCACGCGCGTGATGGCGCAGGAATGGGCTCCGCTCGGCGTGCGCGTGAACGCCCTGGCGCCCGGTCCCGTCCTCACCGACATGGTCCGCGCCGTCGAGGGCACCGAGTTCCACCGGCAGATGGTCGAGGCGACGTCGCAGAAGCGCATCGCGTCGGCCGAGGAGATCGTCGGCACCGTGCTCTACCTCGTGAGCGACCTGTCCACGTACACGACCGGCTCGACCATCGTCGTCGACGGCGGAATGAACACCTGATGCCGGCCCACGCCTTCGACGCCGTCCTCTTCGATTTCGGCGGAGTCTTCACCGAGTCGCCGTTCGAAGCCGCGCGCAAGTTCGCCGCGTCGATCAACGTGAGCGCGAGCGACATGCTCGACACCGTCTTCGGACCCTACGATCACGACTCCGACCACCCCTGGCACCGCCTCGAGCGCGGCGAGATGCCGCTCATGGAAGCGCGCGAGGAGATCTGCGAGCTCGGTCGCAAGCAGGGCTTCGATTCGGACCCGTTCATGGTGCTGGCGGCGCTGCGCCATGCGGGCGGACCGCGCCAGGATTTCCTCGACCGCGTATCCGGCATCCGCCAGTCGGGCATCCGCACGGCCATCGTCACGAACAACGTCCTCGAGTTCCGCGACGCTTGGCGGGCGATGATTCCCGTGGACGACCTCTTCGACGTCGTGGTGGATTCCTGCGAGGTGGGCTTCCGCAAGCCCGATCCCCGCATCTACTTGAAGGCGCTCGAGCTCGTCGGGAATGTAACGCCGTCACGCGCGATCTTCCTCGACGACTACGAAGGCAACGTGAAGGCCGCCAACAGCCTCGGCATCCGCGGCATCGTCGTCGGAACCGATCCCGCCCCTGCCCTCGCCGAGCTCGACCGCCTGCTCGCGCTCTAGGCGACTGGCTCCAGTTCTCCACGAAGCTCTGGGCTCATCGCCCACGGAGGGAGCTCGCGCCGAGGGAATCGGTGCCTGCTTCGGGAATCGTCGCCTGCGGGCTCGGCGAGACCGCGAGCGCGAACTCGCCCTCGGCGTTCATCGTCGGAGAGTGCCTTCGCGGGTCCCGCCAGGAGGTACCCGACCGATTTCGCAATTCCGGCTTCGGGTCTGCCCGCGTACCCCTTCTTCTGTTCCGCGCGCGTTCTCGTAGAGTCCTCGTGGAGTCGCCGTCGACCGGCATCCCCATCGTCCCCATCGACCGGCATTCCCGTCGTCGCCGACCACCGGCATTCCCGTCGTCCCCGTCGACCGGCATTCCCGTCGTCCCCGTCGACCGGCATTCCCGTCGTCGCCGACCACCGGCATTCCCGTCGTCCCCGCCTCGCGGGCGATTATCCGGGACTTGACACCAGCCGGGAATGGTCATATGTTCACCCCATGACGATCAAGGAATTCGAAGCCCGCTTCCCGACCGAACAGGCCTGCATGGACTATCTCGTGGCGATGCGCTGGAAGAACGGCGTGACCTGTCCCCGCTGCGAGAACGCCAAGGTCTACAAGCTGGCCACGCCCTACCGCTGGGTCTGCAAGAAGTGCGCGAAGAACGGCTACCGCTTCTCCCCGACCGCCCGGACGATCTTCGACAACTCGAACATCAAGCTGCGCGTTTGGTTCCACGCGATTCTGCTGATGGTCCACTCGAAGAAGGGCATCAGTGCGCTCCAGATCCACCGGATGCTCGGGACGGGCAGCTATGAGACCGCTTGGTATATGTGCCACCGCATCCGGGCGGCCATGAAGGACGGAGCGTTCCGCCACTCGACCGGCATCATCGAAGTGGACGAGACGTACGTGGGCGGGAAGCCCCGCAACCGCCACAACCGGGAGCGCAAGCCCAAGACGGCTGTGATCGGCGCTATTGCCCGCAAGGGCAACGTCATCGCCAAGGTCATCAACGAGACGACCAAGGAGACCATGCAGGGCTTCGTGAAGCGCACGGTCGGGACAAAGGTCTCGCTCGTCGCCACCGATGAGCATCGGAACTACGTCACCCTCAAGTCGCTCGGCTACAAGCACCGGAGCGTGAACCACTCCCGCGGCGAGTATGTCCGCGGCATGGTCCACACGGCCAACCTCGACTCGTTCTGGTCGCTCTTGAAGCGCGGCATCGTCGGCACGTTCCACAACGTCTCGGGCGAGTACCTGCCTTTCTACCTGAACGAGTTCGCCTTTCGGCATAACAACCGCGAGTCCGGAGACATCTTCGGCGCGGTCGTCCGAGGATGCTGAGAACGCGGCCGTGGCGAAGAAGAAATCGAAAGCCAAAAGCTCCCGCGTTCCAGCAACGAAAGAGCCAGAAGAAAAGCAGCCAGTGCGCGAGCGATTAAAACCTATATCGCTCGCGCCGCTGACCTTCGATGAGGCGATGGAGGCGCTCATTGGAAAAGCCAACAGATCGCCGTCCAAGTGAGCACCGCTCCCAAAAGCAAACACGCGGCCGCCGTTCGCTTGCGGGCAAATTCGACATACTGGCCGAGGCCATACGTCGTAACGCAGTAGGCGACGACGAGGACGAGAAGCGCCACCGTCGCTTCAATACCGGACTTGCCGGGGCGATCGTGCTTTTTACGTTCGCCCAGGTCCTTGTTTCTGGCCTTCAGTGGGCTTCGATGGAATCCGCCCTCCAAGTTACACGAAAGAGCAACAAGCTGACGCGGGAGAGCAACGAGATTAGCCGCCGCGCGCTTGAAGCTAGCCAGAGGTCGTGGCTCATTGCGACGGAAATCGAACCGAGAGAAATCACCTCCCGAGATACGGACATAGAGGTGCGTGTCCAGAATCTCGGCAGCTCGCCAGCCTTCAATGTTCGGGTAGAGACCTTTCTGCGTTTTTACCCGCTCAACGAGAAGTTCGTTGAGAACGTAGAGCTTCCCAAGCCGGTCGGAGTAGCGAGCCAAGCCGTGGTCGCGCAGCAGCAGGCCATAGTCTCTTTCGGGAGCCTGAGAGAATTCAGCGAACTCCGCATTGGACTCGTGAAGACCGGCGATCACATCTTGGAACTTCGCGGCACGGTGACCTACTCCGACCGGCTGCTGGGCGAGCGTCACACCCGATATTGCCGAGTCTGGAAGCGCGGACCGGAAGGGAAGCCGGGAAGGTGGCTGTTCTGCCCCGGATTCAACGACGCCGACTAGCTGCAAAAAGAACACGACTAGGGCGAGCGACAGCGCGGCATGACCGCGAACTACCCGCTTCGGCCATTTGGTGTCAAGTCCCGGATAATCGCCGCCTCGCGCGAACGCTATTCGGAAATGGCATAAAACAAGCCGGTTCCTTCTTTTTCCTCTTGCACCTCGCGATTTTTTTCGCTAAATTTTCGCCCATGACTCCCGGCATCGAATCCGCTGTCGAAGTTGCGGCGTTACGCGCGAAGCCCGTCCCCACGACCGACTTCTTCTCCGCCCGACGCGATCCGCCCGCGCCCCCTCCATTCGCATCGAAATGCGCTCTCGACGCCGCTGCTTCGGCCTGCCCGGCTTGCTCCGCCCTGTTCGAACGGGACGAGGCCACCCGTCGCGCACGTGCCTCGACCAGCCGGCCCCTCTCCGACCGTCCATCTGACGGCAACTCGACCGGCAGCCCTCTCTCCGGTCGTCCATCTCCCAGCAGCTCTACCGGCAGCCCCCTCTCCGATCGTCCAGCTGCCGGCAGCTTGGCCGCATTCGACGCCGTACCGGACGCCTACCTCATTCCTCCCGACCATCCGGTAAGCGGCATGTCGCGCACCGAAGCCGGCCTCGTGCTCGACCGCGAGCTCATGAGGCTCGCGGGCGTGGATCACCGCTGCCGCCTCGTGCAGGCGCGACTGGCGCGTCGGCTCGTCGAAACTCGCGCCTGGAGGCCGCGCGGCTTCGTGCGGTTGTCCGACTATGCGCGCGAGCGACTGGGCTGTTCCCCACGCACTCTCGAGGACGACGCGCGCGTCCTGAAGGCAGCCGACTCGCTACCTCTGATTCGTGCGGCGCTAGAAGACGGCGCGATCTCGTGGACCCAGGCTCGACTGCTGGTGCGGGTGGCCACAGATGTGACTCAGCGCGAGCTTCTCGGGCGCGCGGCGACTCTGAGCACGCGCGAGCTCGAAGTGTTCGTTCGCAGTTGGAACGCAAGCGCCGGCGGTAACGAGACGCGTGCCTCAGAGAACGAAGACCAGGCCGGCGATCCGATCGACGCGGAAAGCCGCGGACCGACCGACGAAGAAACCGGCGAGCCGGTCGCGCGCTGGAACACTCCCGTCTCGCCAACCGGTCTTCGCGTGTGGCGCAGCGTCTGCGAGATCGCCCGCCGGATGGCCGGCACACCTCTATCCAACGCGCAGGTTCTCGAGCTCGTCGCCGCCGAAGCCGCAAGCGGTGAGCCGGCGGACACCGATCCGAACGGCTGGATGCCGACCCAGGAGTATCTCGAGAAGCGACTGCTCGAGCCTCGGCGCCACGACGAAGAGCGCAGCAGGCGTTCGCTCGAGGCATTCCGGGCCCTGGTCGGCGTCATCGAAGGCTTCGAATGGCTCGACCCCGTGTCGCTCGCCCCGGGCCCCGCCCAACAACTCGATGCCCTCGTCGAATCGCTGGACGCCGTCGACGCCGCGGAGCTCGAGCGGAGGCTCGTCCAGTTACGCCGCATCGCCGACCGCATCGACTACCAGATGAGCGCTCTCCTGCGGATCGGCTCCGATCGGCGGCTGTTTCGCGAGGTCGGCTTCGCGACCGTCAAGCTCTACATGGAATCCCGCCTCGGCTGTTCGTCTCGCCGTCTGTGGAGCCTGGTCGCCATCGAACGCGAAAGCTGGCGACGCGGCGGCGCTCTACGCGAGGCATGGCGCGAAGGACGGATCTCGCCGGTCGTCGCGGCCACTCTCATTCCGGTGATGGACGAGATTCACGGCGAAGCGTGGATCCGACGCGCCGGCGAAGTCACGTTGCGGCGCCTCGCCGACGAAGTCGCCTGGGCGCTCGACAATGGAGAAAGGCCGTGGCCCCGCGCGATGCCTGCGCCGCCGCCGCCGGACGCCGTCATCCCGCCGGGCGGCCTTTCGTCGGTCGACCTGCACGAAGTGCAAATGCGTGCGCACGGCGAAGCCCATGGGGACGGGTTCGATCCTCATGGCGGCGCGCGACTTTCGTTTCGTATCCCGGTCTCGGTCGCGGTGCTGCTCGAAATGCAGATCCATCGCTACCGCCGCCGATGCGATTTGCCCTGGAGGGCATTCGAGCGCGTCGTTTCGCACGCCCTGCTCGAGTGGACCTCGGCGCCGAAACACCGGGACCCCGTCTTCGAACGCGACGGCTGGCGCTGCGCGGTGCCCGGATGCAGCTCGCGCAGGAACCTGCACGATCATCACGTGCGTTTCCGCTCGCACGGCGGCACCGACGACAGGGCCAACCGCATCACCGTGTGCGCGGCGCACCATCTGCACGGGATTCACGCGGGCATCGTGTTCGTCGAAGGGCGGGCGCCGGACGTGCTCACGTGGAGGATGGGAAGCACGGACGCAGTGCGACTGCGTGGCGAGCGTTATGAAGACGCGGCCTAGGAGCCAGTCCCCAACGACGCGTGCATCTTGCCGAGCAGTTCCGCCGCAATGCCCGGATTGAGCGGCCGCGGCGACCACCCGACGCCGAGGCCGGTGTCGGCGAGGCGCGGAATGATGTGGAAATGCACGTGGAAGACAGCCTGGTGGGCAGACGCGCCGTTGTTCTGGAGGATGTTGTAGAACTCGGCTCCGCTCGCGTGCATGACGGCCCGGCAAAGGCGCGGGAGCACGCGGCCGATGGCGGCGGACGACTCGTCGCTCATCTCGTGGAGGTAGGCCGCCCTCTCCTTCGGAATGACGAGCGTGTGCCCGAGCGAGAGCGGGTTGACGTCGAGGAAGGCCAGCACGTGGTCGTCCTCGTAGACGCGGTGGCAGGGAATCGTTCCGGCCAGGATCTTGTCGAAGACGGTTTCGCTCGGGTGTGGCATCGCTGAACTCCTCAGGGGATGTCTGCAGAGGCGGAGTTTGCACGGCCCCGCGCGCGGGCTCAAAACGGGCGGCCGATGGAAGAATCGCCGCCGTCCGTTCGCAGCCGCCGCCTGGTCGCCGCGCATCTCGCGGTGGCGGCGATGGCGGCATCGACCTTCGCCGCCTGCACAGCCCAGACCCGCGTCGTCGGCGGAGGCTCCGGGCCCGTCCTCGGCGCAGCCGTCAAGATCGCTCCGGGCTCGGTGAGCGCCGACTTCACCGTCGTGGGCGACGCCTCGCAGATCCTGCGCGAATCGGCGCAAGACAGCCTCCAGGCCGCCGGCATGACCTGCCCCGGCAGCAGCGCCGGCTGCGGCACGGTGGACCTCGCCGCACGCATCACGCAGCCGGCGGCAAGCTTCACGGGCGTGAGGCCCCCGGTTCGCGTCGTCGAGCTGATCGCGCGTTACCGGCCGGCCACCGCTGCCGGCACGTCCACCGTTTCGTACCAGCGAACCGTAGCCGTGGAGGGGAACCTCTCGACGGCCACCTGGATGCGCATCTCCGACGCGCTCATGACCGACTTCACCTCGGACTTCTCGTTCCGATCGAAGCAGCACGGCATCGTCGTGCGCCTTCCGTCGTGGGCGACCGGCCAGACGAACCTGCCGCGCGCCTCGGCTCCCAAGTCTTTTCACGTCGCCATCACCGGAGACGGTCGCTCGAACGACGACACGATCGGCAGCGTAGGCGGCCACGAAGTGCGTCTCGCGAGGCGCGCCACCGACTACATCGCCGAGATGCTTACGGACGAGCTTCGCGGCTCGGGTCACCTGCTGGTGCCGGCGCGCGACGGCCGCCTCGTCGGAAGCCAGCTCGAAAAGTTCTGGATCGCTTCGAGTCAGGACGGGATGAGCTGGAAGACGACGGCGGACATCGAAGTCTCGCTCGAAGTGGCCCCGCCTCCCGGCGTCAAGCGCAAGAAGGCCGAGATCCACCGGTGCACCGCGAGCGAGAAGTCGGGCCGCCAGCCTACCGAGCCGGAGCTCGCCCGCGTGCTGCAGCTCTGCCTCGCGGACCTCGCCCGCTCGATGCGCAACGATTCCGCCTGGGCGCTCTAGCCGTCCCGCCCTGGTGATCGCCGGAAAACGGGGACAGGCACCAGATTCCAGTCACGCTCCCGGCAGTCACCACGCAGGTCATCGCGGGAAACTGGAGCCGGTCCCCTTCACGTCGAAGGCGACGGCTACGGCCTCGCCACCGGGCGCCGCTTCCTCGACGGCGTAAAACGGCTTCCACGAAGCGCGCAGGCCCGCGCCGCCCGCCGGGAACAGTCGCGCCCTTCCCTCCCACGTCCGGAGAATTTGGTCGCGCTTCGAGGCATCGAGGCGTGACGTCGATGCGACGATGTCGTGCACCGAGCGGCCGCGCATCAACGTGAGGTTGAGCTGCGAGAGCGCACCGGCCTTCTCGAACGCTTCGAGCGTCGCCGCGCCGCCGTCGTGCTCGACCAGCCTCGCGTCGAGCTTCGTCCGCAACAGCGCGGGCACGCGAGCGAGGTCGATCTCCTCCGGCCGTCCGTCGGCAGACGCAATCAGAAGCCGGCCCTCGATGGGAAGGCCCTTCGAGCGCCCGCGTTCGCGCAGCCGCTCGGCGCCGGCTTCGCTCGTGAGCACGTAAGACTCCATCGCAGATCCATCCGGATGGGAGTCCGAGAACATGCGCGCGTCGAGGAGGTCGGGAGCGCCGTCGCGAATCCGCCCGCTCGCACTGATCGCGACCTGTGCCGGGTATCTCCGCTGCGAGAGAACGCCGATGCCCTGCCAGTCGCGGCGCAGCGCCGCGATTGCCGGCTCGAGCGTGTCGCGCCAGGGCGCCAGCGCGGCCCACGACAGGGGCGTGTACGGCTGCCACAAATGCCCGCGTCGCGCGCCGGCCACGAGACCTTCGCGCACCACGGTGGCTGCGCCGGCAAGCACCGCATCGACGGTGCCGTACTGAAGCGCGAGCCGGTAGGCATCGAACGCGTTGCCGCCGGAGATCGCCCAGCTTCCGCCGATGCCTTCGACGTCGAAGCACCAGTCGCGAACTTCACGAAAGGAATCGACGAGCGCAGGGCCTGTGGACCCCGCGGCGAGCGGAGCTTCTGCTGACCGCGCCATCCGGGCGCGATCGGCAGCCCGCAGCACCATCATGCCGACGATCACTGCGCTCGGGCTGGAGCGCGGATCCTCGACGAGAGGAAAACAGCCGCCCGGATGTAGCGCACCCAAAGATTCTCCGAGCGGCAGGCGCAGCGCGATGCGCTCCGGTTGCTCGAAAACCGTGCGCTGGGCGAGAGCGTGCGGCTGCATCGGCGGCTCATAGCATCGGCGGCGGACGCGGCGAACAGGAGCGCCACGCCCTCCTCTGCTGCGCAGCGCGTTATCGAAGATCGGATTGAGCGTTGCGGCACGGGTCTACCTGTGTCACGAAGTGCACAGGGGACGACCGCCTTCCCCGCGCGTTTACGACGCGCGTGCCATCATCGACACGTCCGTCGTCTCGCAAGGAAGGCGTTGCGGGGAATGATTCTCATCGACACAGCTTCGACACGCAGGGCGACTGCGCTCTTCGTGGCCGCGATGCTCGCGAGCGCACGTATCGCCGTCGCCGACCCCGAGGTGCCGGCGGCGCGCGTCGAGGCTCCTGCCGAGCAAGCGCCTGCCGAAGCGCCCGTAGTGCAGGTCGAGGTCGTGAAGCCGGCACCCTCGCCTTCCAGCCCCGAACCTTCGGCCGCAAACACACCGCCACCCGACGCAGTTCCTTCCGAGCCTGGGGCGGCGCCCGCCGTACCGAGCACTCCCAGCACGACGCTTCCCCTGCCGGCGCCGGAAGCGCACGAGAAAGTCGAAACGCTCGCGCCGACCATCCTCACCGCCGTCGTCGCACCGAAGAAGCAGCAGTGGGAAGCCGAGAACGGCGGCTTTCTCGCGTCGCGCTTCGCGATCGCCAATCGGCTGGCAGACCGTCCCGAGCACCTCCTCGTGGCACGCGAGTCGCTGCCGCGCGACCGCGAGGACTTCCTGCGACGCGTCGCGCGCGACACGTGGACGGGCATCCAGGCGTACACCGACCGCGAGAGCGGGCTTGCCATCGACAACGTCCGCATCGAAGGCGACCTCGTCCCGCCGCTCGCGCTGAAGATCGGCGACTACACGAACATCACGAACGTCGGACTGCAGCTCGTCGCCATCGCCGCTGCCAGGCAGCTCGGTCTCTCCTCGGACAGCGACGCGCGCCTGGCGGTCTCGACCATCCTCGACACACTTGCGACGCTACAGAAATACGAAGGCCACTTCTTCAACTACTACGACACCACGTCGCTCGAGCCGACGAGCAGCTTCGTTTCCTTCGTGGACACCGCATGGCTGGTCGCAGGGCTCATCGTGACGCGCCAGGCCTTTCCCGAGCTGGACAATGCGACCGACGAGCTTCTCGATCCGCTCGACCTCCGCTTCTTCTACGACGACGCGACCGGGCTCATGTCGCACGGCTACTACGTCAACATGGGGACGCTGTCGGCCTACGAGTACGGTCACTTCTACACGGAGGCGCGGCTCGGAAGCCTGATCGCGATCGGCAAGGGCGACGCGCCGCCGGCTCACTGGTATGCGATGACGCGCGCGAGCAAGCCGCCCTGCGTCGACGGCGAGTGCCCGGCGCTCCATCGCCTGAACTACGAGAACTCCGAGGGCGAGGAGATGTCGGTCTGGCACTTCCGCTGGCGGAGCTTCGAGTACGTACCGTCGTGGGGCGGCAGCATGTTCGAGGCACTGATGCCGCGCCTCGTCCTCGACGAGGACCGCTGGGCGCCGAAGAGCCTCGGGCAGAACGGCCGCGCCCACGCCCTGCTTCAGAGGTTTCACGCCACCGAGAACCTCGGCCTGCCGGTGTGGGGCATGTCGCCCTGCATCGACCCGCACAGCGGGCGCTACCGGGAGTTCGGCGCGAAGCCGCTCGGATCCCACGGCTACGACGAAGGCGTGGTCACTCCGCACGCGGCCGCGCTGGCGCTGGCGGTGGCGCCGGACGATGCTGCCGAGGCGCTCATGGAGATGGCCCACCGCTACGACATCTACGGCCCCTTCGGCTTCTACGACGCCGTCGATCCGGCCACGGGCAAGGTCGCCTACGACCAGCTCGCGCTCGACCAGCTCATGCTCTTCATTTCGGTGGCCAACCATCTCTCGGGCGGAGAGATTCCCGAGTTGTTCGCGTCCGATCCGTGGGTGGAGGACGCGCTTCCCCTTCTCGCCGAGGAGCGATTCTTCCAGTAGCCCGTGGCAGGCGTTCGCTGCGAGCATCTCGTACGGCAGTTCGCGGCGGGTACGCGCGCGCTCGACGACGTCTCGCTCGACGTCGCCGACGGCGAATTACTCGTGCTGGTCGGGCCGTCGGGGTGCGGGAAATCCACTTTGCTGCGCATCGTCGCCGGGCTCGAGACGCCGGACAGCGGCTCGGTCTCGATCGGCGGACGCGACGTCACGCGGCTCTCGCCACCCGAGCGCAACGTCGCGATGGTCTTCCAGAACTACGCGCTCTACCCGCACATGACCGTGAGGCGGAACCTCGAGTTCCCTCTTCGCGTACGCCGCGACGCCGCCGAGGTGCGCGAGCAGAAGGTCGCGCGCATCGCCGCGATCCTCGGGCTCGAGAGCCTGCTCGACCGGCTGCCGAAGGAGCTTTCCGGCGGGCAGCGCCAGCGTGTCGCCATGGGCCGCGCGCTGGTGCGCGAGCCGGCTGTTTCACTGCTCGACGAGCCGCTGTCGAACCTGGACGCGAAGCTGCGCAGCGAAGTACGCGCGGAAATCGCCGAGCTGCAGCGCAAGACCGCGACGACGATGATCTACGTGACCCACGACCAGGTGGAGGCGATGACGCTCGGGCACCGCGTGGCAGTACTCGACCGCGGCGTGCTGCAGCAGGTCGCGGCGCCGGACCAGCTGTACGACGATCCGGCCAATGCGTTCGTGGCGGGATTCATCGGCAATCCGCCGATGAACCTGATTCCGCTGGGAAGCGTCGTTGGCGGCATCGCAACGTTGCAGGGTGGCAGCGCGCGGATCGAAGTGGCGCACAGCGAAACTCTCGCGCCCGGCACCGACGTCTCGCGAGCGACGCTGTTGGGCGTTCGCCCCGAGTCGCTCTCGCTGAGCGGCGGCACGGGCGGCCTCGAGGCCACCGTGCAGCATGTGGAGCTGCTCGGACACGAGACGCTCATTCATGCGACACTCGGCCGCGAGACGGAGGGGTCCACGAGCGTCACCGCCCGCGTGAACGGAACGCACCGCCTCGATCACGGCGCAGCGGTTTCGCTCGTCGCCGATCCGGCGCGCGTCTATCTCTTCGACGGCCAGTCCCGGCGCGTCCGCTAGCAGATCGTCAACGGCGACACCGCTAGAGAACGTACGGCAGGATCGCCTTGCGCTCCGACGGATAGTCGGGGAACTCGCGCTTATACCAGCGGTGATTGCTGATCGCGCGCGGAACGAGGTTGGCGGCCGTCATCACGATGAACGACAGTCCCGCCGGTGACCACGAGGCGATCGCGAACCCCGTCCACGTGATCAGCTCGCCGAGATAGTTCGGCGACGACACCCAGCGATAGCCGCCGCCGTGCGGAATGCGGTAGCCAGTCTCGCCCGGTTTGCGCAGCCGGCGAAGAATCGCGTCCGACTGCTTGTTGAGGAAGTACCCATACGCGAACACCGCAATTCCGATCCAGAAGCGCGGATCGGCGAGCCATTCGGCCGTCAGATGCGCGCCATACGTCGAGGTGAACGATCCGTTCAGGTAGCCGTTGGCGGTGCAGTAGGCCGAGCCCATCAGCGCGGTGGCCAGCGTCGTACCGCTGCCGGGACGAACGGTCAGGCTGAACGGATAGAGGAACGCGCGGTGAAAGTAGTGAAGCTGCCACATGGCGAACAGCAGCAGCGGCACCATCGTGAACGGCCGCTCGCCGGTAAAGAAGAAGTACGCGAACACGAGCGACGCAGGGGCTTCCATCAGCACCCACGCGAGACGCGTGTCGATCTGCGGCCCGGCCTTGCCCTTGTCGTGGCGTCCATAAGGCGCCGGCACGAAAAGCAGCGAAAGGAAGGACACGGCGGCGAGAACGTACACGCCGACGAGCACGGCATTCCACGTGGTCGAAGGAGCCATGGCGGCGGGCTCTAGCGTCCTTCCACGGGCGATGCGAGCGGGCGGAGATTCTGCCCGTCCTCGGATGGCTTGGGTCGGTTCGGGACGGATTCTGGCGATTCGACGCGAAATAGGTTACAGCGCCGCTCCATGGCCAACCCAACCGCAACCATGGAAACCTCCCTCGGCAACATCGAGGTCGAGCTCTTCACCGACAAGATGCCGATCACGGCGGGCAACTTCATCAAGCTCGCCGAGTCCGGCTTCTACGACGGGCTTCACTTCCACCGCGTGATCAACCGCTTCATGCTCCAGTTCGGTTGTCCGCACAGCAAGGACCCGAAGAGCCCGCGCGCCGGCACCGGCGGCCCGCCTCACGGCACCATCGCCGACGAGCATCCGGCAGACTTCAAGGCCTCCAACGAGCCGGGCACGCTCTCGATGGCGAACACGGGCCGCCCCAACAGCGGCGGATCGCAGTTCTTCGTCAACACGGTGCACAACGCCTACCTCGACTGGTTCTCGCCGGGGCAGTCGAAACATCCGGTATTCGGAAAGGTCATCAGCGGCATGGACGTCGTGAGCAAGATCGAGAGTGTCCGCACGGATCCGAACGATCGGCCCCTCGAACCCGTGAAGATGATCAAGGTGACCGTCCACAAGTGAGCGCAAGCGGGCGGGAACGAGCCGGGCGTAAGCGAGCGAGGACGAGAAAGTGAGTAACGACTGCTGCAACGAGCCGCAGGCTGACATCGTCCTTCCCGACGATCCCG
Source organism: uncultured Myxococcales bacterium (assembly GCA_964475235.1). Taxonomy (GTDB): domain Bacteria; phylum Desulfobacterota; class Binatia; order UBA1149; family CAITLU01; genus DATNBU01. The sequence goes on along the minus strand of CAYYVZ010000012.1, from coordinate 13,285 downwards.
AAGCGGTCGTCGTGATGAGCGGATCGCTCGCGGATCTTCAGCGCGCCGGCGATCGGCTGGGCCAGCATGGCATCGACGCGGAAATCGTCCGCGGGGCCGGCGAGGATGCCGCGGGCGGGTGCTGCTCGACGAAGCTCTATCTCACGGTGGCGCGCGAGGACGCGCCGGCCGCGCGTTCCGTTTTCGACCAGGACTGGAAGCGCGGGCTCAGCGAAGAGCAGATTGCGGCGCTCGAAGCCTCCGCCGGGATCGTCCTCGACCCCGGCGCAGCCGAGATGACCTGCCCCGCCTGCCTCACCACGTTTGCGACCGGGCCATCCGAGTGCCCGGACTGCGGGCTCGTCGTCGGCTGACGCATCGCCGGTTGTCCGATTCCGCCGCGCGACGTGAAACACGGCGGTTCCAACACGAAGGGCCGCCACCTCGTAAGAAGTGGCGGCCCTTTTCGTGGAACGCGATCAAGCGTTCGCGCGTTACAGCTTCTCGCCGTGCTCCGCGAGATACTCGGCGACCCCGGCTGTGTTCGCCTTCATTCCGGGCTTTCCCTTGTTCCAGCCGGCCGGACAGACCTCGCCGTGCTGCTCGGTGAACTGGAGCGCATCGACCATGCGCAGCATCTCGTCGATGTCGCGGCCGAGCGGCAGGTCGTTGACGATCTGGTGGCGAACCACGCCTGTGCGATCGATCAGGAAGGACCCCCGAAAGGCGACACCCCCTTCGGACTCCACGTCGTAAGCCTTCGCGATCTCGTGTTTGACGTCGGCCACTAGCGTGTAGCCGACGTTTCCGATCCCCCCTTTGTCCACCGCGGTGTTCTTCCAGGCGAGATGCGTGAACTGCGAGTCGATCGAGACTCCGACGACCTCGACCCCCCGCGACTGGAACTCGCCGAGGCGATGATCGAACGCGATGAGCTCGGACGGACAGACGAAGGTGAAATCGAGCGGATAGAAGAAGATCACAGCGTATTTGCCGCGGATCGCCTCGGAAAACCGGTAGTTTTCGTCGATCTGGTTGTTGCCGAGAACGGCGACCGCTTGGAAATCAGGGGCTTTCTTGCCGACGAGTACTGCCATGGGGATGTCCTTCTCTTTGCGGATGCTGATTGAGTGAACAGGTTATCGACCGCGGCACGACCAGGTGCCGCGAAGGGCCGAAGTGTAGAGGGACACGAACCGGGGTCAAATCACACTTGAGTATCCTCACGCACGCGCGCCTCCTGAACTGGTTCGCATGTCTTGACAGCCCGGGTATGGGGGCCAAAGATCCCCCGCGGGAGGAAAGGGCATGCCGGTCGCCCCGATGGAGGACGGGTACGGTAGTGAAGTGGACGGCAGGATGCGGCCCTTGTCCGACGCTGTTACCTGAAGAGAGGAGTGCCTGATGACCCGAAAGAAATCACGCCGTAGCGCGCCGAGAACACTGCTCGTCGCCAAGCGTGTCGACCACTGCGACGAGTGCGAGAGCCCGCTTCGATGGCGTGCGACGACCTCGGCCAAGCCATTCACATTCCCCGACTATGGATTCCCGCTCAAGGCGTCGGGCATCCAGGTGGCGACCTGCAGCAAATGCGGCAAGTCACACGCTGCCGTCGGAAGCCTCCAGAAATTCCGCGAGTCGGTGCTCGAGCAGATCCTGAAGCGGCCGGGTGCCCTGTCGGCGGACGAGATCATTTTCCTCCGCAAGCTGCTCAAGCTCACCGGGGGCAAGTTCGCGAGCCTCGTGGGTGTGAGCCGGGAGCACGTGTCCCACATCGAGCAGGGCCACGCGCCGAGCCTCGGAACGGCGGCCGACCGCCTCGCGCGCGTGATGATCGCCGCCAAATGCGACTCGTCGATGAAGCTGCTGAAGCGTGTGCTCACCTCGCTCGACGAGGACATCGGGACGCGCTCCCGCCGCAAGAACGTGAAACAGGCCGGCTACAAGGTAGCCGTGTCGAAGCGATAGGGGCCGGCTCCAATTTCCTCGCATGCTCCCGGCGGTGAACGCCTCGGTCATCGCGGGAAATTGGAGCCGGTCCCCAGCAGCTCTTTCGTGCGCGCGAGGGCTCGCTTCCATTTCGCCGTGGTCTCCTCGCCCTCTCCGAGCGCGGCGTCCGCAAAGTAGAAAATCAGCCGCTCGGCGACATCCGCGTACTTGCGCACGAGGGCCCCGGGAAGCTCCTCCCAGGTGGAGGTGATCGCGTAGACGTCCAGCATCTCGTCGGTGATCGTGGCCGCCATGCCGGCCATGTCGCCGGCGCGCTGCAGCGAATGCAGCGTCTCGGACACCCCCTTCCAGCCGTGCAGCTCGAAGACGCCCGCATAGGCCGGAGTCGAGCCGTAGAACGAGATCTGCATGCGGGCGCGCTGCTTCCACGGCTCGCGTTCCTCGTCCGAGTCGCCGACGATCGTGAACACCGGACACGCGAGCTTCACGCTCGCCGGATCGCGCCCCGCGTCCCGCGCGCCCTTCTCGACGTTCGGCCGGACGACCTCGTCGAGGAACTTGAGCGAATGCAGCGGATGGACGTGCACACCGTCGGCAACCTCGCCGATCGCGCGCAGCATCCAGGGCCTCACGCCCGCCAGATAGACGGGCACTTCCGGATGCGCGATCGGTCCCGGGCTCCACATGCCGAGCAGGTTCATGCGGTAGAACTCGCCCTGGAAGTTCAGCTTTTCGGTGCCCTGGAACGCGCGGAAGATCGCCCGCAGGGCGAGCACGTACTCGCGAAGCCGCGCGCCGGGCCGGTCGTAGACAGATGCGTAGCGCCTCTCGATGTGAGCCTGGACCTGCGTGCCGAGTCCGAGCGTGAAGCGTCCACGGCTCGCGTCGGCCAGCTCCCACGCGCACTGGGCCGTGACCATCGGGCTGCGCGGGAATGCGACGGCGATCGCCGTGCCGATGTCGAGCTCGGGCGCGGCGAGCGTCGTCGCGGCGCAGTTCAGAAAGGCGGTGCGCCCGCCTTCGGCCATCTGAAGGCCGTCGAAGCCCATCTCGACGAGCGCACGCGCGCGCTCCTGGGCGGCGTGCAGCTCGAGGCCGAGCCCGAACGCATCGAGCTTCACGACTGCACTTCCGGCGGAAACGTCATCGGAACCTCCTGCGTCGGGCGTGGGCGGAAACGAGGAGGAGTACCGGCCAACGCACCGGGTACTCGAACCCGTCCCCGTTCGCCGGCGACGGGCGAGGCTCTACGCGAAGGATCGAGCCGAGGAAACCGCCGCTGCGGGCGACTCGCGATCGAGCGCGGGCTCGACGATGGAGTCGAGCGCGACCGGTCCCGGGCCCGACGCCGCGATCCACGCGAAGATCACGATGTAGAGAAACTCGGAGAGCCCGTAGAGGTCGCCGAGCGACGAGACGTTCCCCCACTGCGCGGTGGCGATCGCGACGACCATGGTGCCGATGAGGGGAAGGGCCGCGATCCGGCTGAAGAGCCCGGCGACGAGCAGGCTGCCGCAGACGAGCTCGACCGAGGCCACGAAGGGCGCCTGAAGCTCGGGGTACGGGATGCCGAGCTCGCGGAAAAATTCGACGACGGAGCCGATGTCTTGGAGCTTGCCCCAGCCCGTGAACGCGAAGGTCCAGCCGACGGCGATGCGCGCGACGAGCGGAGGCAGCCAGGCGGCCATCGTGCCGACACGGGACGGAAGCACGTAGAAGAGGTTGCGGACGAGTTCCATGAGAGGTTCCTCCAGGGTTTTGTCCTGAGGACGCCGCGGCGTGGAAAAGGTTACGCCGGCCGACCGGGATCCGGTCGCGAGACAGGCGGGCGTTTCTAGTTGCGTCGGAGGTTGGCCGAACGATCGGCGGGGATGCCGTATTTTTTCAGGATGCGGGGGGCGGCGGCTCGTGCCGCTTCCATGTCGAGGGCCATGAGGAAGCCGTCTTCGGTTTCGATGCGGAGCCATTTTTCGGTGGCGGCGTCGACGATCGCGGCGAGGTGGGCGAGGTCTCTGGGGACGACACCGTTGACGGTGCGCACCACGACGCTTTCCCAGTCGAGGTAGCCGCGGGCGGCGGGGTCGGGCAGGACGGCGGAGAGGATCACGATCTGGCGGCGCTCGGCGGTGATGACGCCGCGCGAGTCGGAGTAGGCGGCGAGCCGCGGCGGCAGCGCGTCGTAGAGCTCGAAGTACTCGCCGGTGAGGGGCTGGAAGACGGCACCGCCGAAGAGGAAGTACTCCGGCTCTTCGCCGGTGCGGCGGCCGGGCACGAGCGCCCTGCCCGGCGCGAGCGTCACCTCCACGTGTCGCGCGACGCCGCCGCGCAGGATCTCGAGTGCGAGCTTCGAGCCGGCCTGCTGCGCGCCGGCGACGGCGTCGAGCGACACGCGGCCGATACCCGGCATCGAGACGGTGAGGTCGCCGGCCACGGGATAACCTCCCACCGACACCACGACGTCGCCGCGCTCGAGCACCCCGCTCGCGGAGCCGCCGAAGAGCACGCGGCTGACGAGCCCGCCGCTCTGGCGCGCGGCGAGGCCGAGCGATTCGCGTAGCGCGGGGCTTTCGAGCGGCTGGAGCTGCACGCCGATTTCGGGGAAGCCGTCGTAGCGCCCGTCGGCGACGTCGGCGAGGAAGTGCCGGACGACTGGGGAAGGAACCATGTAGCCGACGCTCTCCGCCTCCTCGAGCATCTGCATCGAGATGCCGGCGATCGCGCCGTCGCGCACGACCGGCCCGCCGCTGTTGCCGGGATTGATCGGCGCATCGATCTGCGCGATCAGCGCGCGCTTGTTCGAGTGCGCGTAGAGCCCCACCTCGATGCGCGAGATGACGCCCGAGGTGACCGAGAGCGTTTCGCCGCCGACCGGGAAGCCGTACGTCTGCACGCCCGCGTTGACGGGCGGAAGCTCGCCGAGCGGAAGCGGCGTCGCGCCGTCGAAGAAGTGCTCGTCGGCGACCGTGAGCAGCGCGAGGTCGCAGTCGTGGCCAAGGTACGAAACCGCCGCCTCGAACTGCTCGCCCGACCCTGCCCTCTTCACTTCGATGCCGACGGCGTCGGCGACCACGTGGGCGTTGGTGAGGATGCGGCGTCCGTCGACGATGACGCCCGAGCCCGCGAAGGCCTGCGTCCCCTCCTTCTGCCACGGCGAAAAGAAGTCGGGAGGATTGGCGTAGACGAGAACGCGGACGACGCTCGATTCGAACGGCGACGGGACGTCGATCCGCGCGGTATCGGACGCGGCTCGCGGCGCGTCCGCCGCGCGGCCGGAGTCGCCCGGGATGCGTGCACCGTCGGCTGCGCGACTTCCGTCGCCGGGCGCATGTGCACCGTCCGCCGGGCGGCCGCCCTCGCCGGGCAGGCGCGCCGGCTCCGGCACGGCAACCGTCGCCGCGCCGAGCACGACCCCTGCGAGCACAGCCGCAGAAAGCAGCGCGCGCGGCCGCGATCGGGAGGATCCATTCGAGGGAAACGCCATCGCTGCGACGACGCTTACTCAAACCGCGATGCGACGCGAAACGCGCGGGTTGTCCGGCTTCGCCCCGTGCGGTACGTCGCGGCGTCCGGCGCGTCGCCGGATCACCGGACGCCCGGGAGGCTATCGGCCGCCGGGCGGCGACACCCGCGGGAGGCCCTGAATGGAGCTCGGCATAGCGTTTCCTTCCTGGATCGAGGCGTGGCGCGACTGCGAGGTCGCCGAAGCGATGGGCTTCACGCACGCGTGGTTCTACGACACGCAGCTCCTCTGCTCGGACGTGTACGCGACGATGGCGCTCGCAGCGGAGCACACGAAGACGATGAAGCTCGGCACCCTCGTCGCCATCCCGAGCAACCGCATAGCGCCCGTCACCGCGAGCGCGATCGCCACGATCAACGCGATCGCCCCGGGCCGCGTGATCCTCGGTATCGGAACGGGCTTCACGGGCCGCAACACGATGGGCATGCCGCCGCTGCCGGTCGCGAAGATGATCGAGTACGTCCGGCAGGTGCGCGGGCTGCTTGCCGGCGAGGACGTCCTCTTCAGGGAGGGGAAGTACGAGCGCTGGATCCGGCTGCTGACGCGCGACCGCCGCGTAGGCTGCGTCAACCTCGACGATCCGATCCCGATCCACATCGCGGCCAACGCGCCGAAGGCGCTCGCGTCGGTGGGAGAGGTCGGCGACGGCTGGATCAGCGTTGCCCAGGACCCCGCCGGCATCGGCGCCGGCATCGGCGCCGTGAACGCATCGGCCGCGTCGCACGCTCGTGCGTTCGACGGCGGCAAGCCGGTGACGACCATGCTCACGACGGGCTGCATCCTGCAGCCCGGCGAGCAGATCGGAAGCGAGCGCGTCGTCAGGCGGGTGGGACCGGTGACCGTCGTCGGCGTCCACGCGATCTGGGAAAGCTCGCGCGGCGGGATGGGATTCGGGCTCGAGAACGACGACCTCGCGCAGGCGTTCGACCGTTACATCGAAGGTTATGCAGCGGGTATCGGCTCGCCCGCCGACCGCCGCTACCTCGACGTGCACGAGGGGCACATGATGTACCTCAAGAAGGGAGAAGAGGCCTTCGTAGTGCCGGAGATGATCCCGATCCTCTCGATGACGGGCACGCCCGAGGACGTGCTCGCGCGATGCCGCATGTACGCCGAAGCCGGCGTCGACCATCTCGCACTGCAGGCCGTGCCGGGAATGGGCCGCGACCTCATCGAGGAGTTCGGCCGCGAAGTGATCGCGCGACTCTGAAATCGGGGACGGTGAGTCGCGAGCTGGCGAGCGGCGAACATCCAGACGCCGTCTGGTCGCAATCGGGATCCGTCCCCGATTTCACGATTTCAGAGTCGCGCACCAAATGAACGGGGCCGCACTCTTGCGAGTGCGGCCCCGAATATTGGCCGGTCGATTGCCGAACGCGGTCTAGTAGCGACGTCCGCCGCCGCCGCCGCCGTAGCCACCACCGCCGCCGCCACCGCCGCGGCCGCCGTAGCCACCGCCGCCACCGCCGCCGCCGCCGCGCGGACGGTCTTCACGAGGCTTGGCCTCGTTCACGGTGAGGGCGCGACCTTCGTGCTCGCGGCCGTTGAGTGCCTCGATGGCCGACGACGCTTCCGACTCGCTCGCCATCTCGACGAAACCGAAGCCCTTGCTGCGGCCGGTGTCGCGATCCGAGATGACCTGCGCGCTCTGCACGCTGCCGAACTGCCCGAACAACTCTTCGAGTGCCCCGCTGTCGACACCAAAGTTCAGGTTTCCGACGTACAACTTCTTACCCATTGACTGACTCTCCTTAACTAGAACCGGGTATCCACCCACATTCTGTCTTTCTTGCTCGTACTTAAACGGATCTCGTGATCCGTAAAGGTAGGTGTGGACGACTGAGGGGAAGGATGCGGGACTTGGATGGTCGCGTACCTGGCTCGTTCGACTAACCGACCGGACGCTATCCTACCCATCATTCCAGCTAGGTACAGAGGTTCGGAGGTCTTTAGGCCAGGTCCGGGAACGGCGGTCCCGGCGGGTGCCCGGGGCCCCGGGTGCCCTGATTTCCGGCAGCCCGGCTGACGCGATCGGCTGTCAACCCTCGAAATCGCAGGGCTTTTTCCGCCCGCGGCCGCTGGCTGAGCGGGCCGCCTCAGTTCCGCGTTCCCACGTAGCCGTCCATGCGCGGCAGGCCCCTGCGGATCGCCGCAGAAAAATTTTCACTCCGGCCGGCCGCCCTGGCCGCTTCCGTGATGTTGCTGCGCCGCCTCAGCTCCTCGAAGGGGAGCGTCGTGTCGATGGCCTCGCGCAGGTACAGCATCGCATCGGCGGTGCCGTTGGTGAGGATGCGTTTGTCCCACGCGAATCCTCCGTCGAGATCGCGCACGTGGCGCACGATCGTCGTCGTACAGTTCTGCGTGAGCGCGTTGTACCAGCGCGGATGTGTCTCGAGATCGTCGATGTGTTCGAGATAGTCGACGAGAAGGCGGCGTGCGCGCTCGGGCGAAGCGCTCAGGCGATAGAGATGATCGGTCTCGCCGCGAACGTTCGTCCTGACGCCGATGACGTCCCTCTCGTCGGCCACGGCGTAGAACAATTCGAACTGGCGGAAGAAGCCGAGCACGGCCGAGTACTCTTCGCCGACCTCCTTGCGCGTCTCGATCGAGATCGCCAGATGCTGCCCGTCCTCGAATTCCCAGCTCATGATCGTGTGCGCGATCATCGGCGCGCCCCACTCCGAAAAAAGGAGATCCGCCGCGCGCAGTTTCGACAGGTCGTAGGTGCGGTCTTCCCAGGCCGCGTCGAAATCGGTGTCGCTGCGCCACACGAAGTTGCGGACGTCCTTGATGTGGACGAGGTCGCCGTCGAACGTGATCGTCGCCTGTCGCTCGTTCTCCTTGATCCAGTTACGGTCGTTGCGCGGCTCGAGCGAGAGCCACCAGCCGAGCACCACGAGGTCGAGAACCAGGACGGCGAGGAGCGCGCGGCCGTAGGGGCGGATGGTCGCAAGCAGGCCGAGCAGCAGGACGCACCAGGCGCCGGCAAGCACCTTGGCCGAAGTGCCGGCTGCCGGGCCGTCGATGCCGAGCGCAGCGGCCGTCCACGCGCTGAAAAGGACGAGTGGAACAGTCGCGAGCGTGAGGCGGGTGCGACGTAGAGCCATGGCGCGCGCGTTTATACCGGTCTGGCGACGATGGCCAGACGGACGCGACACGCAGTCGTGCGCGCGAAATACACCCCGGGTCCGGCTCCGCTCAGACCGCCGCGGTATAGAGCGAGGCACGCGGCGCCGAGAACACGCGCCTCACCATCGGCTCGAAGAACTCCAGCGGAAGCGTCTCCCCCTTGGGATCGAACGCGGGGCCGTCGTAGCGCTCGCAGAACAACGCAGTCCTTTCGAACCACTCGTGCCCGCGAAACTGCTCGCGCTTGTTCCGGTCCATGCCGAGGTGATGGAAGAAGTAGTACCCCTGGAAGACGCCGTGCTTCTCAACCATCCAGTAGTTGGCTTCGCTCACGAACGGCTTCAGGACCGCCGCTGCGATGTCGGCGTGATTGAAGGAGCCGAGGGTGTCGCCGATGTCGTGCAGCAGTGAGCACACGACGTACTCCTCGTCTTCGCCGGCCCGGTGCGCCCGCGTCGCGGTCTGAAGGGAGTGGGCCAGGCGATCGACCGCGAAGCCGCCGTAGTCGCCGTCGAGAAGCCTCAGGTGCGAAAGGATGCGGTCCGGCAGCCGCTGGGCGAACGGCACGAAGCTGGACATGATCAGGCCCCAGTCCTCGCCGGTGCTGTCTTCCATCGTGGTGAAAGTGGCTCGTGCGGTGTCGCTGTCCATGGTGGGACCTCTTGGGGGAAGGAGCTTCGATCGCACGAAGCCGTCGATCGCTGATCTACTGATAACCAATTCGAAGCGCAGACGCGTTTCCTCTCCGGCCCCGCAGGACGTCGGTCGGTCCACCCGGCCACGAGGATACTCCCGTCCGGCTCGGGCAAGACTGGGCTGGAGGTTCATCGGTCGTAGCGAATCACGGTCTTGCCGGGGCACCAGCTAAAGGCTATTTAGGCCATATGAAAGAGGCCAAAATATCCGAGATCAAAAACCACCTCAGTCGCTATCTGGCACTGGTTCGCCGCGGCGAGACGGTTCGCATCCTCGACCGTGACCGGCCTGTCGCCCACATCGTCCCCATTCTGGACGCGGTGACCGGGGGCGACGAACCTCTTGCGGACATGGAGCGCAAGGGCCTGATTCGAAGGGGGACCGGCGCGATCGATTCCGAACTCCTCAAACACGATCCACCGGGATCGCCCTGTGGTGTACTGGCAGCGCTACTGGAGGAACGAGACGGTCGATGAGGTTCTGGGATTCGTCCGCCATCGTTCCACTCGTCTGCGCGGAAGCGGCCAGCACGAGGTGCCGTATGTGGCTGAAGGGGGATGAAGCCGTGCTGGTCTGGGTGCTCTCCGCCACCGAAGTCATCTCGGCCCTTGCCCGCAGGCGTCGGGACGGCGCCATGGAGCCGGCAGTCTTCCAAACGGGCAAACGGCGACTGGCGCAATTGGAAACTGCGTGGAGCGAAGTCACGCAGGTGGATGCGGTACGCGCTCGCGCCAGGCGCCTTCTGGAATCGCACCCTCTCCGCGCCGCCGACGCCCTTCAACTCGCGGCGGCGCTCGTCGCCGTCGAAGAGCGTCCCATTGCGATTCCTTTCGTCACCTTCGACGAGCGTCTGGCGGAGGCGGCCCGTCGCGAAGGTTTCACGGTCCTGGGCGCCTGACCGGCCCCGAAAAGGAAAGTGGCGGCGAGGCATGGCCGCCGACGACGAACGCTGGGGATCGAAGGGTCCCTCCCGTGCGCCACCGACGTTGCATATTCGCCGCTCACCGCGGCGGGGGGGAATTGGCTACTTCCCGGCAATCCCCAGGAGTCCGCGCGAGAACAGATCGATCAGCGGGAAGTAGAACATCAGCGACAGGAAGAACAGGCTGCCGAAGATGCAGAAGAAGATCAGATTCGAGCTGCCGCGCACGTGCATGAAGATCGCCATGACCATGGCGGCCTTCGCCATCGCGATGCCGATCGCGACCGCGTTGTTGGCGAGGCCCATGTCCACGTAGGCCGCCCCGACGGTCAGGGCCGTGAAGACCATCAGCATCGCGAAGACCGCGAAGTAGGCCCGAAGCGTGGCGGATGGATCGTAAGCGTGTCCGGACATCTCTCAGGTCTCCGTGGCGGTCAGTCGTAGCTCAATCCGTCCGGCGGCCGCATCCGAAATGCAGCCGCCCGATGCAATCCGGTCAGTGGTGCCGACCGATCAGGTACAGAAGCGGGAACAGGAAGATCCACACCAGGTCGACGAAGTGCCAGTAGAGACCCATGATCTCGACCGGCGTGTACCAGCGCGACGTATAGGCCCCCTTGGCGGCCTGGGCCATGATCCAGACCATGATGCCCATGCCGATGATCATGTGGAGGGCGTGAAGGCCCGTCATCGCGAAGTAGAGCGAGAAGAAGATCTTCTGCTGGCCGGCGTCGGGCGCGTCGAGGAAGAAGTTGAACGGCACCAGGCCGTGCTCCCACTTGGGCGAGTACTCGAAAACCCACTTGATCCCGAGGAAGGTCGCGCCGAGCAGCATCGTCATCGCGATCCAGAAGACGATCGACTTGCTCTTGCTGAGGCGCGCCGAGTGCACGGCGAGCGCCATCGTCAGCGAGCTTCCGATCAGCACGACGGTGTTGATGCAGCCCCAGATGATGTCGAGATGATGGCTCCCGTTCGCCCACGCCTCGGGGAACTGGATGCGGTAGATCAGGTAGGCCGTGAACAGGCCGCCGAAGAACATGACTTCGGTGACCAGGAAGACCCACATGCCGAAGGTCGCAGTTTCGTACTGCTGCTCCTCGGTCCGGAAGTGAGGCTGAAGGCGCGAGACGAGCTCAGACATGGGCGGGAGCCTCCTCCGGATCGACGTGGTGCAGGCCGAGCGCGGCCGCGTTCTCGGGGTATTCGTAGGGCCCGTAGTCCACGATCGGCGTCTCGTGGAAGTTGTGCGGGTGCGGCGGCGAGTCGATCGTCCACTCGAGGCCGAGCACGCCCCACGGGTTCTTGCCGGCTTCCTCGCCGTGGCGCAGCGACCACAGCAGGTAGAAGAGCGGCAGCACGTAACCGATCGCAAGGATGCTGGCGCCGAGCGTCGAGCAGACGTTCAGCACCTGGTATTCGTCGGGATAGTAGTGATAGCGGCGCGGCATGCCGGCGTAGCCCGCGATGAACTGCGGGAAGAACGTCAGGTTGAAGCCGATGAAGATGAGCCCCGCCGAAATCTGGGCCGGCAGCTCGGGGTACTTCCTGCCGCTGATCTTCGGCCACCAGAAGTGCAGGCCGCCCATGTACCCCATGATCGCGCCGCCGACCATGATGTAGTGGAAGTGGGCCACCACGAAGTAGGTGTCCTGCACGTGCATGTCGAGGCCGAGCAGCGCGAGGAACAGGCCCGTGAGCCCTCCGATCAGGAAGAGGCCCATGAAGCCGATCGCGAAGATCATCGGCGACTCGAACGACACCGAGCCGCGGTACATCGTCGCCGCCCAGTTGAAGGTCTTGACGGCCGACGGGATGGCCACGGCGAACGTCAACACCGAGAAGACGACCGCCGCGTACATCGACTGCGTGGTCGTGAACAGGTGGTGGCCCCAGACCAGGAAGCCGATGATGGCGATTGCGAGCGAGCTGGCCGCGATGAACCCGTAGCCGAAGATCTTCTTGCGCGTGAAGGCCGGAATGATCTCCGAGATCACGCCCATGGCGGGCAGGATCATGATGTAGACGGCCGGGTGCGAGTAGAACCAGAACAGATGCTGGAAGAGCACCGGGTCGCCGCCGATCGTCGGATCGAAGATGCCGAAGCCCGAGCGGTCGAGGATCACCATGAATAGCGTGATCGCGATGACCGGCGTGCCGAGCACCATGACGAGGCTGGTCGCGTACTGGGCCCACACGAACAGCGGCAGGCGGAACCAGGTGAGGCCCGGCGCGCGCATCTTGTGGACCGTCACGATGAAGTTGAAGCCCGTCAGGATCGACGAGAAGCCGGTGATGAAGAGGCCCGTCGCCGGCAGCACGACGTTGGTCGTCGCGAAGGCGGTGCTGTACGGCGTGTACAGCGTCCAGCCGGTGTCGAGGCCGCCCGTCAGCGTGGCAATCAGGCCGAACGTGGCGCCGACCAGGTAGATGTACCAGCTCAGCAGGTTGATCTTCGGGAACGCGAGATCCTTCGCGCCGACCATGATCGGGATGAGGAAGTTCCCGAGCGTCGCCGGAATCGACGGGATCAGGAAGAAGAAGATCATGATGACGCCGTGGAGCGTGAACGCCTTGTTGTAGGTGTCCGACGCCATGAGGTCGCCCTCGGGCGTGAGCAGCTCGAGCCGGATCGCGGAGGCCATGATGCCGCCGAGCAGGAACATCACGGTGATCGAGACGAGGTACAGGAGCGCGATACGCTTGTGATCGATCGTGAGGAGCCAGCTCCGCACCGTGTGCGCAACGTTGATGTAGGTGACCCGCTCACCGGTGGTCGTCGTTTCCATGACTTCCTCTGCTCTCAGTGGGCCGCGGCCGCGCCCGGCGCATTGCCGCCGAGGGACTTGATGTAGGCGATGAGAGCCATCACCTGTTCTTCGCTCAGCTGACCCTGGAAGGTCGGCATGGCGGGCGGATATCCCTTCACGGTCTTGGCCATCGGGGTCAGGATCGACTCACGCAGGTAGGCGTCGTCGGCCAGCACTTTCTCTCCGCTCGACAGCTCGACCTCGTGTCCCGGCACGTTCGTCAGGATGGGGCCGATGCCGCCCGGCGTCGGCTGGCCGACCAGCTCCTGAGCCCACGCC
>CAYYVZ010000011.1:0-28785 GCA_964475235.1 uncultured Myxococcales bacterium | reverse complement strand
CGAGGCTTCCGGCGGCGACATAGATGCGCTGCGGCGGCGGCACGAGTTCGTCCTCGATCTGCTCGTGCAGCTCGAAGGCCGCGTTGACGAATCCGATCGTGCCGAGGGGCGACGAGCCGCCCGCCGGAATGACCACCGGCGCCTTTCCTTCGCGCGAGCGGGTACGGAACAGCGTCCACAGGGCCCCGGCGATGAGAGGATAGCGCGAGGGATACGCATGAAGCTCCGCGCCCATGGCGATGCTGACGAGCAGGTTCTTGCGGACGTAGGCCGCGTTCTGCTGGGGCAGCAGGCAAGAGATGCTTCGAATACCGAGACGCGAGGCGTGCACTGCCGTGGCCGTTGCGTGGTTGGAGCCCGCGTAGCCGAACGTGAGCACGGTCTTCGCGTTCTGCGCCTTGGCCGCCGCGAGCAGCAACTCGAGCTTGCGCACCTTGTTGCCGCCGTAGAAGGGACTGCTCTGGCCGTCGTCCTTGATCCAGAAGTTTTGCGCGGCCGTGCGGCTTTCGAGCTTCTGCAGGCGGCGGACGGGCGTCGGCAGCTCGGCAAGGCGAACGACCGGAATGGCGACCTCCAGGTGGCGGTAGTACTCGAAGAGCGGACGACGGATGTCGGGCTCGGCCATCGTCGCCGCAACTTAGCCGCGCGCCCGAGCAATTGGGAAACCCCTGCCCGGTTTCCTCCGCCGCGACCCCGCCATGGAGGACGCACGCCTGTCGATACCGGTCGCGACCTCGGCCTCGGGGCTCGCGCCTGTCGTGGACGGCCCGCCCTCGCCGGCCAGGACTCGCGAATGCTAGGTCGCGGCGGGATCCGCATTCCTTGCCTGTCCGCTCCGACGACCGAAGTTCCCTGAAGAAGCGTTACGCGGAAAACCCGTTCACGCGGCCCGCTTTCGTTCTTGCTGACGCCTTCCTTGTCGCGCCAGACTCGAAGCGTCGAATCGAGAAGATCCCGGGGGCCTTCCATGACACGTTTCGCGCTCGCCGCTTTCCTCGCCCTGACGGCCGCTTCGTCCGCGTGGGCAACCGACTACTACGTCGCTCCCGGCGGCAGCGATGCCGCCAGCGGCCTCACGCCCGTTACGGCCTGGGCCACGCTGCAGCACGCGGCCGACACCGTCGTCGCCGGCGACACCGTACACGTCGCCGACGGCAACTACGCCGGCTTCGACATCAACAAGGACGGAACCGCGGTCGATCCGATCGTCTTCGTCGCGGACGGCTCGGCCGCCGCGATCACGTCGGACAACCCCGAGACGCCGGACGGCATCAACATCGAGAACGCGAGCTATATCGTCATCGACGGCTTCCTCTCCAGCAATCGCACGCGTGCCGGCATGCGCGCCGCGCTTTCGCATCACATCACGTTCCGGAACAACCGCTGCGGCAATAACGGTGTCTGGGGCATCTTCACCGGCTTCGTCGACGACCTGCTGATCGAAAACAACGAAACCTGGGGATCCGTGGACGAGCACGGCATCTACGTATCCAACAGCGGCGACCGGCCGGTGATCCGCGGCAATCACTCGCACGACAACAACGCCAACGGCATCCACATGAACGGCGACGAGAGCCAGGGCGGCGACGGCACGATCTCGGACGCCCTCGTCGAAGGCAACGTCATCCACGGCAACGGCAGCGCCGGCGGCTCCGGCATCAACATGGACGGCGTTACCGACAGCGTGGTGCGAAACAACCTGCTCTACGACAACCACGCGAGCGGCATCAGCATGTACCGGATCGACGGCGCGACCGGCTCGACGGGAAATCTCGTCATCAACAACACGGTGATCAACGCGTCGGACGGGCGCTGGTGCATCAACGTCAGCGAGTCTCCGAACAACACCCTTCGTAACAACATCCTCTACACGTACCACTCGTTCCGCGGCGTGATCGTGATCGACGCCGCGAGCGCGACCGGCTTCTCCTCCGACTACAACTCTCTGATGAATCGCATGAGCCCGGACGGCGACGCGACCATCCTCGACCTCGGCGACTGGCAGGCGCTCGGCTACGACGCCAACTCGTTCGTCGCGACGCCGGCCGACCATTTCGTGAACCCGGCAAGCGATTTCCACCTGCTCCTGACGTCCCCGGCCATCGACGAAGGAACCTCCGTGAACGCTCCCGGCGCCGACATCGAGGGCGGCGCACGGCCGGTCGGCGGCGGCGTGGACATCGGCGCCTACGAGGCCCAGCTCCTGTTCTGCGGAGACGGAAACATCGACGCCGGCGAAGTCTGCGGCGAGCCCGGCCTGTCCGCGTGCCCGGACCCGTGCACGACGTGCTCGGGCTGCGTGTGCGCCCCTGCCGATCCGGTCTGCGGCGATGCTCTCGTCTGCGGCGCCGAAGAGTGCGAGGACGACGGCGACTGCAGCGGCGGCCAGGTGTGCAGCGGCTGCGCGTGCGAGAACCCGCCGATCTGCCAGAGCGGAATCGTCTTCGAGCGCCCGCGCCTCAAGGCACGCGCCGTGTCGTTCCAGATCCGATTCCGCGCCGAGGCCGTCGTGCCGAAGCCGTGGATGGGCATCGACCCCGACGTGAACGGCGTGCGCTTCGTGCTCGATTCGACGGGTGGCGCCGGCGTCGTGGACGCAACGATTCCAGGAGGCTCGCTCTGGAAGACGAACGGCACCGGCACGACGTGGACCTATAGCGATCCCGACGGCGCCGTTTCCGGCATCACGAAGGTCGTCGTGAAAGACCGCAGCAGCGTCGAAGACGGCCGCCTGCGCATCAGCGTAAAAGCGAAGAGCGACACCGGTCCGGCTCTTCCCGACGCAAGCTCGGTGCGCACCACGATGGTGCTGGGCGATAGCGACGAGTGCGCGGCCGTCGATTGGAACGCCCCCGGCGGCAATCCGCCCGCCTGCGAAGGAAGCTCGACGCAGCTCTCGTGCCGTTAGTCCGTCCGCGCGGGCCTGGAACGACGCGCGTCGAAGACGCCGAGCTCCCGGGCTGTCGAGACCAGATGTGAGAGTTGGGGGAAGTCGGCGCCGGTCATGATGACCTGCGCCGACTTCCTTTCGGCCCGCGCTGGGGGAGGAAGGGCTTGGGCCGAAACCTGGCGGCCGGGAACGATCCCGGAAGTCCTGCCGCAAGGCAGATCGACAGGGGAGCGCCTCTCCGCATACAGGGGCAGTCAAACTTACTTCGATGTCAGTATCAAGAGCGCTAGTGACAATTTTGGAAGTACCGGCCCCGATCGGAGCAACCGGGTGGAACCCCAAAAGGAAACGCCCTCCGAAGAGGGCGTCCCGGGAGTCAGGTTGGCCGCCGGCCTCTACGGACAGCAGGTGGGCCCGCAGGTCGTCTCGATGTTGATCGCGTGCGCGCAGGCCTGGTTCTGGAAGGAGTCCCCGCAGTTCGTACCGATCTGGCTGGCGCCGCCGCACTGCGACTGCGGAATCCCGCCCACCATGTCCACGCAGGCCTGGCAGGCGCCATTGTCGCGATAGGCGACGCAGCCCGTGAAGCTGCCGTCCTCGGGACAGCCGGCCGGGATCGTCGTCGTCGAGGTGCTCATGCTGGTGGTCGTGGTCGTCGTGCCGGTCCCGCGCAGGTAGTCGAAGATGTCCTCCGCCAGGGCAACGTTGTCGTCGTCGCGGAGCTGGGCATCGTCCTGCGTGGAGCAGGAAACCGTGTACTTGTCCTCGACGCGCTCGAAGACGTCGTCCATCTTGGCGCTCGCCTTGTCGAGGCAGAACGGATCCACGGCATCGGCTGCGTCCACCGCGCGCGCGTAGCAGCTGAGAAGCTGCTTGCAGGCCCGGCCGATGCCGCCGATCTTGCCCGCGTCGCATTTCCCGGTATCCCCGACGGCAGCCGACTGGCTGGCCAGAGAGGCCTGGAGCATGTCCTTGACCATCGTGCCGGCAGGCTCGGTAAGGCAGGGCCCCTGGGATTCGATCAGCACGAAGCGCGACTGGATCTCGGCATCGCGCTCGTCGAGACAGGACTGGTCGGGAGCGTGCCCCAGCTTGGCGGCCTTGTTGTAGCAGCGGGCGATGCCGCGGCACGTGGTGCCGGCGTAGCGAATCTGCTGCGAGAGGCAGCTCTGGAGCGTCTGGGCGTAGCCTTGCTCCGGTAGCGCCGTCAGGCACACGGCCGACAGCACCGAGCACGCAAGCAATCGAGTTCCACGCATTACGATAACCTCCCGACCGGGCCGACTGGGCGAAGCTTTCGAGTCGTTCCCCCGCGACTCAGACTGGGCAAGAGAATCACTCCCGGCCCCCCGAAGTCAACACGCCAATCCGCCACGCCCCCGCTCGAATGGCTGTCCGCATCGACCTCGTGAGGCCGATCGCGACAGGCTCGGAGGAGGCTCGAAGACAAAGCGGCCGGGCTCCTCGAGAGGCCCGGCCGCTTTTCGTCCGTTCAGTCGGCCGACTGTCGGCGCTTCGTCAGTCGACGTCCGCCGTGAACGGCGCGTACGTGATCACCGAATCGTCGCCGATTCGCACCTCTCCGTTCGAACCGCTGTCGCCGCCGTAGAACGCGCCCGACCAGATGACGCCGCCGTTGAGGTGAACCTGCATGTCCGGACAGAACAGCGTGCCGGCGCCGACGTTGTTCAGGCCGAGAGCGCAGGCCTCGATGCCGCCTCCGTTCTTGGTCACGTAGAACAGGAGGCGATTGGCCGTCAGGCCTCCGGTCAGGTTGAAGGTCCAGTTCGCCGCCGTGTTGAGCCGCTGCGAGATGCGCAGCACGATCACCGTGTTGGCGTTGCCACCGCCGTTGATCGTGATCGACGTGCCGGCGGCGCTGCCGGTCAGGTGCGTCATGTCGAAGACGTTGATGCCGCCGACGTTGACCGCGTTGATCGCCGGCGCCGGCCCCGTCGGCAGGTCGAAGTATGCGCCGCCGAGGTTGGCCGTGCTCGGCAGCGCGTTGAGCGCAGCCTTGGTCACCGCGAGGTCGGCCTGCGCAGCTTCGCAGTCGTCGATGCGCGAGTCGGCCCCGACCGTGTCGTAGAAGGTACCCGGCGGGTTCTTGTTCACGTGCTGGCCGGCCAGGACCTGCGTGACGCCGACGAGTCCGGGGAGGTCCTGAGGCGTCAGCGGATCCGTCGACACCTTGAAGCCGTCCGCAATGATGTCTCCATCCACCACGCAGTTCTCTGCGAAGAGAATGCCGCGCCCGTTGTTGTTGTCGTCGTCGGTCGAGACGATGGTGCCAGCGATTTCGGATGCGGCATCGAACTCTCCGTGCGATGCGCACCAGTTGCCGCTGTTGACGATCGCGCCGTCGACGGTCCGCATGCCCGTGTTGTTGGTCGATGCTCCGACCACCACCCACTCGCACGCCAGGCCCACGCCCGAATACTCGTTGGCCGCGCAAATGCCGCTCTGGCAGCTCGAAGCGACCGTGCATTCGTTGTCGTCGTCGCAGGAGCTGCCCTCGTTGGCCGGCGATTCGAGGCAGGTGCCCGAGCCGTTGCACTGGGGTGACGTGCAGACGTCTTCCGTACCCTCGCAGGCCGTGCCGGGCAGCGCGTGAAGACAGAGAAGCGTGCAGCACTCCGTCCCGTCGCACTGCTCGAAGCCGGTGTGCACGAAGCCGTCGCCGCAGGTGGCGGGCTGGCAGCCGATGCAGTCGTCGTCGGTTTCGAAGTTGCCGTCGTCGCAGACTTCCCCGTCGAGGGAATTGACGTCGCCGTCGCCGCAGACGCTCTCGGTGCAGTCCGGATCGCAGTCCGCGCTCGGCACGCCGCCGGCGTCGCACTCCTCGTCGAACCCGTCGTCGGTCACGCCGTCGCCGCAGACGGGCAGCGTACAATCCTCGCGGCAGGCGTTCGGCGTCACGTCGCTGTTGAGCTCGGCGTCGTCGCACTCCTCGGTGCCGGAGTCGTTGATGATGCCGTCGCCGCAGAACTCGAGGATGCACAGGCTGGTACAGCCGTCGCCGTCGGTGAAGTTGCCGTCGTCGCATTCTTCGCCGGCGTCGATCTCGCCGTTCGGACACTCGGGGCAGGTTCCATCGACGCTGCCGTCATCGAGGAGGTCGCAGTTCTGCTGGAGGCCGTTCGCCTCGTTGATCATGCGGCAGACGCGGCAGCGCATGCGGTTGGTGAGGCACGTGGTGAGCGTCGACGCATTGAGCGGAAGCGCGAGGCCGTAGCGGTCGCAGAGCTCGTCCACGCCGTCGAGGTTCGGGAAGTAGTCTCCGGGCGTCGCCGGGCACGCACCGGGCTGAAGCTTGGACTCGACCTTCTCGACCGCCTTCGAGATGCGGTCGCGCGGATCCGAGTTGAGGTCGGCCAGGCAGGCCTGCATGGTCGCGTCGTCGAGGATGACCTCGTTCTTGAGGCCGTTCTTGAGACAGGACAGCCACGTCTTGAGCATCGCGTCGGCGACCTTGCCCGTGGCAGCGAGCGCGCCCGACGTGCACTTGGCCTTCGTGTCGGTGGCGAGCGGTCCGGCGAGGGCCGCGTCGAGGTCGGGACCGAAGCAGTCGGGCACGAACGTGACGGCTTCCAGCTCGTGCGCGTCGTTCAGCGTCGCGTCGCTCGTGAATCCGAAGTCGGGGACGTTCGCGCCGCCGCAGTTCTTCGTGACGTTGCCCGAAGTCTTGGTGCGCGCCTTGGCGATCTTGCCGTCGAGATCGCCGATGAGGCAGTCCTCGGCCGTCGTGCCCATCGGCAGCGTTCCCGACGCCGCTTTCTTCAGGCAGTCGGCCGAGTTCTTGATGGTGGCCGTCGCGACTTTGCGCGCACTCCCTGAAGATTTGTTAAGGCAGCGCTGCTGCCCCGAATCCTGAATCTGGGCCGCGGCGCTTCCGGTGAAGGCAGCAGAGCAGACGAACGCAATGGTGGTGCGGACAACAATCGATCGCAGCATTTCGGAAGCTCCCCTTGGAGACGACAGGGCCACATCATCCCTCACGATGTGGCGCACTCCACCGTCGATAGTGACACGCCGAGTCGAGGTCATCCACCGGGAACGGCACGACGGCCGCAAAAACGCGTGCCGTTTTGAGGACCGTATCAACCAGGTCGTGGTTGCCAATCATGCACGACTCGGAGTCGATCACCCGTGAGTGGCACTGCGATCCTGCGCGAGTCGCACGACGAGAACGCAACGGCGCCCCGGCACACGTCGATGGATCCAAAGGACGTCCCGATTCAGCGAAGTCCGCGCAGTGAAACCCGGATGCGCTTGGCCACGCGCACGTACACCGCGGCAGAAGCGCCGCCATCCAGCGCCAACGCCACAAAGACAACCGGGGGGTGGCTACCCGTTGCCCGTGGATGGCCGCTGAAAGGCCCCGTCCACGGGCAATGGGTAGCCACCCCCGGTTTTCTACCGCGACGCTGCGTCGCTGCGTAGCTACTCGGGCCTGCTGAACATGCGCGGGTTCCAGGCGTCGGCCGGCAGGTTCAGGTTGACCACGCCTTCCTTCGCGAGCCAGTCGTAGTCGCCGTCCATCACACGCTTCGTCACCTTGCCCGCGTCCGTGTCGTCGTTGCGCCACAGGGTGCGGAAAGAAGCCTGCACGCGGCGGCTCGACATGTCGCAGAACAGGTCCGCGAGCTGCATCGCCTCGCCCGCGTTCGCGTGGCCCGTCTCCTTCATCGCCCTTGCGCGCGCGCAGACGACCGACATGGCAAACAGCTCCATCACGACATCGACGGTACGGAACAGGAAGGCCTGCTTCTTCTCCATCTTCGCCTGGTAGATCGCCATGGCGTGGAAGCTCGAACGCGCGAGCTTGCGCGCGCCGCGGTCCACGAAGCGGATGTGGCGCGCGAGCTTGCCCCAGTCGCCGTACAGGAACGGCGTCTGCAGGCCCTTGAGCCACAGCGGCGGGTACCAGCCCGCATAAAACGCCGCGATCTTCGGCAGCGCCGCCATCTTGTCGGCCGCGCTCGACTTCGGGTCGATCATCGCGCCGGCCACCTGGAGGTGCTTGTCGACCGCCTCGCGGGCCATGAACAGGTGCATGACTTCGCTCGAGCCTTCGAAGATCAGGTTGATGCGGCTGTCGCGCATCATGCGCTCGACCGGGATCGGCGTCTCGCCGCGCTCACGCAGCGACGTTTCGTTCTCGTAGCCGCGCCCGCCGCGAATCTGCAGCGTCTCGTCGATCATCTTCCAGTTCTGGACGCTGTTCCATTCCTTGGCGGCGGCCGCCTCGAGGCGGATGTCGTAGCCGCCGCGCTCGGCCATGTTCGCGGTGATCTTCGAGATCGACTCCATCGCGAACGTGGTCGCCGCGATGTGGGCGATCTTGTTGCTGATGGCCTCGTGCTTCCAGATCGGCAGTCCCCACTGCGCACGCGCGGCCGACCATCCCTTGACGATCTCGAGGCAGCGCTTGGCCGAGCCCGTGCACGCGGCCGGCAGCGAGAGGCGGCCCGTGTTGAGCGTGGTGAGCGCGATGCGAAGTCCTGCACCCTCGCCGCCGATCAGGTTCTCCTTCGGCACGCGCACGTCGGTGAACGAGATGACGCCGTTGGCGAGCGCACGCAGCCCCATGAAGCGGCTGCGGTGCTCGACCTTGACGCCCGGCGTGTCGCTCTCGACGACGAACGCGCTGATCTTCTTCGTCTCCGGATTGCGGGCCATCACGACGAGGAGCTCGGCGATGGTGCCGTTGGTGCACCAGAGCTTCTCGCCGTTGAGCACCCAGAAGTCGCCGTCTTTCGTGCAGGTCGTCGCGAGCGACGACGGATCCGAGCCGACGTTGGGCTCGGTCAGCGCGAAGGCCGAGATGGCTCCGGCCGCACAGCGCGTGAGGAACTTCTGCTTCTGCTCCTCGGTGCCGAAGTCCTTGAGCGGCTGGGGGACACCGATCGACTGGTGGGCCGAAAGCAGGGCGACGAGGTTTCCGTCGTAGCTGCCGATCAGCTCCATCGCGTCGCAGTACTCGCTGACCGAAAAGCCGAGGCCGCCGTACTTCTTCGGGATCTTGATGCCGAAGGCGCCGAGCTTGCGCAGGGCGTCGATGACGTGGTCGGGGTACTCGCCCGTGCGGTCGATCTCGGCCGAGTCCACCTCGTCGCGCAGGAACGCTTCGAGCTTGCCGTGCCACTCCGCGTAGTCGGGGTTGCGACGGTCGGCCGTCGGGAACGGATGGACGATGTCGATCGGGAGCTGGCCCAGGTAGAGCTCGCGAATGAAGGCGCGCCCTGCCCATTCCTGCTCGCGCGACTCTTCGGCTACGCGCCTGGACTCTTCCTCACTCCCAAGCTTCTGCGTTGCGTCTGCCATCGATCGTCCCTCCGGAATTGTTGTCTGATTTCGCCCGGCGGCGGTCACCGCCCGCGCAATCCGCCCTCTTGAGCCTGAAAAAGCTGTCGCGGCAACCCGGCCGCGTCCCGGCCCTGGTCCGCGCGACAGCGCTAGCTACCACGCCCGGCATGGATCGGCGCCCCGCCCGGCCACTCGGCGAGACCGGCGTCGCGATTCGGCCATCCGCGAGGGCCGCGCGCATTGACCTTTCGAGCGATCACTCTAAGAGTCCGCGCTCATGGAGTACGAGGTCGCCGATCTCGCGAGCGCCGCCGGCGTCTCGGTCGACACGATCCGCTTCTACCAGACCGGCGGCCTGCTCCCCCTTCCGGGGAGGTCCGGCCGCAAGGCCGTCTACACCGACGAGCACCTCGACCGCCTGCGGCTGATCCGTTCGATGGCAGCCAAGGGCTTGTCCCTCAAGGCGATTCGCCTGCTTCTCGAGCGTGATCCCGCCTCGGCCGGGGGACCAGCCGAACGCAGCGACACCGCCCTCCTGGCCGCTCTGGAGGAGGAGGCCGACGCGGCCGCCTATACCGGGGACCAGCTCGCCGAGGCCATCGGGGTTCCGGGCGCGCTCATCCGATCGGTCGAGGCCGCGGGGCTCGCCGAAGGGCTCGAAGACGCCGACGGCCGCTGCCGCTACGGCGACGGCGACCTGGCGGCGGCGCGCGGCGCCGTCCGGCTTCTCGGGTACGGCTTCCCGCTGGCGAGCCTGCTCGCCCTGGCCGTTCGCCACGACCGCGCGATCCGCAAGACCTGCGACGCGGCCATCGACCTCTTCGACGATCACGTGCGCAAGAAGCACCGGGGCAGCAGTACGCGCAGCGTCGATGGGGAAAGACCCGAGAACGGCGAGGAGGTCGCGGCCGCGTTCCGCGAGCTGCTTCCCGTCGTGACCGCGATCGTCGCTCACCACTTCCAGCGCGTGCTCGTCGGCCGCGCGCTCCGGCGCCTGCGCAAGAAGGGCGACTCTTCGACCCTCTCGTTCGCTCTGAAAGTGGCCTCGCGAACGAAACTGAAGGTGAGCTGGCGATGACGCTTCCTTCTTCCGCCGAAAAAGCGGCCGTGGTCGAGGAGATGTTCGACCGCATCGCTCCTCACTACGACCGCATGAACCGGCTGCTCACGTTCGGCCTCGACCAGAACTGGCGCCGCCTCACGCTCGACCGTATCCGCGTCGGTCGCGGCGACCTCGTCCTCGACGTCGCGTGCGGAACAGGCGACTTCGCCGAGATGTGCCGCGAGCGCGGCGCGCGCGTGATCGCCACCGACTACGCGGCGCGCATGCTCGATCACGCAGGCTCGCGCGGACTGGCCGGCCTTCTCGTGCGCAGCGACGCCATGCGACTGCCGATCCGAAGCGCCTCGTGCGACGCCGTCGTGTGCGGCTTCGCGCTGCGCAACTTCGCGAAACTGCAGCCGGCCTTCGACGAGATGGCGCGCGTGCTGCGCCCCGGCGGCCGCGTGGGGCTGCTCGAGGTCGACAAGCCCGACAACGGCTTCGTGCGCTTCGGCCATTCGCTCTACTTCGACAGGGTGGTGCCGCTCGTCGGACGCGTGCTCGCCGATCGCAAGGCCTACTCTTACCTGCCCGAATCGGCGGCCTACCTGCCGCCGTGGTCGAAAATGAAGCGCATGCTGGAGCGCGCCGGCTTCGCCGACGTGCGCCACGAGCGCGCGATGCTCGGCGCGATCCAGATCGTGACCGGAGTGAGGAGCCTGTCGTGAGCGCGGCCGTGAAAACGGCCGGCCCGAGCGCCGCTCTCTTCTGCGCGCGCGCGCTGCTCGACGAATTCGTACGCGCCGGGCTCCGCTCGGTCTGCATCGCCCCCGGCTCGCGCTCGACGTCGCTCGCGCTCGCGGTCGCCGAACGACCCGATCTCACGAGCCACGTCGTGCTCGACGAGCGCAGCATGGGGTTCTTCGCGCTCGGCATCGCGCGCGCGACGCGGCGCCCGGTCGCGGTCGTGTGCACTTCGGGCACGGCCGCCGCCAACCTGCTTCCGGCTGCCGTCGAGGCTTCGCTCGCAGGCGGCGCGCTGCTGCTGCTCACCGCCGACCGTCCTCCCGAACAGCGCGAGTGCGCGACGCCCCAGATCATCGACCAGCTCGGAATCTTCGGCTCGCACGCACGCTGGGCCGTGGACGTTCCCATCCTCGATCCGTCGGCGGAATCCGCACGCGTGCTGCGCTCGGTCGCCTCGCGAGCCGCCGCCATCGCAGCGGGCGGCGACGGCGGCGCGGTCCAGCTCAACGTCGGCGTGCGCGAGCCGTTCGTGGACGCGAGCTTCCCCGCGCGGTCGGGCTTCGACCTTTGCGCGCGCGACGGCGGACGACCGTTCACGGAGGTGCTCGGCCAGGCCGCGCTTTCGGCGCGCGAGGTTCGCGACCTCGCCTTTCGTCTTCGCGGAGCCTCGAGCGGGGTCATCCTTTGCGCGGGCGCCCGAGCGCCGGCCGCGGAAGTGGCCGAGCTCGCGCGCGCGCTCGACTGGCCCGTCCTCGCCGATCCCCTGAGCGGCGTCCGCTTCGGCGACCACGACCGCTCGCACGTCGTCGACGCCATCGAGCCGCTGCTGCGCAACGACGCCCTGCGTGCGGAGCTGAGGCCCGACGCGATCCTTCGCTTCGGGCTCACGCCGGTGCCGCGCTCGGTGCAGCGCTGGCTCGAAGAATCGTGGCCGGCCGACCACATCGTGGTTTCCGACGCAGCCTGGCCCGACCCGACGCGCACCGCCGCGACGATCGTTCGTGCCGACGCTCGCACGCTCTGTCGCGAACTCGCCGCCGCCTGCGACGGTCCTCCGCGTGCGGAAACGGCTTCGTGGCGTGAGCGCTGGCTCTCGATGTCGTCGGCCGCGCGCGATTCGCTCGAGGCTGGCCTCGAGCGGGAGACGACGCTTTTTGACGCGCTTGCGCTCCGCAGCGTGGCGAGGGCGCTTCCCGACGGCGCGACCTTCGTCGTCGGCAACAGCATGCCGGTGCGCGACGCCGAGGCCTTCCTCGCTTCCGACGCCACGCGGCTGCGCGTGATGGCCAACCGCGGTGCGAGCGGCATCGACGGCGTGCTGTCGACGTCCCTCGGCGTCGCGTGGGCGTCGCGGAACGAGGGCCCGACCGCGCTCGTGGTCGGCGACCTCAGCTTCCTTCACGATTCCGGCGCGCTCGCGATGGCCGCGCGCGACCGGATTCCGCTGCTCGTCGTCGTCGTGAACAACGACGGTGGCGGCATTTTCTCCTATCTGCCGATTCACGACACGCTCGGGCGCACGCCGGACGCCGGCGATGCGTTCGAGCGCTACTTCGGCACGCCGCACGGCGCGGACCTCGAGCGGATCTCGTCGGTGACCGGCGCGTTCTTCGCGCGCGTCGATGCGCGCAAGGATCTCGACGCGACCATCGCCGCCGCGCTCGCTGCATCTGCCGGCGGACCAGCCGTGGTCGAAGTCCGCACCGATCGCGAAGCAGGCCGCCGCGCCCAGCAGGCCATCGTCCACGCCGCCCAGGCCGCCGCCGGAGCCCCGAGCCGGCAAGAGGACAGCCCGGGTGCTACCCGGAGGATCGCGTGAGCGCGCCACGCGACGACATCCCCGTCCTGCTCCTGCACGGCTTCCTCGGCTGCAAGGAAGACTGGCACGAGGTCGCGACGCGCCTGCAGAGCGGGCGACGCCTCGCCGTCTTCGACCTTCCGGGTCACGGCCCGGCCGAAGAAGCGGCCGAGGACTCCGACTGCAGCATGGACTCGGTCTGTCATCGCATCGAGGCCGTGCTCGAAGCGCTCGAAGCGCCGAAAGGGCACCTCGTCGGCTACTCGTTCGGGGCGCGTGCCGCGCTCTACTTTGCCGCCACGCGGCCGGGCTGCGTCGCATCGCTCGTCCTCGAGAGCGGCAGTGCCGGCATCGAGGACGAGGCGGCGCGCGCCGCGCGCAGGAGCGACGACGAAGGCCGCGCCACCGCGCTCACTCGGGACGGCCTCGACGCCTTCGTGAGCGCGTGGGAGGAGCTGCCGCTCTTCGCCACCCAGAAGAACCTTCCGGCCACGGTGCGCGCCGACCAGCGTGCGCGCCGGCTTCGCGGCGACCCGGCCGCGCTCGCGCGCAGCCTGAGGCACGCCGGTACCGGCACGCAGCACTGGCTGGGCGAGCATCTCCACAAGATCGTCGCCCCCGTGCTCCTCGTCGCGGGCGCCCTCGACGAGAAGTACGCCGCGATCGCGCGCGAGCTCCGCACCGCGCTGCCGAATGCGCGTTGCGCGATCGTCGACGGCGCCGGCCACAACGTCCACCTCGAGAAGCCCGACGAGTTTCTCTCGCTCGTCGACGGCTTCCTCACCATGCAGGACACCGCGTTCACTCTCCCGAACTGAGCGCGCTGCCGAAAAGGAACCGACACCCATGAGCACGCAGGCAACGCCCCACGAGAACGCCGAATCGGCCATCCGGCCGGCCCTCGACTGGAAGACCGTCCGCGAGTACGAGGACATCACGTTCACGAAGGCCGAAGGCATCGGGCGCATCGCGATCAACCGGCCCGAGGTGCACAACGCCTTCCGCCCGGGGACCACGATGGAGCTGATCGACGCCTTCGCGCGTGCCCGCGAGGACGAAGAGATCGGCGTCGTCATCCTGACAGGCGAAGGCGGCCGCGCGTTCTGCAGCGGCGGCGACCAGCGCGTGCGCGGCGACCAGGGTTACGTCGGCAAGGACGGCGTGCCGCGCCTCAACGTCCTCGACCTCCAGCGCCTCATCCGCAGCCTTCCGAAGCCCGTCGTCGCGATGGTCGCAGGCTGGGCCATCGGCGGCGGCCACGTGCTTCACGTCGTCTGCGACCTGACGATCGCGGCCGACAACGCGCGCTTCGGCCAGACCGGACCGCGCGTCGGCAGCTTCGACGGCGGTCTCGGCGCGTCGTACCTCGCTCGCGTCGTCGGCCAGAAGAAGGCGCGCGAGATCTGGTTCCTCTGCCGCCAGTACGGTGCGCAGGAAGCGCTCGACATGGGCCTCGTCAACACGGTCGTACCGCTCGCCGAGCTCGAGGAGACGACGGTCGCCTGGTGCCGCGACATGCTCGCGCTGAGCCCGCTCGCGCTGCGCTGCCTCAAGGCCTCGTTCAACGCGGAGCTCGACGGGCAGATGGGCATCCAGGAGCTCGCCGGCAACGCGACGCTGCTGTTCTACATGAGCGAGGAAGGTCAGGAGGGACGCAACGCGTACGTCGAGAAGCGCCAGCCGGACTTCTCGAAGTTTCGCCGACTGCCCTGAGCGGGTCGATGGGCGGCGGACGGAGCTGGGAGAGCTGGTGGCTGGCGGCGCGGCCGCGCACGCTGACGGCGAGCCTCGTCCCGATCCTCGTCGGCCTTTCGATCGCGCCGCCGCGGAGTCTTGCCGACTTCGGCATTGCGCTCGCGACGATCGCTTCGGCGCTCTGCATCCAGGTCGGCGTCAACTTCGCGAACGACTGCTTCGACGCCGAAGCGGGCATCGACACGGCGGAAAGGCTCGGACCGGTCCGTGCCGTTCAGGCCGGGCTCGTCTCGGCGGCCGACATGAAGCGCGCGTTCGTCTTCGTGCTCGTGCTCGCCGCGCTGTTCGCGGTTCCCCTCATCCTGCGCGGCGGCTGGCCCATCCTCACGATCGGTCTCCTCTCGATGCTGTGCGCGTGGGCTTACGCGGGCGGGCCGAAACCTCTCGCGTCGCTCGGGCTCGGCGACGTCTTCGTGTTCGTGTTCTTCGGCGTCGTACCGGTCGTCGGAACCGTGCATCTCCAGATAGTCGCGGCGCCCAGCGCGACGTACGCCGCGTTCGCCCTCCTGTTCGCGGTGTGCTTCTCGATTCCGATCGGTCTGCTCGCCGTCGCCATCCTCGTCGTGAACAACCTGCGCGACATCCCGACGGATCGCGCGGCCGGCAAGCGGACCACGGCCGTGCGCTTCGGCGAGCGCGCAACACGGCGGGCCTACGAGGTCCTCGTGCTCACCGCGGTCTTCGCTCCCCTGCCGCTCGCGGTCTTCCTGCCCGGGACACTGCTCGCACTCGCCGCTGTTCCACTTGCCGTCCGGACCATCCGGAATCTGCGCGCGCGAACCGGCAGCGCCCTCAACGAATCGCTCGGCGAGACCGCTCGCCTCCAGCTCGTGTACGGGTTGCTGCTGTCGGCCGGAATCGCAGCCGGACGGCTTTCTCTATGAGTGGAAGCGGCACATGGTGGTGACCGCCATGGCCGCCGAGCTCCCCGCCCTCACCGGCCGCATCGTCGATGCGAGCGTCATCCGCCGGCCGCTCGCGCTGCGCCACGCGCTGCGCGGCGCGCACGGCAGCGTGACGTCGCGATCGGTGCGCCTGCTGCACCTCGTCGCCGAGGACGGCAGCGAAGGGGTCGGCGAGGGAAGCAGCGTGGACTGGCTGCGGGCAGCACCCGCCGACAACACCGTGCGCTGGTTCCGCGCGGCAGCCGAGAGTATCCGTCGCGACAAGCCCGCCGCCGGCGAGCTGCTGCGCTGGACGCAGGGCGCCGAGGCGCCCGCCGTGCTTCGCTCGGCCCTGCAAACCGCACTTCTCGACGTCGAGAGCCGGCGCCTGCGACGCAGCGTCGCCGAAATGCTCGGTGCGACCGGCGACTTCACGACACTTCCGCTTTCGGCACTGATCGGCGAGGACAGCCCGGCCGCGATGGCGCGCGAGGCGGCAGAGCTGTACGAGCGGGGCCTGTGCTGCTTCAAGGTCAAAGTGGGGTGCGGTGATCTTTCGCTCGACCTCGCGCGGGCGACGTCGGTGCGGCGCGCGATCGGACCGGACTCGGGGCTGCGCCTCGACGCGAATGGTGCGTGGTGGGGTCGCGGGGCGACGGAAGCGCTGAAGGCACTCGCAGCGGTCGCTCCCGATTTTGTCGAAGAGCCCCTGCGCAATGCCGCGGAAGTCGTGCGGCTCGAGTCTTCGGTTCCGCTCGCGCTCGACGAGTCGATCTGCACTTCGGCCGACCTCGAAGCGGCGCTCGCGTGCGGGCGCTGGTCTTTTCTCGTGCTGAAGCTCGAGCGGGTCGGCGGGCCGATCGCGGCGCTCGCGCTGGCGGACGCGGCGATTCGCGCGGGTCTCGACGTGGTCTTCACGGACTCGATCGAAAGCCGGGTCGGCCGCGCCGCCGCGGTGCACGTCGCGGCGGCTGCTTACTCGAGCGGCGCCCGCAGTCTTCATGCGATCGGGCTCGGCGGGCACTTTCTGATCGGCGACGGTGTCGAGGACGAGTCGGCAGCCGAGGTCCATGCCGACGGACCGGGCCTCGGCGTGGACATCGACTCGGTGGTCAGCGGTCACGGGTCATGAGCGAGGCGTGGGTCGCCAGTCACGCGCGCCGCCGCGGCGACGCCGTTGCCATCCGCTACCAGGGGCGCGCCGTCACGTGGACCGAGCTTGCGAACGACGCTGCTGCGCTGGCAGGAGCCTTCGCGCGCCAGGGCATCGCGCGCGGAGACATCGTCGCCGTGCGCATGAAGCCGCATCCGCGCATGGTCGCGATGCTGCACGCGCTGCAGATGGTCGGCGCCGCGATGCTGCCGCTGAATCTCCGGCTCGGGGCCGAAGAGCTCGCGGACGTCGTGTCGCAGACAACCCCTCGCCTGGTCGTGGATGAAGGCGATGCGCCTCCGGCCGGTGCAGGGGAGGACGGCGCCGCACGGGCGTGGTGGGGCGAGCGCGCGCACCTGCATCCGTTCGACCTCGCCGTCGCCGCCGCGTCGAAATCGGCAGAGGTTCCGGTCGAGATCGATCCGTTCGCCGCGCTGACCGTCGTGATGACGTCCGGCAGCAGCGCCGCGCCGAAGGCCGTCGTGCTCACCAACGCCAACCACGCAGCGTCGGCCGCCGCGTCGCGCGTGCGCCTCGGGCATGGCCGGCGCGACGTCTGGCTCGCCACGCTTCCGCTGTTCCACATCGGCGGCCTCGCCATCCTCACGCGCTCGGCCCTCGAAGGCAGCGAGGTCGCGCTCGAGCCGGCTTTCGACACGGAGCGCGCGGTGGACGCGCTCGCTCGCCAGCCGCGGCGCGGAGCGGCACCGACCATGGTTTCCCTCGTTCCGACGATGCTCGCGCGCGTGCTCGACCAGATGACGCAGGCCGCGTCGCCCGCGCTGCGCTGCGTGCTCGTCGGCGGTGCGCCGCTCTCGCCGGCGCTCGGGCAGCGGGCGCTCGACGCCGGCCTGCCCGTGACGCCCACGTACGGCATGACGGAAGCGTGCTCGCAGATCGCCACCGGCGTGCCGGGAAGCACGGACGCCGCACGCGGAGTCGCTGGACGACCGCTCGGCGGCGTCCGGGTGGGCATCCTGGAGGCGGACGCCGAGGGCTGGGGAGAGGTCTGCGTACGCGGCGCGACGGTGATGCGAGGATACCTGCGATCGCCTGACGAGCGCGCGGCTTCTGCTGGCGACGGAACGGGCGAGGACGACGCGATCGACGAGAGCCGTATCGCGGGCGGATGGTTTCGCACTCACGACCGCGGCCGCTTCGACGAGGAGGGCAACCTCGCCATCGCGGGGCGCTGCGACGACGTCGTCATCACCGGCGGCGAGAACGTGTCGCCTGTCGAAGTGGAACAGGCTCTCGAGCAGCATCCCTCCGTCGCCGAAAGCCTCGTCCTCGGCGAGCCCGACGACGAATGGGGCGAGCGGATCGTCGCGCTCGTGGTCGCGCGCGACGGTGCGTCCCCGGACAGCGACGAGTTGCAGGCGTGGTGCCGCGAGCGCATCGCCGCCTACAAGGTCCCGCGTGACCTCCGCTTCGTGAAAGAGCTTCCCCGCACGGCCACCGGCAAGCTGAAGCGGAAAAATCGGGGACGGATCTGATTTATTCGGGGGTCGCGCTTCGATAGAGCCATCTCAACGTCGCGCTTCGCGCTCCTTACGGAATGGAGCTGGACTCGCCACTCACCGGTTCGCGGCTCCCCCCGATTTTTCAGAGGGCGGCGGCGCGCTCGAGGATCCAGTAGAAAGACGCGGCGCCCATCGCGTAGACGGGGGCGCGGCGCGCGGCGAAGGGTAGGCCGCGCAGCACGGGACGCGCGAGTGCGTAGACCGCGAGGACCGCGGCCACGAACGCGATCTGGCCCGCTTCGATTCCGAGGTTGAAGGAGAGCAGCGCGAGCGGGACGTCGTTGTGCGGCAGCCCGGCCTCGCGCAGCGCACCCGCAAAGCCGAGGCCGTGCAGCAGGCCGAACGAGAACGCCATCGCCCACGGGCGCCGGCGCAGCAGGGTCGATCCGGTCGCGACCTCGCGCGCGAGCTCGACGGCGAGAATGTAGATCGTCACCGCGATCACCACTTCGACGGGAGCCTGCGGCACCTGGACGATCTGGAGCGCCGCGAGAGCGAGCGTGACCGAATGACCGAGCGTGAAAGCGGTGATCGTGGCGAGGAGTTGCCGCGTTCCCGCCGTGAGCAGCAGCAGCCCGAAGACGAAGAGCAGGTGATCGATGCCCGTCGCGATGTGCTCGACGCCGAGCATCGCGTAGTCATGCAGCACGTCCATGCGCGACGGCTCGCCCTGCACGACCACGGTCGGGCGCTCGGCCCCGAGCACGCGGCGGTCGACGGCGCCCGACAGGAGCGTCACGCGCAGCAGCGCGTCGGTCGTTTCGAGGCCGGTCACCCCGACCGTGCGGCCGACGATCCCGCCGCCGCAGTCCATCGTCCATTTCGCCGTCGTCGCCTCGGCGTCGTCTTCCCTGGCGACCGTGCCGACGGTCTTGCACTCGGGCGGCAGGATCGGCACGAGATCGACGCCCGGGACGCGCGCGTTCGGCGCCTTCCACACCACGTCGACCTTTCCGTCCTCCCGCTCCTTCAGCTCGAACAGGATCGGGTCGAGCGCATGCGCGAATGCGTCGGTACACCGCACGACCGGAGCCGCCGCGAACACGGCGAGAACGAGCGCCGCCGCGCGGCGGCGCAGAACGCCGGCGGCAGCGAGATCAGCCAACGGTCTTCTCCCGGATCGCATCCTCGTCGATGCGGATCGTGTAGTGGAGCCTGAGGTCGTCCAGGTACTTCGCAACGCGCTCGTTCCGCTTCGCCGCCTGGTAGCTCTTCTCCACCCGCGAGCGCACTTCGGCGAGCTCAGGCAGGCGCGGCTCGAAGCGCTCCTCGACGAAGACGAGGTGCCAGCCGAACGTCGACTCGACCGGTCCCTGCCACGAGCCCGCGGGCAGCGCGAGAACCTGGTCCGAGAAATCCGGCCCGAAGAACTTCTGCAGGTCGTTGGGCCCCTGCCCCGCGAGTCGCCGCCCCATCACGAAGGGATCGCCGCCGAGCGTCTCCTCGATCTCGAGCCCGTGTCCTTCGGCCTTCTGCATGGCGTCGCCGGCGTTCGTGCGTGCGCCTTCGTCGCCGCGGCGGCCGCGGTCGAAGAAGACGTGACGGATCGTGACGCGGCCTGCCTGCGAGAACTCGTCCGCGTGCGCGGCGTACCACGTCTCGAGCTCGGCGTCGGAAATCTTCTGCGCGGCGAACCCGACGACGAGGCGGACTTTCTCGGCGATGATCTGCTTGACGACGGGATCCGACAGATGGAAGCCGAGCTCGATCGCGCGCTCGTAGAGGTCTTCGGGCGCCTCGTCCTCGTGCTTCTCCTCGCCGAGATAGCGCATCTTCTGCACGAGCCGCCACGCGACCGCGCGGTCGCCCTGCTCGAAACCGAGCGCGATGCCCTCGCGGAAGAGGATTTCGTCCGCCACGGCCTTGTCGACGAGGGCCCGGACCTCCGCTTCGCTGGGGTTGCCCTTGTAGGCGAGGCTGTAGTCGCGCTTGAGCCCGCGGATGCGCACGGCGTCGATGGTGATGATGCGCGCGTTCGCATGCGCCGCCGACGCGCCGGCGCCTTCGACCGCACGTGTTCCCGCAAAAAGAAGCGCCCCGGCCGCTGCGAAGTGCAGGGCCGGGGCGCGAAGGATCCGGGCGAGGAGGGACGGCGTCGGCATCGAAAGGAGTTGTCGTACGCCTGTCGCGCGTCAACGAAAAGAGCAACGGGCGCAGGATCGATCCGGCGCCGCCGGCCTCAGCGCCTCGCGCCTACTTCGTGAGCGACAGCTTCGGCTCCTTGTAGCTCCAGTGGCGCTTGGTGGTCGAGCTGTACGTTCCCGACACGAAGTCGACGGAAAGCGTCTGGCTCTCGCGCGTGAGGGCCGCCAGGTCGAGCAGCGCCGCCTTCAGCTTGATCTTGGCGGCACCCTTGCTGCTGATCTTGACCGACAACCCGGTGATGCCCGAGATCGGGCCGGCGGTGTTCTTGTACGTGTACGACGCGCCGGGCTTCTTCGTTTCCATGGTTCCGGCGGGAATCGTCGCCGTCCACACCGTCGCTTCGTCGCTCAGCGTGAGCACGAGGTCCTTGGTCGCGGGGTCGAGCTCGGACGGCGCGTCGGGGATCACGATCTGCAGCTGCAGCGAATCCTCGTTGGTGTCCTTGAAGCCGATCTTGCCCTTGCTGACGCCGATGGAGCCGGGGTGGTAGTAGATCGGCGAAGCGACGGCGCGCTCCTGGATCGTCCACGGGTTGGCCATGTCGCAGCACTCGGCCGCCGCATAGGGAACCGTGCCGGGGTTGTCGCAGTCGACGGCGGGCACCACGCCGCACGTGCCGGCGTTCAGGATCTCGCAGTCGGCGTTGTTCACGCAGATGGCCGGGTACGTCAGCGTGCAGGTCGAGCCGACGTCGTGGGCCTCGCAGTCGGCGTTGTCGGTGCACGTGCGTGTGGGATCGAGCGAGCACGACAGCAGTGTCGTCGAGCAGGTGCTGAGGCTGTTGCAGAGACGCTTGTGCCAGCGGCACGTGGGGTTCTCGACGACGCGCACGTAGTAGAAGGCGTTCTTCGCCGGATCGAACTCGGGGTCCTCCCAGACCGCGCAGAGCGTGCTGTCGCCCGTTCCGGTCTCCGCGCACGTATCGAGGTCCACGTCCGCGCCGTTGTCGGGATTGCCGGCGATGTCGTAGACGATCTCCTGCGCGAACCCGATGTCGTCGATGTAGCCCTTGACGATCTGTGCGCGCTGAAGCGGCGTGCTGAGGCCGCCCGGGTCCTTCTGCGCGTAGACCGCGAAGCGCGGCGAGTTCTTGCCGCGCACCGGACCGATGTCGCCGCCCATGGGTACGCCGCGATCGTATCCGTCTTCCACGAAGTCGAGCTCGGGGTTGGTGCACAGGTCGAGCGGCAGGTCGCCGCCGAAGACGCGGACGATCGGGCGCGTGCCCGAGGTCGAGTAGGTTTCGCGGCGACGCATCGCCGAGAAGATCGCGTCGCGCGAGTTCTCCTCGGCCCACACGACGGCGAGGCCGCCGGGGTTGAGCTCGACCTTCGACGGCTGCGTCGCGTCGGCGAGGATGAAGGCGGGGGAGGAGTCGGCGATGCCGGTCTGGCCGATGCGGCCGTAATCCACTTCGCTCACCGCGCCGGGGACGCCGCTGTGCGTGTCGGTCGAGCCGATGAAGCCGAGCGCGTACGGGTTGACGCCGAGGTCCTTTTCGAGCGTGAGGCCGCGCTTCAGGCCGCCGCGCGCGTACGCGAACTGCGAGAACGCAGCGTCGTTCGGAAGCTTGCCCGACAGGATGTTCGCGGTCGTGTTGTTCTCGAACTGGCACAGCTCGTCGGTGGTGCCGGCGACGCCGTCGCGGCACTCGGAGTCACCCTTGACCTGCGTGAGCTCCATGATGCGCTCGAGCTCCGCACGCAGCGTCGCGTAGCCGACCGTCATCGGTCCGCCGCCGTCGTTGCGATTGTAGAACATCTGGTCCTTCGCCATGTTCGAGTTGTGCGGGATGGCGAGAACGTCGCAGTTGCCGGGTGCGTCGAGGCACTGGGCCTTGAGCTCCAGGCGCATGTCGTGGGAGAGCGGCTTCTCGTAGTAGCTGATCGGCAGCGCCGGGACTTCGTCGTTGCGGAAGATGATGTTGCGGTGGAGGTTGTTGCCGAGCGGCTGGCCGCTCCACTCGTAGGCGTTGAACGTCGTGAACGTGCAGGCCGCGGTGCGATCGTAGTGCGCTTCGGCGGCGTCCTGCATGTCCTGCCAGACGAGGCCGGCCTCGGCCATGCAGTCGGCGTATCCCGGCGCGGGTCCGCAGATCTCGGGGAATCGCAAAGGGTCTTCCTGGGTCAGCGCGAAGAAGAACGTCTGGAACGCGCTCGGCAGCGCGTTGGTCGGCTGGTAGTCGTTGTCCAGCGTGTCGCGCAGATCCTCGCACAGCGAGAAGTCGTAACCGTCGTACCCCGGATCGAGACAGATGCGCGCCTCGCCGAATCCCTCCGAGTGATCGGTGACCGCCGTGAAATCGAGAGGCCGGTCGATCTGGGCCGTGCGGTGCGGCACGTCCATGGCGTCGTAGGGCGGAAGGCCGACGACGCCGCCGGGCCCGCCCTTGGCGAAGCGGTAGGCGTCGTAGGGATCGTTGCGGGTGCGTGCAAGAACCGCGTCCGCCGAGTACTTGGTATGGATGTGCGTCTCGCCGAAGAACGGCTGGCGGTACACGTTGTAGTTGGTGCAGTTGGCGCGCGTTTCGGTGCGCACCCAGTCCTGAGCAGGAGGAATCGGGTCTGCGAAGGCCGCCGTGACCACCTGGCCCGGAGCGAGCCCGGTGACGCTGCCCGACAGAACGGCCGTCGCGAGCGCACGGCGAATCGAGGCGGGCACACTGGCCCGCGAGTGCAGCCTGGATCCGGTCATCGAAGGTCCTCCCGACGGCGCCGCCTGTATCGGCGCCGGTATCGGGAGCATATAACAGTTGGCAGGCAGTCTGACAATTGATAATTTCCATCCCATGGCGGTGAACACGTTGGCCAGAACCCCGGGGCAAGGACTCAAGAAGGAAGACGGGCGGACCCTCCGCTCGGCGACCACGAGGCGTGCCGTCGCCGAGGCCTACCTCAACCTGGTGGACGGGGGGGACATGAGGCCGACGGCCCGGGCCATCGCGGCCGAAGCGGGCGTGTCCGAACGGGCCGTGTTCCGCCATTTCCAGGACATGGAAACCCTCCACAGCGAGGCGGCCGTTCTGCAGATCCAGAGAGTGAGCCGGGACGTTCCGGAACCCGCCCCGACCAGCGGCCCGCTCGCCGAGCGCGCCAGCCTGCTCGCCACCCGCTGGTGCACGTTGAACGAGCGCGTGTCGCCCGTCCGCCGCGTAGCCCTTCTTCACGAGCCGTTCTCGACGGAGATCGCGCGCCGGCTCTCGTGG
Source organism: uncultured Myxococcales bacterium (assembly GCA_964475235.1). Lineage (GTDB taxonomy): Bacteria > Desulfobacterota > Binatia > UBA1149 > CAITLU01 > DATNBU01. The sequence goes on along the minus strand of CAYYVZ010000011.1, from coordinate 5,334 downwards.
ATCCGCGGTCTCGCGCGCACCGAGATCGAGACGACCTTCCGGCCCGAGCTCGAGCAGCGCGACGAGCGCACGCGCCGCCACATCGTCGCCGCCCTCGCCGCCGTCACCTCGTGGGAAAGCTGGAACGAAATCCGCACCCGCCACGACCTCGACCCCGACTCCGCCGTCTCCACAGTGGTCGCGACCATAACTTCGATTCTAACCGCCTTCCCCGTCGCCTAGTCGTCCGGGCGACGAGAGTGCACGCTACACGAGCCGGGCGCGCAGAGTGGGTCAGCTGCAAGGCGGACGTCCGAGGAGCGAACGGAAGCGTACTTCCCGTACGCTGGAGTGAGCGACCGGACGTCCAACGCAGCAGATGGCCCGCTATGCGCGTCCGGCCTCGCGCGCTTGCATCGGCCCGAGTGCTCGCTACGTTCCGCGCCGTCGCAGCGGCAGCGTCAGCGCCGAACGCGGCAGGAGCAGACCTTCCATGGACATGTCCTTCACTCCGGACCAGATCGCGTTTCGTGACGAGGTAAGAAAGTTCATCGCCGAGGCGATGCCGGCCGACCTCAAGCACAAGGCCGAAAACGGCGGGCACTACGAGCACGCCGACATCATGCGCTGGCACAAGATCCTTCATCAGAAGGGCTGGTCCGCGCCGCACTGGCCCGAAGAAGTCGGCGGCACCGGCTGGGACGTCGGCAAGCGCCACATTTTCAGCGAGGAGATGGTCGCGGCCAACGCTCCGTCGCTCTCTCCCTTCGGCCTGACGATGGTCGGGCCGCTGATCATCCAGTTCGGGACCGACGAGCAGAAGAAGCGCTTTCTGCCGAAGATCCTCGCGGGCGACGAGGTGTGGTGCCAGGGCTACAGCGAGCCGAACTCCGGCTCCGACCTCGCGAGCCTGCAGCTTCGCGCCGAGAAGGAAGGCGACGATTACATCCTCAACGGCCAGAAGACCTGGACGACCCACGCGCAGTATGCCGACTGGATCTTCGTGCTCGCGCGCACGAGCCAGAACGGAAAGCAGCAGGAAGGCATCTCGTTCCTGCTCGCCGACATCAGGAACACTCCCGGCATCGAAGTGAAGCCGTTCCTCACGATCGGCGGCACGCCGGCGTTCTCCGAGACGTGGTTCGACAACGCGCGCGTGCCGCAGGCCAACCGCGTCGGTCCCGAGAACCAGGGCTGGACCATGGCGAAGGCCCTGCTCGGTCACGAGCGCACCTCGATCGGCGGCGTCGCGGAGTCGAGCCGCCTGCTTCGTCTCGTTCGCCGCATCGCGGCCGACGCTCGCGTGGGCGGCGGAACGCTGATGGACGATGCCGCTTTCCGCCGCCGTCTTGCCAGGCTCGAGATCCGGCTGCGCACCGTCGGCATGGCCAACCTGCGCACGCTGGCTTCTGCGCAGCTCGGCCACGCTCCGGGCGCCGAGAGCTCGATCCTCAAGGTTGCCGGTACCGAGGTGCAGCAGGAGATCACCGAGCTCGCGATGGACGCGATGGGCCACAACGCGCTCGGCTGGTTCGACTCGCCGACCGATGCGATGCCGGAGTACCAGCTCTGGATGGCGTCGAACTTCAACTACCTTCGCGCGACGACGATCTACGGCGGCTCCAACGAGATCCAGAAGAACATCATCTCGAAGATGATCCTCGGCCTGCCGTCGGCCTGACCTACACCGCCCTCGCCCGAGCGAAGCATCCGCGCCGCGCGGTTCCTTCGCCGTGCGCGGGCTCGAACCACTTTCCTGCAGGAAAACCAGCGATGAATTTCGAGCTTACCGAAGAACAGAAAATGGTCGTCGACGCCGTCCGGAAGTTCGTGGACAAGGATTCCCCTGTCACGCGATTCCGGCAGATGCGTGGAACGGAAGTCGGCTGGGAGCCGAAAGTCTGGAAGACGATGGGCGACAACGGCTGGCTGGCCGTCGCGTTCCCCGAGTCGCAGGGCGGCTATGGCGGCTGCTTCGTCGACACCGCGCTCATCCTCGAGCAGCTCGGCCGTGGCCTGGTACCCGAACCGTACATTGCGTCGGTCGTGCTCGCCGGCGGGCTGATTTCGAAGCTCGGCAGCAGCGCGCAGGTCGAGAAGTTCCTCGCACCGATGCTCGAAGGAACGACGACGCTCGCGTTTGCGTACGCCGAGCGCCAGGGACGCTACGAACCCAGCGACTGCGAGACGACGGCGACCAGATCCGCGTCCGGCTACACGCTTCGCGGCGAGAAAGTGTGGGTACTCAACGGGCACGCGGCCGATCGCATCGTCGTGGTCGCGAGAACGTCCGGCGGCACGCGCGACCAGGAAGGACTCTCGCTCTTCGTGATCGACGGCGACGCGCCGGGCCTGACGCGGAGGCGCGTGCACGGGATGGATGGCCACTCCACGGGACTTCTCGTACTCGACGGCGTGGAAGTCGGCGCCGATCGCCTGCTCGGCGCCGAAGGCGCTGCCCATGCGAGCATCGAGTGGGCGCTCGACCGCGGCGCTGCAGCCGCGTGCGCCGAGGCCCAGGGGGAGCTGGCGGCCCTGCTGGCGCTGACGCTCGACTACCTGAAGCAGCGAAAGCAGTTCGGCAAAACGATCGGCTCGTTCCAGGCGCTTCAGCACCGCGCGGCCGACATGTTCGCGGAAGTCGAGCTCTGCAAGGGAATGATGCTGCTGGCGGCCATCAAGGCGGACAGCGAGGACGCCGAAGACCGCAAGAGCGCGATCTCTGCTGCGAAGGTCCAGCTTCAGCAAGGCGGCTGGTTCGTGCAGGAAAATTCCGTCCAGCTCTTCGGCGGAATCGCCATCACCGACGAGCAGGACGTCGGGCTCTTCTTCAAGCGCGTGCGCGTGCTGCAGGGTCTCTTCGGCGACGCCGACTGGCACCTCACGCGCTACACGACGCTGCCCGCGTTCGAAGGCGCCGCAGCGTAAGGAACGCGAAGCTCGTCGTTGAACGGGCGCTCTCGAAACGCCGGAAAAGAAAGGGCCGGGTCCGATCGGACCCGGCCCTTTCTTTTCATCCGGACGTCAAGGCCCCTGCCGAGCCGGGAGCCGACCCCGTCGTCAGAACCCGGTAAACGGCACGTGCGTGAGGTGCGCGTTGAAGCGCACGCGCAGCTCGCGCCTGGCGCCCATGAACGTGCCTGACCACTCTACGCCCGTGCCTACCACGAAGCGGCCTGCGTTCGGGCAGTACATCGTGCCGGCGCCGACGGAGCCCGGCGCGACGCGACACTTCTCGCCGTCCGCATAGAACAGCACGTTCTGCGGTACGAGGCCGTCGAGCACGACGTTCGCACCGAAGCTGAGCTTCAGGCGGCCTTCGTTGATGCGCAGCATGATCACGTCGCTGGCGGTGCCCTTGAGCGAGAGGGTCGAACGGCGCGAGAGCTTGAGGCTGGCCATGTCGATGACGGCGACACCGTCGCCGGTCACGTCGATCTCATAGGTATCGCCGATGCCCACCTTCAAGCCATCCTCGGTGCCGGTGGACGCCATGTTGTCGAGGACCGAGTCGGCGCTCGCGAGCAGCGTCTGGTCGTCGTTGCAGACGGTCACCAGCGGGTGAACGCCTTTCGTGTTCACGAACCCGGAAGGCAGCTTCGGCACGATCAGATTGGTATCGACGAATTTGACGAGAGTGCCCGGGATGTCGGTGTAGTTGTTCGCCTTCACCGTACCTTTTCCCGTCACGATGTCCCCGTCGATGACGGGCGCGCCGTGGAACCGGATGCTCTCGCCGCTGTCGGCGATACCGACGAGGCTGTGGGTCGAGGTGCCGCCGAACCTCGCGGTGTCGCCGCACATGTCGGCGTCCACCGTCGAGCCTGTGCCGAGGCGAACGCGCACCGCGCCGGCGGGCGATCCGCCCAGGACGACCCAGCGGCAGGTCGGAGACAGCGTCGTCGCCGCACCCGTGCAGACGCCGCTCTGGCAGCTGCCGCCGCCGACGAGGCACTCTCCTCCGGCCTCACACGGCGTACCGTCCGCGACGTTGATCGCCACGCACTCGTCGGCCTTGGAGTCGCAGATTCCGGTCTTGCAGCTCGTGGTCAGGTGCGTGCAGGTCTCGTTCGGCGCGTCGGTGCAGTTGCCGGAACCGTCGCACTGCTCTGCGCCGGTGCAGAAGAGCCCGTCGTCGCACGACGACCCGGCGCTCTTGAACTGGCAGGTCTGGCTGTCGCAGCACGGGTCGATCCCCTTGCCGGGGTCGCACTGCTCGCCCGACTCGACCTCGCCGTTGCCGCAGATCGAGCATTTCTGGTCCGGGACGCACTGGGAGGGCCCGGGCGTGCCGAAGCAGACGGTGCGGGAGATCTGCGGGCTCGCGAAGCAGATGAAGCAGCTTTCCTCCTGACACTTCTCGTCGCAGCCGTCGCCGTTCTCGGTGTCGGCGTCGTCGCAGGTCTCGCCGAACTCGATGCAGCCGTTGCCGCAGTTCGAGCAGATGCCGGCGGTGTCGCAGCTCGTGTCGTCCCCCTTGTAACTTCCCAGCAGCTCGATCGAGCAGTAGTCGAAGTCGACCGTCTGGCAGCCGCCGTTGTAGCAGCAGGCGCCCTGGACCTGCATGGTCGAGCTCGTCGACGAGGTCGTCGACGTCGTGGTCGTCGACGACGTAGTGGTCGTCGTGCTGGACGTGGTCGGGGGCGGGGCCGCACAAAGCGGCGTGGGTTCGACGGATTCGTCGCAGTTTCCGCTCGCGCACGACGCATCGCCGAACGCCCCGGCGTTGTCTCCAAGGTTGCAGGGCGAACCGTTCTCGACGAGGCACGTACTGTCGCAGCCGTCGTCGGCGACAAGGTTGCCGTCGTCGCAGCCCTCACCGGACTCGAGAGCGCTGTTGCCGCACTCGTTCGCGGGTTCGCAGACTCCGTTGCCGCCCTCCGTCTCGTCGCAGATCCCGCTTTCGCAGGATGCGTCTCCGACCAGGCCGTTCTTGTCGCCGTTGCACGAGAAGTCGTTCTCGATGAAGCAGGCCGAGTTGCAGCCGTCGCCGTTGTCGAGGTCGCCGTCGTCGCAGCCTTCGCCGAACTCGAGGGTGCCGTTGGAACAGTTCGCGACGCCGGCCAATGCGACCGCCGGCATCCCGGCGACCATCAGAAAGGTTGCTGCGAGCAGCGCGAACGCGCCACGAATCGATCGTGTCATCGGAATTGCCTCCCTTGCGCAGAATCGTCGATTCCCCGTGACGACTCCTCAGCCCTTTGCCGCCTGGTTCCGCGGACCCGGTACCGGACCGGCCCGCCGCCGCCCCGGACGCTCCTGTCTACGCTGCTGATCGGCAGCTGTAAAGATTCTCGGGCATTCCCGGCGCGCACTTCCCGACAATCGCGACGACGGCCGTCGCGTTCCGACCCG
>CAYYVZ010000010.1:0-29007 GCA_964475235.1 uncultured Myxococcales bacterium | reverse complement strand
TCTTTCGCGGCGCTGCGCACCGCATCGATACGCGCGGCAACCTTCTTCTGGTCACGCGAAGCCTTGAATGCGCGAACTTTCTCCCGCTGCTCGGCCTCGAGCCCGCGGTCGATCCTGAGGATCTCGAGCGTCCGCGCGCCTTCTTCCATCGTGTAGCCGTTGACGCCGACGGTCACGTACTCGTTCTCGTCGGTGGCCTGCTGGAACGCATACGCGGCGTCCGCGATCTCCGACTGCGGGTAGCCGATGTCGATCGCCCGCACGATGCCGCCGAGATCGTCGATGCGCTTGATGTACTCTTCGGCCTCCCGCTCCATGCGGTCGGTGAGCGCTTCCATCGCGTAGCTGCCGCCGAACGGATCGACGGTGTTCACGATGCCGCTTTCTTCCGCGAGGATCTGCTGCGTGCGCAGCGCAACGGTGACGGCTTCCTCCGACGGAAGCGCGAGCGTCTCGTCGAGCGAGTTCGTGTGGAGCGACTGCACTCCGGCGAGCGTGGCGGCAAGCGCCTGCACGGTTACACGCACGACGTTGTTCAAAGGCTGCTGGGCGGTGAGCGAAACGCCCGAAGTCTGCGCGTGCGTGCGCAGGAGGCAGGCGCGGTCGGTCTTCGCACCGAAGCGCTCGCGCATGATGCGGGCCCACAGCCGGCGCGCCGCGCGGATCTTGGCGATCTCCTCGAGGAAGTCGTTGTGCACGTTGAAGAAAAACGAGAGGCGCGGCCCGAAGTCGTCGGGATCGAGGCCCCGATCGACGGCCGCCTGCACGTAGCCGATGCCGTCGGCGAGCGTGAAGGCGAGCTCCTGCACGGCCGTCGAGCCGGCTTCGCGGATGTGGTAGCCGCTGATCGAGACGGGGTGCCACCTGGGCACTTCCTTCATGCAGAACTCGATCATGTCGGTGACGATGCGCAGCGACGGCTCGGGCGGGCAGATCCACTCCTTCTGCGCGATGAACTCCTTGAACATGTCGTTCTGGATCGTGCCGCCGAGCTTCTTCCAGCTCGCGCCCTGGCGCTCGCCGACGACGAGGTACATCGCAAGGAGGATCGACGCCGAGCAGTTGACGGTCATCGACGTGGTGACGTCTTCGAGCTTGATGCCGTCGAACAGGATCGACATGTCCTCGATGGTGGAGACCGCGACGCCCTCGCGGCCGACTTCGCCTTCGGCTCGCGGGTGGTCGGCGTCGTAGCCCATCAGCGTGGGCATATCGAAAGCGGTCGAGAGGCCGCCGCCGCCGGCGGCCAGCAGGTACTTGAAGCGCTCGTTGGTGTCGGCCGCGCTGCCGAAGCCCGCGAACTGGCGCATCGTCCACGGCTTGGTGCGGTACATCGTCGGGTAGACGCCGCGCGTGAAGGGATACTGGCCGGGTTCGCCGACGATGCCGGTCGCGTCGCCCTCGCGGTAGCACGCCTCGATCTCCATGCCGGAGATGGTCGCGAACTCGGGGCGCGCTCGGCGCGGCTCGACTTTCTTGGCAGTGCTGGATTCGCGCATCGGACAGTCTCCAACTGCAAACGTCCTACGGACTGTTGCTGCAACTGTCCTTGCTTGGGCCTCGCGGGCAACCGGAAGGACAGCGGAGCATAGCGGGCCTATCCGATCGGGACAATTGCGCAAGTGCGCGCCGGTGCGGCCGAATTGAACTCCGCTCAGGCCTTGCGCCTGGGTCCGGAACGAGGGCGCGGAGCGGCCGTTTTACCCGTTCGTTTGCCGGACCTCGGGCGGCTCGGGCGGGCGCCTGCCGCCGCCGCCGCGAACCCGTCCAGCACGCATCCGAGCTCGCTTCGCGCGTCGTTCATCGTCGCCCGCGGGTCTGGTGCCCGGGCGATTCCCATCGCGCTCTCCGACATGGCTCCGAGCAGGAAGTTGGCGAGCGGACGGACCGGACGCCGGGCGATGCTTCCGTCCTCCATCGCGCGCTCGAGACCCAGCTCGAGGACGGCGCGCGCGTAGCGGTGCTCGATTTCGCGCATCGCCTCCCAGCCGATCGCCGAGGGCGCATCGATGAGCACGATGCGCTGCATGGCCGGATCGAGGCAGGCTTCCAGGAACGCCTCGCATCCGGCGCGAAAGGCCGACCACGAATCGCGCTTTGTCGCGGAGGCCCTCGTCACCGCCTGCATGAGGACCTTTTCCTGTTCCTCGAAAGCGGCGCGGAAAATCTCGGTTTTCGATTCGAAGTGATGGTAGAGCGCGCCGCGCGTCGCACCGGCGGCGGCGAGGATGTCGTCGATCGAGGTCGCGGCAAACCCCTTGGCTGCGAACAGCCGGTGAGCGGCCGCGACGATGGCGCCGGTCGTCGCCTCGCTGCGCTCGGCCTGTGTCCTGCGTTCCTTCTTCACCGTACGGGCCACGAGCGTTTCTACCGCGGAGCGGCGCGGCCGTCCACTTGACATACAGACTATCGGTTTGTTATTTCCAGACCATCAGTCTGTTTCTTCAAGCCGCGGGCCGTCGCCCGCCAGGAGGTTCCCGATGTCTCTCGCGCATGCCCTGCCCCACCCGTCCAGCCTGTCTTCCGCCGCATCGTGGCGCTCGCCCGACCTCGGGACCCGCCACGAGATCGACCTGCCCCAGGGCCGCCTCGTCTACCACGACGCCGGTAGCGGCGAGCCGATCGTGCTCAGCCACGGCTGGCTGGCCAACGCTAACCTGTGGAGGAAGGTCGTCGCGCTGCTCGCCCCGCGCTTCCGATGCATCACGCCCGACCTTCCTCTCGGCTCTCACACGCTTCCCATGCCGGCCGGCACGAGCCTCGATCCGAACGCCGTCGGATCGATCCTCGGCGCGCTCGTCGAGGGGCTCGGGCTCGACGGCGTGACGCTCGTCGGCAACGACTCGGGCGGCGCGTACTCGCAGGTAGCAGCCGCCGCGCACCTGCGGCGGGTCCGCCGCATCATCCTCAACGCCTGCGAGACCCCCTACGACCGCTTCCCGCCCGCCGCGTTCGAGAATCTCTGCGAGGCGGCACGCATGCCGGACGGACTGCAGACGCTGCTGGCGCCGCTGCGCGATGCCGAGTTCCGCCTGGGCCCCGTCGCGTTCGGGCGCCTCATCAAGCACGGCGTGGAAGAGCGGGTGTCCGACACCTGGGCGCTTCCCATTCTCGAAGACCGGGACATCGCGTCCGACGCCTCGCGCGTGATGTCGTCGGCTTCGCAGGCCTACGTCGCGACCGCGGGAGCGAGGCTCATTGCCGAGTTCGACGGCCGCGTCTCGTTTCTCTGGCCGGAAGACGACGTCTACTTTTCGCTGGAAAGCGTGCGGCGCTACGCCGCCGAGCTGAAGAACGCCGAGGTCGTGATGATCGCCGACTCGTTCGCGTTTACGCCAGAGGACCAGCCCGCCCAGCTCGCCGCCTGGATCGAGGACCAGATGAAGAAGGGATGAAATCGGGGACGGGTACAGGTTTTCGCGAGGGCCAGTCTTCGAAACGAGACGCCTCGAAAACCTGTACCCGTCCCGGGGTTTCAGTACTCGGGCTTGTAGTCGAACTTGTGGATGGTCTCGAGGTAACGGACGGTTCGCGACTGCGAGCGCATGACGACCGAATGGCTGACGGCGCCGCCCTTGAAGAACTTGACGCCCTTCAGGAAGGCTCCGTCCGTAACGCCGGTCGCCGCAAACAGAACGTTGCCGCGCACCATGTCGTCGAGCTCGAGTTTCTGCTGCGGGTCCTTGATGCCGATCTTGTAGAGCTCGTCGCGCTCGGAAGCGCCGCGCGGCGTGAAACGGCACTGCAGGAAGCCGCCGAGACCCTTGAGGGCGGCGGCGCTGAGAATGCCCTGGGTCGCACCGCCGGCGCCGAGCAGTATGTCGACCCCCGAGCCGTCGCGGCAGGTCGCCATCGCCGCCGCCACGTCGCCGTGAGGATTGAGCCGCACGCGCGCGCCCGCCTCTCGGACCTGTTCGATGAGCGTGTCGTGCCGCGGACGATCGAGGATCACGACCGTGAGATCCTCGACGTAGCAGCTGCGGACTTCGGCAAGACGCTTCAGGTTCTCCGCGGGCGAGCGGTCGAGATCGACGACACCGTGGCCGTCGGGACCGGTCGCGATCTTGTCCATGTACGAGCCGATCGGGCAGCGGAGGATACTGCCCGGGTCGCCGAGCGCCATGATCGACATCGCGTTCGGACCGCCGAGCGCGCAGCTCACGCCGCCTTCGAGCGGATCGACGGCGACGTCGACTTCGATGCCGCCGGCGCCGAGCCGCGAGCCCGCCGAGAGCGGATCGCCGCTGTCCTGCGCAGGATCGCCGAGCACGATCTCGCCCTGGAAGGCGCCGATCGAGGAGAAAGCGTGGTGGATGGCGGTGGCGGCGCTACGCTCCGGACCCATCTCGTCGCCGCGGCCGTTCTCGCGCGCAGCGGCCAGCGCTGCGGCTTCCGTGACGCGCACGAGTTCGAAGGCGAGATTCCGTTCCATCTTTGCTTCTAAGCGCTAGCTCAACGTCGCGCTCGCGCGCTCCTTACGGATCGGAACTGGACTCGCGGCTCGCCAGCTCGCCGCTCTAGATCCCCATCGCTTCCAGCACACGGTCCAGGTCGGCGGGCACGCGCAGCGGCTCCGGACAGGACTTGATGGCGTTGTGGGGATCCTTGAGGCCGTGGCCCGTAAGCGTGCAGACTACCACGGCGCCCGCCTCGATGCGCGATGCCGCCGCGAGCTTTCTGAGGCCCGCGATCGAGGCCGTGGACGCGGGCTCGGCGAACACTCCTTCCGTCGAGGCCAGCATGGTGTAGGCCGCCATGATCTCCTCGTCGGTGACCATGTCGATAATCCCGCCCGACTCGTCGCGCGCCGCTTCGGCCTTCTTCCAGCTCACCGGATTGCCGATGCGGATGGCGGTGGCGACGGTCTCGGGCTTCTCGACCGGATGGCCGAGCACGATCGGTGCGGCCCCGGCGGCCTGAAAGCCCATCATCTTCGGCTTGGTCTTCACGACACCGTCGCGGAAGTACTCGGTGTAGCCCATCCAGTAGGCGGTGATGTTGCCGGCGTTGCCGACGGGCAGGACGTGGTAGTCGGGCGCCCGGCCGAGCGCGTCGCAGATCTCGAACGACGCGGTCTTCTGGCCCTGCAGGCGGTGCGGGTTGATGGAGTTCACGACGGTTACGCGGCGGCGCTCGGCCACGCCCGAAACCATCCTGTATGCGTCGTCGAAATTCCCTTGGATGGCAAGGACTTTCGCGCCATGTATCACGGCTTGGCTGAGCTTTCCCATGGCGATGTTGCCGTCGGGAATGATGACGAAGCAGTCGAGGCCGGCGCGAGCCGCATAGGCCGCGGCCGACGCGGACGTGTTGCCGGTGGAGGCGCAGATGACGGCCGTCGCCCCCTCTGCGACGGCCATGGTCATGGCCATCGTCATGCCGCGGTCCTTGAAGGAGCAGGTCGGATTGAGACCCTCGTACTTCACGTAGACGCGGGCCTCGAGGCCGAGCTTCTCGGCCAGGCGTGGCACCTCGATCAGCGGCGTGTTGCCCTCGTGCAGGGTCACGGGCTCGATGTCGCCCACGGGCAGGCGGTCGCGGTAGTACTCGATCAGGCCAGGCCAGCTCACTGCGCTCCCTCCGGACAGGGCAAGGCCCTGTTGCTGTGCACGCGCATTGGCTCCCTCCACGGCTTCCTGCTCCACGCCGACCGCCCCGGTCGGCTGCTGCTCCACGCCGGACGACCCGGCCGGCCGCTGCTGCCGACCCGCCGCATCGCCTGCATCGTTCCCGAGTCTGCCTGCACGACCGTCACTGCCCCTCTTCCCCAAGGGTCTCTTCGACCCGGATCACGACGGGCCTGGCCCGCACCTCGGCCAGCTTGGCGATTCGCCCGAGCGCACGCGAGAGCGCCGCTTCCTTTGTGCGGTGGGTGCGCATCACCACGGGGACCGCGCCTTTGCTCGGCTTCTCGTGCTGGGCGACCGTCGCGATGCTGATACCCGCCTTGGCCAGGATCGCCGTGATCTTGGCGAGCGCACCGGGCTTGTCGCTGAGCTGGAAGCGGATGTAGTGCTCGTGCTCGGTGCCGCCCATCTCGACGACGCGCGCCTTGCCGAGCGCCGAAGTCGGCCGCCCGTACGGCGGCACCAGCGGCGCGCGCCCCGAGAGCAGCGCGCGGGCCGCATCGACGATGTCGGCGACGACGGCGGTGGCCGTCGGCATCATGCCGGCGCCGCGTCCGTAATAGATCGAGGTGCCTAGCGCGCTGCCGCGCAGGCACACCGCGTTGAACGGGCCGGAAACCTTCGCGAGCAGGTGATTGTTCGGAACCATCGCGGGGTGCACGCGCGCCTCGATGCCGCCCGGCGTCTCGCGCGCAACCGCGAGCAGCTTGATCGTGTAACCGAAGTCGCGCGCGTAGGCCATGTCCACGCCGCTCACGCTGCGGATGCCCTCGACGTGCACCGACTTCGGATCGATGAGCTTGCCGAACGCGAGCGCGACGAGGATCACCAGCTTGTGGAGCGAGTCGAGACCGTCCACGTCGTAGCTCGGGTCCGCTTCCGCAAGCCCCATCTTCTGCGCGCGCGCGAGCACGTCGGCGAACTCGCCGTTGCCCGCGGCCATCTCGCTCAGGATGAAGTTGCAGGTGCCGTTGACGATGCCGTAGACCTCGAGGTTCCTGTCGCCGGCGAGCGACTCGCGAAGGGCGCGGATGATCGGGATGCCGCCGCCGACGCTCGCCTCGAAGCCGAGCGCGATCCCGGCCTTTTCCGCTGCCGACGCCAGCTCGACGCCGTGGGCCGAAAGGACGGCCTTGTTGGCGGTGACGACCGGCTTGCCGGCCTTGAGCGCTTCGAGCTGGAAGGTGCGCGCCGGCTCCAGGCCCCCGATCAGCTCGACCACGACGTCCACCGAAGGGTCGTGAATGAGGGCTTTCGCGTCGTTCGTGAGCAGCTCTTTGGGAATCTTGACGCCGCGGTCGGTCTTGAGGTCGAGGTCGGCGATCTTCGCGAGACGCAGCGGCACGCCGAGGTGAGACCGGATACCCGTCGCGTGCTCGCGCAGGATGCGAACGACGCCGGTCCCGATGGTCCCGAACCCGATGAGCCCTACTCCGATGTCTTTTTTCGCCGCCATTTCCTGAGCGCGTCGCCTTTGCCGCCGCAGCCTCGATGGGCCCGGAGCGCTTCGAAGCCGCCCTGACTATCCCGGAATGGAGTCCGCTTCCATCGTCGCAGGCGCCGACGTTTCGGTCGCGCCCGACGCAGCGGCGAACAGGCGGTCGGCTCGGTACGACGACCGTACGAGCGGTCCGGCCGCGACCTCGGTGAACCCGAGCGAGCGCGCGGCATCCGCGAGCTCGTCGAACTCGGCGGGCTCGTAGTACCGCGTGACGGGCCGCTGCTCGCGCGTCGGTCGGAGGTACTGGCCGATCGTGAGCAGCTCGCAGCCGGTCTCACGAAGATCGCGGAAGGTTTCGAGAAGGTCTTCCCGCGTCTCGCCGAATCCCACCATGACGCCGGACTTCACGACGCCGTGGCCGTCTCGACCGGCCGTCCTCGCGGCCAGCGCCAGGACTTCGAGGGAGCGTTCGTAGCGCGCGCGGCCGCGCACTTCCGGCGTGAGCCGCCGCACCGTCTCGATGTTGTGACCGAACACCGCAGGGCGCGCGGCCATCACCGTGTCCACGAGCTCGGCGCGGCCGTTGAAGTCGGCGGTGAGGACTTCGACTTCGACCCCTTCGACCGCCGCGTGCACGGCTTCGACGGTGCGCGCGAAATGACCGGCGCCTTCGTCGTCGAGGTCGTCGCGCGCCACCTGCGTGAGCACGACGTAACGAAGGCCGAGCGCTGCCGCGGTCTCGGCTACGCGGCGAGGCTCTTCAGGGTCGGGAGCGGCCCCGCGCCCCGTCTTCACGGAGCAGAACGAGCAGCGGCGCGTGCAGTTCTCGCCGAGGATCATGAAGGTGGCGGTGCCGCTGGAGAAGCACTCGCCGATGTTCGGGCAGCGAGCCTGTTCGCATACGGTGACGAGCTTGCCGCGGCGAAGGCGGCGCTTGAGATCGTCGGCGGCGCCGAGACGGCGCGTCTCGCCGAGCACCCACGAAGGCAACCGCTGCGCGAGCTCCGCCATGCGCGGGTTATAGATGTCGTGCTGCGCGCGACAAAACCGGGGCTGGGCACGGAGGTCGTGTCACGTCGCCCGGTTGCGGGTGGAGGGTCGCGTGATAGCTTCCCCGACGGCATGGCGCAGCGACCGCGTTCGTTCGTACGCCGCCTCGGGGGAGCGGCGCTCGCGGCCACCCTCGCGCTCGCCGCCTCCGTTTCCGCCGCCGAGCCCAGGTCTGCGGCCGAACGTCCGAACGCCTCGCGGCTGCTCTTCCTCGTCGAGTACATCGGTTCCGACTACGACCGGGCCATACGCAACGGCGTCGTCGTGGACCAGGTCGAGTACGGCGAAATGCTGCGCTTCACGCGCGACGCCGTCGCGGAGTATGCGAAAGGCGGCCCCCGCGACGACGAAATCTCGAGGGCCCTGGCCACGCTCGCGAGCGACGTGGAAAAGCGCGAGGGAGCGCGCACGATCCAGAAAGCAGCGCGCAGCCTCATCAATCTCCTTACCGCCAGGCTCGAAGGCGTACCCTCGCCCGCTTCCGCGCCCGACCTTTCCGCCGGCGGGGCGCTCTTCGCGGCCGAATGCTCACGCTGCCACGGCAGCCTCGGAGCGGGCGACGGGCCGCTCGCGGCGGATCTCGATCCGAAGCCTGCGAGCTTCCGCGGCGAAAGAATGGACGCGCTCACGCCGCGCCACGTCTACAACACGCTGACGCTCGGCATCGACGGTACAGGAATGCCGTCGTTCGCCGCGAGTCTCAGCGAAGCGCAGCGCTGGAACGCCGCGTTTTTCGTGATGACGCTCCGCGACGGGTTCGCACCGGCACCCCCGGCGACACCCGTTTCGATCGTGCTCGAGGACCTCGTCGCGAGCCGCAATCCGGACCTGCTCGCGATGCTGCGCCGGAGCGATCCCGCGGCCTCGGCTGCAACCGTCGACTTCGTGCGCGCCAACGCCGCGACGATTCCACTCGAGAGGCCGGCGACCGACGCAGCCAGGCCTGCCGGCCTCGACTCGCTCGCCACCGCGATGCAGTTGCAGGATGCGTTCGCTACGGCCGCCGGTCGCGTCTCTCCTTCGGTCGTTGGCATCGCGAGCTTCGCCCGCATCGACGGCCCGAACGCCTCGCCTCCGGCGGCCGGAGGATGGCAATCGTCCGGCGCAGCCGGCGTGCCGGAAGGAATGCGCCCGCTCCACTCCGGCAGCGGCTTCGTCATCGGCGACGGCCGCGACATCGCGACCTGCGACCACCTGCTGCGCGGCGACGACGGGAGCATCGCCGAAACGGTCCGCGTCGACCTTCCCGACGGAACCGAGCTGGAAGCGCGCGTCGTCGGCACGGAGCCTGCCCTCGATCTGGCGATCGTCCGCGTCGGCGGTGCGAACTGGAAGAAGCCCGAACCGGCCCTCAGCTTTGCCGACAGCAGCGCCGTGCGCACGGGCAACTGGCTGATCGCGCTCGGCGACCCTCCCGGTGCACGCACGACCTTCGCCGTCGGCGTCGCCTCGGCGCCGGCCCAGCGCGAGTGCTACCAGGAGGATCGCTCGGCGACGATGCTGCAGAGCTCCATCTCGATTGCTCCGGACGCGCTCGGCGGTCCCGTTGCCGACATCGAAGGCAACGTGGTCGGGATGGGAGTGAGGCTCCCGGCGATTCCGGCGTCGCCGAGCGGGCCTGCGCAGCCGTCCCAGAACGCCATCCTGCCGGCTAACCTGCTTCTCAACCTGCATGCGGCGCTCGAAGCGGCGGGCAGCACGGAGTCTCCGTGGCTCGGCGTGTCTGTGCTCGAGCTGGAGCTGCTGCGTTCCCAGCTCGGCGATCGTGCAGCGTCCGCGAGTATCCCCGAAAAGGGCGTGTTCATCGACAACGTCTTCGACCCCAGTCCCGCCACGCGTGCGGGGGTAAAGCGCGGCGATTATCTGGTCGGAGTCGGCGACGCCGACATCGACTCGGTCGCCGACTTCCAGCGCGCGCTCTACGCGACCGGGATTGGCAGGAACGCGACTCTGCGGCTCGTGCGCGCAGGCAAGCCGCTCGCGCTCACGGCGACCGTCGAGCAGAGGCCCGGCGAAGCGGTCATGCGTTAGCGCCCGGCGATTGCGCTATCGCTCCGCTGTTGCGCCGACGCTCCCCTCGACGTGCGACTCGCAAGAGGCATCCCGCGCGCATTCGCGCAGGTGCTTGTGGGGAAGTCTTGCGCAATGCCCACCCACCTGCAGGCTTTCGAAGCGCTACGTCGTACCTGAGCATCGGCTTCGCGGCTAACCTCGACGCATGATGCGTATCGTGCGTAAAGCACTCCCCTCCATCGCGGCCGCACTGGCTTTCACCTCGTCACCTCCGTTCGCAGTCGCAGAGCCACCTGCTCCCGCTCCATCGAACGCTGCGCAGGATCCGGACAACGATCAGTTCCGCAAGCTGCTCGAAGCCCGGACGCGCTACCAGGCCATCGCCGACGGTGGAGGTTGGCCCGCGCTTCCGGACGGCGACCCGATCAAACCCGGAGAGCGACACGACTGCGCGAGAGTCCAGGCCCTTCAGAAGCGGCTCGAGGTCGAGGGTTACCGAGAGGCGCCGGCGGGCGCCGAGGCCGCGGCTCCGACCGGTGAAGCGGAAGGCTGCGAATTCGGGCCCGGGCTCGCGGCTGCGGTGAAGGACTTCCAGCACGACCGCTATCTCACCTCGGACGGAATCGTCGGAGGCCAGACGCAGCGCCGGCTCGCCCGGCCGGTCGAGGACGTGCTCGCGAAGATCGACTTCGCGCTCAAGCGCTGGCGCGCGAACGCCGCCAACCTGTCCGGCTCCTACATCGTCGTGAACATCCCCGCGTTCGAGCTCGCCGTGTACGAGGGGCCGAGCGAGGTTCTGCGCATGCCGGTCATCGTGGGCCTGCCCGACTGGCAGACTCCGGAGATGAGCGACAAGGTCGACTCGATCGTCGTCCATCCGTCGTGGAACATTCCAAAGAGCATCGCCTCCGCCGAGGTGCTGCCGAAGAGCAGGAAAGACCGCGGCTATCTCGAGCGCGAGGGCATCGTCTCCGAGGGCGGAACGCTGCGCCAGAAGCCGGGACCGCGCAATCCCCTCGGCCGCCTCAAGTTCATGATGCCGAACCGCGAAGACATCTACCTGCACGACACTCCGCACAAGCAGAAGTTCAGCGCGCCGGCGCGGGCGTTCAGCCACGGCTGCGTTCGCGTGGAAAAGCCGCTCGAGCTCGCGGCGCTCCTGTTGAAGAACGATCCAGCCTGGCCACAAGGGGCCATCCAGTCGGCCATCGACGCGAAAGAGACGAAGTCGATCAAGCTCGCGACGCCGATCGCCGTGCACCTGCTCTACATTCCCGCGGTCGTGGCCGGCGACGGCAGGCTGCGCGTGGCGCCCGACGTGTACGACAAGATCGGCAATGCCAGCGACGAGCGCGCCGCGCTGGAGCCTGCGCCGACCGAGGAGAACGAGTTCCTGGGTGCTTACCCCTGAGGACGATTCGCGCGACCGGGCTCAGCCGACTTCGGCAAGGTCGAGGAGGCCTTCCCAGCGGGTGCGCAGCACGCGCATGAGCTCCCCGGAAGCCTCGCTTTCCAGGCGAGGGTCGCGCCTGAGCCACTCGAGCGCTTCCTTGCGGGCGAGCGCGAGGATTTCGCCGTCGCGCACGAGGTTGGCCGCGCGCAGCGCCGGCGTTCCCGACTGGCGCGTGCCGAGGTATTCGCCGGGGCCGCGCAGCTTGAGGTCGGCCTCGGCGATCGCGAAGCCGTCGTTCGTCGATTCCATCACCGTCAGGCGCTCGAACGACTCGCGGCTTTGTCCCACGTCGGCGACGAGGCAGCAGAACGACTCCTCGCTGCCGCGCCCCACCCTGCCGCGCAGCTGGTGAAGCTGCGCGAGGCCGAAGCGCTCGGCGTGCTCGATCACCATGATCGTCGCGTTCGGCACGTCGATGCCGACTTCGATCACCGTCGTTGCGACGAGCACGTGGAGGTCGCCGGCCTTGAAGCGCCGCATGACGGCGTCTTTCTCCGCCGCCTTCATGCGCCCGTGCAGCAGGCCCACGCGGAAATCGCGGAAAGCGTTCTGCTGGAGCTGCTCGGCCATGCTGGTCGCGTCGGCAAGGTCCATCGCCTCCGATTCCTCGACGAGGGGATAGACGACGTAGCACTGGCGCCCCTCGCGCATCGTCGCCGCCATGCGCTGGTGCAGCCGGGCGCGCGCCGCCGGCCGGATGACGCGCGTGACGATGGGCTGGCGCCCGGGAGGCAGCTCGTCGATCACGCTCACGTCGATGTCGCCGTAGAGCGTGAGGGAGAGCGTGCGCGGAATCGGCGTCGCCGACAGCAGAAGCGTGTCGGCACGCGCGCCCTTGCGCCCGTCGGCTCCGAGCGCGGCCGTCTGGATGACCTGCCGCTGCGCCACGCCGAACCGGTGCTGCTCGTCGATGATCGCGAGGCCGAGCCGCGCAAACGACGTCGCCTCCTGGATGAGCGCGTGCGTGCCGACGACGAGGTCCGTATGCCCCGACGCGATCGCCTCGCGCACCTCGCGCGCGGCCGCCGCTTTCATGCTTCCGGTGAGCAGGCGGATGTCGAGCTTCTCGGAGTCGGCCCACGCGCGCATCGTCGTGAAGTGCTGCTCGGCGAGCAGCTCGGTCGGCGCCATCACGGCCGCCTGAAAACCGCCGGCCACCGCCTGAAGCGCCGCCGCGAACGCGACGACGGTCTTCCCGCTGCCGACGTCGCCCTGCACGAGCCGGTTCATCGGCTGCGGTTTGGCCATGTCGCCGGCGATTTCATGCGTGACGCGCTTCTGCGCGCGCGTCGGCTCGAACGGAAGCCGCGCGAAGAACGCGCGCAGCCGGTCGTCGGCGCGCGGGATCGTGACGCCACTCTGGCGTTCGCGCTCGGCCTTGCGGAGCGTCATGCCGATCTGCAGGGCGAAGAGCTCCTCGAAGATGAGGCTGCGGTGGGCCGCCGTCGACGATTCGTGCAGCGCGTCCACGTCGGCGTCCGGCGGCGGCGTGTGCACGTAGCGAAGCGCATCCGCGACAGGCAGCAGCCTCAGCCGCTTGCGAACGTCTTCCGGCACCGCGCTTCGAGCGTAGGCCGCGTACTTGTCCGTCACCTGCGCGACGATGCGGCGCATGGCCGACAGCGGGATCTCGCCGGGCTTCTGGTAGACGGGAAGAATGCGCGCGAGCCCGGCGGCAAGCTGCTTCGCGTTCGCCGGTTCGTTGCCGTCCGCCGCGATCGCCTCGATCTCGGGATGAACGATCTGCAGCCCGCCGCGCGGCGCGGCTTCGACGCGCCCGTGCACCAGCCACAGCCCCCCGTCCTTCAGCTTGTCGCGGAAGAACGCCGCCTGCTGGAACCACAGGAGCTCGGCCCAGCCGCTCTCGTCGGTGAAGAGCGCATGCAGGATGGAGCCGCGCCGCCCGGGACGCCGGTGCTCGCGCACGGCCGTCACCTTTCCGACCAGCGTCGCATCACCTCCGGGGGCGGCTTCGCGCAGCGTCACGATGCGGCGCCGGTCCTCGTAGCGGAACGGCAGGTGGTAGAGCAGGTCCTCGGACGTGCGGAGGCCGGCCTTCTCGAGCATCTGGCCGCGGCGCGGCCCTACGCCCTTCAGGAACTGGACCGGGTCTTCGAGTGCCACTGCGCCGTCGCCTCGCGGCCCGTGTAACCGAGTCGGCGCCGCGAAGTCGAATCGCGCGACAGCCCGCTCGTTCGCTGCGCAGACATGGCCGGCCGCATCGGGCGGCGATTCGACTGGTCGAGGCCTGGACGGCTATACAGCCTGTGTGGCCACGATCGACAAGAGGATCGACAAGAAGCTGGTTCTTTCTACGTTGCGCGCGCGTCTGGCCGACAATCTCGAACGCCTGACGGCATCGCAGCAGACCGTTCAATCGGGGGCGACTCATCCCGAAGCGCGGCAGGAGCATCCGAAGGACACGCGTTCGATCGAGGCGGGTTACCTGGCACGCGGGCTGGCCGAGCGAGTCGAGACCATGCGCGACGCCGTCCGCGCGGTCGAGCTGCTGCGCGCCCGGGCTTTCGCCGCCGACGAAGTCGCGGGACCCGGCGCGCTCGTCACCGTCGTGGACGAGGACGGCGACCAGCACCTGTATTTCCTCGCGCCGGCCGGCGGCGGCGAGAGTATCGAGGTGGCAGGCCGGAAGATCCTCGTGCTCACGCCGCGCTCCCCGCTCGGTGCGGCGATGGCAGGGCGGCGAACGGGCGAGAGCATCTCCGTCGATCTGCCGTCGGGCTTGCTTCGCGCCGAGATCGAGAGTGTAGAGTAGCGATGCGCGCGCGCGAGCTTCTCGGGTCCGGAACCACCCCCGACGGTCACGTCATCACGCTCCACTCCGAGGCGCAGGGCTACTTCGTCCGCATCGGAAACGAAGTGCTGATGTCGAGCCGCGCGCACGGCTCCGAGCAGGCCATGGCGGCCGCGAGCCTCGAGCCGGCGCTACGCTCCCCGCGCCCGCGCGTGCTGATCGGCGGGCTCGGGATGGGTTACACCCTGCGGGCGACGCTCGACGTGCTTCCGCGCAAGTCCGAAGTGGTCGTGGCCGAGATGCTTCCTTGCGTGGTGGAGTGGAACCGGGGGCCGCTCGCGGAGTTGTCTTCGAACGCGCTCGCCGATCCGCGCGTGCGTCTCGAAGTGGCCGACGTACGCCGCGTCGTCGCGTCGCCGGGCGACGGCTTCGACGGCATCCTGCTCGACGTGGACAACGGTCCCGATGCGTTTACGGTCGAGAGCAACTCGGCGCTCTACCGGCCCGCGGGCCTTGCCGCCCTGCGCGCGGCACTGCGGCCGGGAGGCGTACTGTCGATCTGGTCCGCCTCGCCGAACCGTGCGTTCGAGAAGGCGCTCGCGACCGCGCGATTCGCTGCCGAGACGGTTTCGCTGCCTTCGAGACAGGGCAGCGTGAAGAGCGGACGGCACACGCTGTTCCTCGGCCGCATCGCGCGCCAGCCTCGCAAACGCGCCTGACCGAGGCAGCGCCGACTCTGCTGCCTCGGAATCGCACCTGACCTTCGCAGTATCACCGGCGCAGGCGCGCGGTGTGCAACAGCCGTCCACATCAGTCACCCTGCGCCGCCTTTCGACCGACCGGGGACCCGGCCGAAGGAGCCTGAGGAGTCTGCGATGGAAACTGCCGAGAACCTTTCCGGTTCGTCCCCGGCGCGCGGCCTGCTGCGCCTCGAAATCGACGCCCGGGATCCCTACGAAGCGGCCAAGCTCCTCGAAGCCTGGCCCGACGACGCGGTCGTCCGCCTGCTCGGCGGACTCGAACCCGAACAGGCCCGCGCCGTTCTCGACAACATGTCGCGGCGGCGCCGCAAGTCGCTGATTGCCGCCCTGCCGGCCGAGCTGTCGGACGACACGTGGCGCACTTCGACGTTCGCGCCGGATACCGTCGGCCGCCTGATGAGCTCGCCGCGCGCGGCCTTCACGCCGGAAGTGACGGTGCGCGAGACCGTCGAGGCGCTTCGGAGCCTGCTCGCGAAGGGCTTTTTCAGCTACGGCTACGTCGTCGACGAGCATGGCCGCCTGCTCGGCGCGCTCGTCATGCGAGATCTGCTGCTCGCGGCGCCCCACGATCGCCTGCGCGACGTGATGATCCCCGACCCTTTTCACCTCAAGCCCGACATGTCGCTCATGGAGGCGATGAAAGTCGTGCTGCACCGCCACTACCCCGACTACCCGGTGTGCGACGACTCGGGGAGGCTCATCGGCGTCGTGCGCGGCGAGACGCTGTTCACGGCGCAGACGATCGAGATCAGCGCCCAGGCCGGCGCCATGGTCGGCATCGACAAGGAAGAGCGCCTCGCGACTCCGTGGCAGTCGTCGCTGCGCCTTCGTCACCCCTGGCTGCAGATCAACCTGCTCACGGGCTTTCTCGCCGGAGCGGTCGTGGGTGTCTTCGAGAACACCATCAACCAGATCATGGTGCTCGCGACGTTCCTGCCGGTGCTCACCGGGCAGGCGGGCAACAGCGGCTGCCAGGCCCTCGCCGTCACGCTGCGCGGCCTCACGCTCGGCGAGCTCGATACGGTCGGCGGTGCGAAGCTCGTCGCCAAGGAGGCGCTGCTCGGGTTGTTCAACGGCGCGCTCGTGGGCATCACCGCGGCCGCAGGCATGTACGGCCTTGCGGTCTACCAGGAGGAGGCGCGCGCCTTCACTCTGGCGATCGTGGTGTTCCTCGCGATGACGAGCTCGTGCGTGATCAGCGGGCTCGCCGGGGGCCTGATCCCGCTGGCGCTGCGGCGCTTCGGAACCGATCCGGCGACGGCGTCGGGCATCTTCGTGACGACGGTCACGGACATCCTCAGCCTCGCGCTGCTGCTCGGCCTCGCCACCGTCATGGTCATGTGACGAACGGGGACAGATGCACGTACGCGGTACTTCTGCCTGATCGCGTCTTCGTCAGCTGAAGAACGTCGCGATCTCGTCTACTGCCGCGCGCGTCGTGCGCCACGAGTTGATCGGATGCGCCTCGTCCGCGTACCCGACCGCCATCCCGCAGTAGAACTGCAACTCGTCCGGAATCGAGAAGAAGCGCCGCACGAGCCCGTGCCGCGTCATCCACGATTCCTGCATGCACGTGGCCAGCCCGCGCGACTCGGCGACGAGGCAGATCGTCTGCATCAGCATGCCGAGATGGGCCCACTGCCCGCGGTCCATCTGGCGGTCGATCGCGAAAAAGAACGCCGCCGGCGCACCGAAGAACTCGAAGTTCTTCGCAAGCTGGCGAAGCCGCCCCGGCTTGTCCTCGCGAGGGACGGCTATGCTGCGGTAAAGATCCTCGCCGCACTGGAAGCGCCGCGTCTTGTACGGCTCCTTGATCTGGGGCGGATACATCGGGAACTCGGGCGGCTCGCCGAGCGGCTCGGTTTCCATCAAAGCGGCGAGCTCGGCACGGAACTTCTTCATCGACTCGCCCGACAGCGCGTAAAGGTGCCACGGCTGGCAGTTGCCGCCCGAGGGCGCCCAGCGCGCCACCTCGAGGATGGCGCGCAGCTCGGCCTCGCCGACCGGCTTGTCGAGGAACTGGCGCGTCGAGCGCCGCCGCAGGATGGCCTCTGTTACTTCCACGGTTCCTCCAATCGACGACGGGGCAGATCCGCGACCTGCCCCGCCGAAAGGGCTCACTCCGCGCCGAGCTCCGAGAAGTCCTTGACGCCGATGTAGTCGCCCTTGCCGAGCACGACACCGTTGTGGCGCAGGATCGCGTAGGCCGTCGTCACGTGGAAGTAGAAGTTCGGCACCGAGATGCGCAGCAGATAGCCGGCGCCATGAACCGACTTGCCGCCCATCCACGGCGGCGACACCCGCACCGTATCGGCGTTCGCGTACTGCGCCTCTCCTACGCCGTCGACGAACTCCTTGGCGGACTTGATGCGCGCCCGGAGCTGTTCGACGGTGGTCTCGGTGTCGGGATGCGACGGCGGTTTCGTGCCGGACAGATACGCGGCGGCGTACTTGGCCTGGTCGCAAGCCGACTGAACCTGCTGGACGAGGTTGTACTGGTCGGGCGCGAGGCGCGCCTGGGCGAGGACGTTCACGTCGAAGCCCCTGGCGGTCGCGTGCTCGCCGCCGGCCACGAGCCAGGCGTCGAGGTTGGTGAGCATGCGGGAGAACTGCTGAACGGTTTCGAAGGCACCCATCGTAATCTTCTCCAATTCGCCCGGCTCGCGCCTGGCACTGGCGCGGCCTGCCGCGCGTTCCTAACTTCGTGACGTCTCGTCACGCGGTCCTCGCGCCAGAGAGGCGCGTTCAACGATCGAAATAGCGGCCGGGTGTGACACCAAAATTGTCGCGGAACAACTTCACGAACGCGCTCACGCTGCCGTAGCCCAGATCCATGGTGACGGTCGTCACGGATTCTCCGATAGCGAGGCGTTCGAGCGCACGAAGCAGTCGGACCTGCTGTCGCCAGCGGACGAGAGGCAATCCGGTCTGCTCCAGGAAGGTGCGCGCGAGGGTGCGCTCGCTCATGCCGGCCAGCTTCGCCCATGACGGCTGGTCGCGCGCGTCGGACGGATCCTTGCGAAGCGCATCCGTGATGCGGCGCAGGCGCGGATCCGACGGCACCGGGATCTCGAGCGGTCCGACGGGCGCTGCGGTGAGCTCGTCGAGCAGCAGGTCGGCGATGCGGTCGAGGTTTTCCGGGTTCGCAGACTCCGCTCGCTCGCTCACCCCGGCGACGCCGACCGTATCGACGATCCTCACGATGAGCTCGCGCATGAGCGGCGACACGGTGACCACCTGCGGACGCGGCGGCGTCTTCGCGTGCGCGATGCGCGCGGGTGCGAAGTAGACGGTGCGCATCCGCACGCGGCCCGTCATGCGGATCGAGTGCGCGACGCCTGGCGGCACCCATACCGCGCGCAGCGGCGGCACCACCCACAGGCCTTCGTCGGTCTCGACGGTCATCACGCCCTCGACGGCGTAGACGAGCTGCGCGCGACGGTGACGGTGCGGCTCGAAGACGTGGCCGCCGGGCACGTCCGCCGAAACGGCCGAGACCGGCAACGACTCGTCGCCGGAGCCAACTTCGGGCGCCGATACTCCGCCGTGCGGCGCGCTCGCGGCGCGGCTCGCCTTCGTCCTGTCCCGGGCACTTTGGCGGATTCGCGACATCCGTCGGCAGGATAGGGCAAGCGGCGAAGGCGGCAAGCGCCCTACCCTCCGGCCATGAACATGAACGGGATCCACCGCTGGTACTGCCGCTCGGCGCACTGGCGACGCACGGTCCGCAGCCGCCTGCTGCCCTGGGTTCTCGGTGGCGTCGACCTCGGCGACGACGTTCTCGAAATCGGCCCCGGACCAGGCCTGACGACCGACGAGCTGCGCACGCGCACGCAGAGAATGACTGCGGTCGAAGTCGACCCCGCGCTGGCCGAGTCGCTGCGCATGCGGCTCGCCGGCACCAACGTGGACGTCATCCACGCGGACGCGACCGCGCTGCCGCTGCCCGCCGCGTCGATGTCGGCCGTCGTGTGCTTCACGATGCTGCACCACGTGCCGTCACCGGCGAAGCAGGACGCCCTGCTGCGCGAGGCCGCGCGCGTGCTGAAGCCTGGCGGGACGTTCGCGGGCTCCGACAGCACGACGAGCTGGTGGTTCCGCCTCGTCCATCGCGGCGACACGCTGGTGCCCGTGGATCCGGACGGGTTCGCCTCGCGGCTGGTCGCGGCGGGCTTCGCGGGCGTGAACGTGCGGCGCGCGCCGGGAGCGTTTCGCTTCCGGGCGCACAAGCCGGCGGCGCAGGCCTGATCCAGCCCGCTCAGTTCCTGCCGTAGAGGCGGGGCCGCTCGAAGCGGAAGAAGCCGTCCTTCTCTTCGAGTGCGATCGTGTGGGACTCGTCCGCGAAGTAGCGCCGGCGCAGCGCGGCGAGCAGCTCGTCGAGCTGCTCGCCGGAGTAGCGGCCTTCGAGGGAACGGCGCTCGTTCATGTACGCGTAGCCGTTCTGCCACTCCGCCTCGCGCTTTCGGTCGTCTTCCTCGAGCTCGGCGATCTGTTCGTCGTCGTAGCCGAACTCCCTTCGGATGTCGTTGATCTTTTCCTGCCGCGCCTCGGGACCCAGCGCGGCCAGCTGACGGCTCACCGACTCGAGGCCAAAGAAAGCCTGGGCCAGCACGCTGCCGTTCTCGAGCGCGATGGCCGAAGGACCGTCGCCGAAGTTTTCCTGCAGCGCATCGACGAAGACGTCGAGCTTCTGGTCCAGCGTGGTGTCGTCCGACGCTTCGAGGCTGCGGATGGTCTCGCCCATCGCCGCCTCGCGCTTTTCGGAAGCGCGCCTCTCTACCTCGAGCTCCTCGACGGCCTGCGCCCCGAAGAGCTCCTGCTGCTTGGCGAGCACGGCCTTCTCGCGCTCCTCCGGCGTGAGGCCGGCGAGCGTTTCCTCGCTCGCGGCCATCCAGCGGTCGAACGCGTCCACGTTCGCGAGCGTGGCCAGGATCTTTGCCGAGAAGCCCGGGAAGGCAGCCTCGAGGATCTTTGGAAAGCGCTGTTGCCAGTCCTCCGGGAACAGCGTCTGCACCTGCGTGCGAATCTGGGCCATGAGGATCTGCACGCTCGTGCTCGAGATACGGTCGCCGTAGAGGTGGCGCAGCATCAGCACGAGGCGCTGCTCGAGCTCCTCCTGTTCCTCCGTACTGCGCGGCGTCGCGCCGCGCGGATCCCGGCGGCTCGTTCCTTCCCCGCCCGCGCTCTGCGTCGGAACCGCAGCGTCGTCGGCAGGAGCGTCCGGAGGCGGCGCCGGGATCGAGGTCAGCAGGTAGACGAGCAGCATCGTCCCGACGAGCGAGACGGCGAACAGCCCGGCGAGGTTTCTCTTTCGATTCATGAGCGGACGAGCCGGCCGATGGTCACGCGGACGGCGTCTCGAAGCTCACGAGCGCGAAGACGGAAGCCGGCTTCGCGCTCGTGGGCTCGAGAACAGGCCGCGCCTACAGGAGGCGGGGCTGGAGGTGGGGCCAGATCAGGTTCGCGATCTTGTTCGAGCCGGACGTCGCCGGATGGATGCCATCCGCGATGATGTCCGAGTTCACGATCGAGCTGCGCGGATCGATGAAAGTGCAGCTCAGGAGCGAGTTCGCGCACGCCGTCGCGAACTTGCCGTCGCCGTAGTCGATCGCCTGCCGGAGGGCCGACAGGTTGCCCGAGATCAGGCTGTCCTTGGTGTAGTAGTAGCCGACATAGATGACCTTGGTGACGCCGCGCGAGCGCATCTCGTTCAGCAGGTTGACCCCATCCACGTAGATGTCGTTGATGAGGTTCTTGCACGAGGTCGACAGGCTGCTCTCCCACCAGTCCTTCTTGCAGTTGTGGATGTCGAACAGGGTCAGCACCGGGAGAAGAATGTCGTTACCGCCGCCGTCCATGAGGACGGTCTGGATGTTCGAGTTGTCGGCGCGCGCCGTCGCGAACTGGTTCACGACCGACGGGGCGATGAGGTCGCCGCCCTTCAGCTCGGCACCCGAAGTCGCATAGCGGCGGAACGTCTTGCCGCCGAGCGAGTGCAGCCTGTTCTGGATCTCGCCCGACAGCGCGAAGATCGAGTCGCCGATGTTCACGACCTTGTTGACCTGGGCGTTACGAATCCACGGAACGCTGGCCACGAATCCGCAGCCGATTCCTCCAGTCACCGTAAGGAGCGCCGCCAGTACGGACGCCGCCTTTCCCGAAGCTGTCATCTTCATTCCCTGTTTCCTCCTTGGATCGATCGTGTCGTTTTGATGCGGTCACGCGCGTCCGTTGGTCGGCGAACGCGCCATCAGCCCTGGCCGGTCACGGTCCCCCGAGGCGCGCCCTCCAGGGCCGCGGCGCGCGCAGGAAGCATTGCTTCCGGGTTTCCGAATCGGACGCTTATAGATTCCAAGACGCCAGTTGAGAAGATCCGATCCGGCCATCCCCCTATCATTTCCGGCCACCCACAGTTCCTATCCGGCCAAAATCGGGGACGGATCCCGATAGCGCGACGCGCAATCGGGATCCGTCCCCGAAACCCCGCATATCCGGCCAAGAAACTCGGCGGCCAGGCGCGGGGCGGCGGGAAAAAACGGGGCCGGGCTGCCGGGCGAACGTGGTTGGCCGGGGTAAGGCCCCGGCCACGGTCGATAGGCCGCCCGGCCCCGGTTTTTCTGAGGGGGGCGTTCAGCGCCGCCGAACTTCGCTGGCCGTCCGCCCCGTCCACTTCCGGAACGCCCGCGCGAAGTTGTTCGCCTCGCTGAAGCCGACGAGCGACGCGACCTCCTGGACCGTCATCTCCGTCGTGGTGAGGTACTGCATCGCCAGGTCGGCGCGCGTCGAGTCGAGCACGGACTGGAACGTCTCGCCCTGCTCCCGCAGCCGACGGCGCAGCGTGCGGCCGCTGACGCCGACCTCGGCCGCCGCCTCGTCGAGGCTCGGGTAGCGCCCCGCCGAGCGCACGACGACTTCGCGAAGCCTCGTCACGATCGCGTCCTCGTCGCCGCGCAGCCGCAGCAGCGCTTCGCACTGGCGCGCGAACAGCTCGTTCGACTCCTGGCTGTTGAAGCGGCTCGGTGTCGACAGCGCGCTCTTCGGAAACGAAAGCTGCGTGACTTCGCATCCGAATCGCACGGGCCGCCGCAGCAGCTGGAAGTAGCGGTCCGCATGCGCGGGCGGCGGGTAGTCGAGCTCGACGTCGTAGGGCAGCGCGCTCGCGCCGGTATTGTAGAGACTGAACCCGAGCACCGCCGCGACCCATCGCTCGCACGCGAACGGCCAGAGGTCGCCGAGCGGAAACGCCTCGTGGGGCCGCCAGTACAGCGTCGTGTCCGTCTCGATCTCTTCGAACGTGACTTCCGCACCGGTCGCGCCCCAGAACCGCATGCCCATTCGCGCAGCGTCGCCGAGCGTCGGGCAGCTCATCATCGCGTAGCCGAACACGCCGAAGTCGCTGATGCGCGCGCGCAGCCCGAGCACCAGGCCGAGATCCGGCTCGCCGTAGAGCTCGAGCAGGTTGTGGATCAGCGTGCGCAGGCTCGTCGATTCGATCGTCGCACGCGGATGGGCGACGGAATCCGGATCGACTCCCGTCCCGCGCAGCGCTGCTTCACGATCGATGCCGAGCCCCGGCAGGTAGCGCAGCAGAGCCCTGAACGTCGTCGCCGGGATCCTGCTCACAGCCGTGCGTTCTCCTTCGGATCGTTGCGGCGGGGAAGCCGGCCGCACAGGGGTCGTCCGCGGTAGCGACCCGGAGCGAGCGAAGTGAGCGAAGCTGGAGCGGACGCGGGCGACCCCTGTCCCGCCGGCTCGGCGGAGTGGAACAATCCGCGCTCAGCTCCAGTTGCCGGCGTGGAAGTCCTGCAGCGCCGTCACCTTGACGCCGTTCCTGCTGCGCAGCAGCAGGCCCTCGGCGGCGGCCGCGGCGCCGGCGATCGTCGTGAAGTACGGCGTCGCGGTCTCGAGCGCCGCACGGCGCATCGAGAACGAATCCTGCACGCTCTTGGGATCGCCGACCGTGTGCAGCACGAGCTGCACCTTGCCGCCGCGGATCGCGTCCACGGTGTGCGGGCTTCCTTCGTAAACCTTGTTCACGCGCAGACATTCGATGCCGAGGGTGCCGAGGTACTCGGCAGTGCCGTCGGTGGCCATCAGCGTCATTCCGGCCTCGGCGAGGCGCCGCGACACGCGCCCGATGCGCTCGCGGTCCTCCGGCCTCACGGTGACGAGCGCGCAGCCGGTAGCGGGCAGGCGGTTCCCCGCGGCTTCCTCCGCCTTCGCGAACGCGAGCCCGAAACGGCCGTCGATGCCCATGACTTCTCCGGTCGAGCGCATCTCGGGTCCGAGCAGAGTGTCGACTCCCGGGAACTTGAGGAAGGGAAAGACCGCTTCCTTCACCGACGTGTAGGCCGGGATCCGCTCGGCGGTGAACCCGAGCGACGCGAGCGTTTCGCCGGCCATCGCACGCGCGGCGAGCTTGGCGAGCGGAACGCCGATCGCCTTCGACACGAACGGCACGGTGCGCGACGCGCGAGGGTTGACCTCGAGCACGTAAACGACGTCCCCGGCGATGGCGAACTGCACGTTCATGAGGCCGCAGACGCCGAGCTCGCGCGCCATTGCGACGGTCTGCGTGCGGATCTCGTCCTGAAGCTCGCGGCTGAGCGACCAGGGCGGCAAGGAACACGCACTGTCGCCCGAATGCACTCCGGCCGCTTCGATGTGCTCCATGATTCCGCCGATCACGACTTCCTTTCCGTCCGAGATCGCATCGACGTCCACTTCGATGGCGTGGTCGAGGAACTTGTCGATGAGAACGGGATGCTCGGGCGAGCTGCGGATCGCGTTCTCCATGTAGCGGCGCAGGTGCTCGAACTCGTGCACGATCTCCATCGCGCGTCCGCCGAGCACGTAGGAAGGTCGCACGAGCACGGGCAGCGTGAGCTTCTTCGCGACGGCCTCCGCTTCGGCGACGGTGCGCGCCGTGCCGGCCGGCGGCTGCCGGAGGCCGAGCGACGCGAGCACCGCATTGAAGCGCTCGCGGTCTTCGGCGAGGTCGATCGCGTCGGGCGACGTACCGATGATGGGCACGCCTTCGGCTTCGAGGGCCTTGGCGAGCTTGAGGGGCGTCTGGCCGCCGAACTGTACGATGACGCCGACCGGCTTCTCGCGCGCGACGATGGCCAGTACGTCCTCGAGCGTGAGCGGCTCGAAGTAGAGGCGGTCCGACGTGTCGTAGTCGGTCGAGACCGTCTCCGGGTTGCAGTTGACCATGATGGCTTCGTAGCCCGCTTCCTTCAGGGCGAAGGCGGCGTGCACGCAGCAGTAGTCGAACTCGATTCCCTGCCCGATGCGGTTCGGTCCGCCGCCGAGGATGACGATCTTCCTCCGGTCGGTCGGCGGTGCTTCGTCTTCCTCTTCGTAGGTCGAGTACAGGTACGGCGTGAACGCGACGAACTCGGCCGCGCAGGTGTCGACCATCTTGTAGACGGGGGTGATGCCGTCCTTCAGGCGACGCGTGCGCACCGATTTCTCGTCGGTGCCGAGCAGCGTGGCGAGGCGGCGGTCGGAGAAGCCCCACATCTTCGCGAGGCGAAGCTCGTCGGACGGGAGCTTCGCGAGCGAGCCCGCGGCCTTCATCTCTCCCTCCTTCGCGACGATCTGGCGGATGTTCTCGAGGAACCACGGGTCGATCTTGGT
Source organism: uncultured Myxococcales bacterium (assembly GCA_964475235.1). Taxonomy (GTDB): domain Bacteria; phylum Desulfobacterota; class Binatia; order UBA1149; family CAITLU01; genus DATNBU01. The sequence continues at coordinate 4,268 of CAYYVZ010000010.1, read as the reverse complement.
CGCGTCGAAGAGCTGCTCGGCCGTCCAGCCCTTGCGGAAGGCCTCGGCCACGTACCAGAGACGCTGCGAGTTCGGGACCGAAACCTTGGCCTCGAATTCCTTCTCGGGCAGAGGGTCGGGCGACTCGAAACCGTGGCTGCCGATCTCGAGCGACCGCAGCGCCTTCTGCAGACTCTCCTTGAAGGTGCGCCCGATCGCCATCGCCTCGCCGACCGAACGCATCTGCGAAGTCAGCTTGTCTTCCGCGCCCTTGAACTTCTCGAACGTGAAGCGCGGGATCTTGGTGACCACGTAGTCGATGCTCGGCTCGAAGCTCGCCGGCGTCTCGCGCGTGATGTCGTTGCGGATCTCGTCGAGCGTGTAGCCGACGGCGAGCTTGGCCGCGATCTTCGCGATCGGGAAGCCGGTGGCCTTCGACGCCAGCGCCGACGAGCGCGACACGCGCGGATTCATCTCGATGACGACCATGCGGCCGTTCACCGGATTGACGGCGAACTGGATGTTCGAGCCGCCCGTGTCGACGCCGATCTCGCGGATGATCGCGAGCGAGGCGTCACGCATGATCTGGTATTCCTTGTCGGTGAGCGTCTGCGCGGGGGCGACCGTGATGCTGTCGCCGGTGTGCACGCCCAGGGGATCGAGGTTCTCGATCGAGCAGACGATGACGACGTTGTCCTTGCGGTCGCGCATCACCTCCAGCTCGTATTCCTTCCAGCCTTCGATCGACTCTTCGACGAGTACCTCGTGGATCGGCGAGAGGTCGAGGGCCCACTCGAGGTAGCGCTCGTACTCGTCCATCGTCTTCGCGATGTTGGCGCCCATGCCGCCGAGCGTGCGCGAGGGGCGGATGATGACGGGCAACCCGAGCTCCGCGACGACCTTGCGACCGTCGTCCATGCTGCCGACGTATCCGCTGCGCGGAAGGTCGATGCCGATCGAAGCCATCGCGGCCTTGAAGAGGTTGCGGTCCTCGGCTTTCTTGATCGCCTCGATGTTCGCGCCGATCAGCTTGACGCCGTACTTGTCGAGCACGCCGCGCTCGGCGACTTCGAGCGTGAGGTTGAGCGCCGTCTGGCCGCCCATCGTCGGCAGCAGCGCGTCGGGTCGCTCGGCCTCGATGATGGCCGTGAGCGCATCCGCCGTCATCGGCTCGATGTAGGTGCGGTCGGCGAAGTCCGGGTCCGTCATGATCGTCGCCGGATTCGAGTTGATGAGAATGACCTTGAAGCCCTCTTCCTTGAGGGCCTTGCAGGCCTGGGTCCCCGAGTAGTCGAACTCGCAGGCCTGGCCGATGACGATCGGGCCGGCGCCGACGATGAGGACGCTCTTGATGTCTTCGCGCTTGGGCACTTTTTCTAGCTCACTCTTCCCGGAAATCGGGGACGGATCCCGATTTCCGGATAATCGTCGGCCGGCGTCGGCCAGTTGCCGAAATCGGGATCCGTCCCCGATTTCCTCCCGATTTCTTCTGGACGTCTCGTCTTCTCTAGCGGCCTGCGATCGCGGCGCGCTGGGCGACGTCGCGGTCGCTGCGGGCCTGGATCGACGTTTCTTTTCCGCTCTTCGAGCGCGTCTTCATCGAGTCGACGAACTTCGCGAACAGAGGCTCCGCATCGTGGGGCCCCGGCGACGCTTCGGGGTGATACTGCACCGAGAAGATCGGCAGCTCCTTGTGCGCGAAGCCCTCGACGGTGCGGTCGTTGAGGTTGAGGTGCGTGATCTTGAGATCCTTCGGCAGCGTGTCGGCGTCGACCGCGAAACCGTGGTTCTGCGACGTGATCGACACGCGCCCCGTCTCGACCTCGAGCACCGGCTGGTTTCCGCCGTGGTGGCCGAACTTCATCTTGTAGGTCTTCGCGCCGAGCGCGAGTGCCAGGATCTGGTGACCGAGGCAGATGCCGAAAGTCGGCATCTCGCGAGCGAGCTCGGCGACGACGTCCATCGCGCCCTTGACGGCATCGGGATCGCCGGGGCCGTTCGAGAGGAAGAGTCCGTCCACGCCGAGGTCGCGGATCTGCTGCGCGGTCGTCCCTGCCGGTACCACCACGACGCGGCAACCGTGAGCGACGAGGTTGCGCGAGATGTTGAGCTTGAGGCCGTAATCGAAGGCCGCGACGAGCGGACCTCCTTCCGGCCCCAAAGGCCCGACGACGTCGGGCCGTCCAGAGGATTCCGGGGCTGCCCTGGGCCCGTCCAGATAGCCCTTCTCCAGGTCCCAACCGCCGCCCGTCCAGCGGTACGACTCCTTCGTGCTCACGCCTGTCGCGAGGTCCTGCCCGACGAGGCTCTCGCGCGAGGCCGCTTCCTTGACGAGCGCGGCTTCGTCGACGTCCCCCGTCGCGAGCACCGCCTGCTGCGCGCCGTGATCGCGGATGTGACGCACGAGCGCTCGCGTGTCGATCCACTCGATGCCGACGATGCCGTGCTGCTTCAGGTAGTCGCCGAGCGTTCCTTCCGAACGCCAGTTGCTCGGCTTGTCCCAGTACTCCTTCACGACGAAGCCGCGCAGGAACGGGGACGGCGCCTCGACGTCCTCGCGGTTGACACCGGTGTTGCCGATCTCGGGGTACGTCATCACGACGATCTGACCGTCGTAGGACGGATCAGTCAGGATCTCCTGATAACCCGAGAGCGACGTGTTGAAGACGACTTCGCCTCCCACCTTGCCCTCGGCACCGAAACTGCGGCCGCGGAAAATTCTTCCGTCGGCCAGCGCGAGAGTTGCCTTCACTTTTCGTCCTCCCAGACCACCACGCCCCCGACGAGCGTGCGGACGGCCTTTCCCTTGAGCTTCCAGCCGTCGAACGGCGTATTGCGGCTCTTCGTCGCCATCGATTCGGCCCGGAGCGTCCACTCGCGGTCGGGATCGAAGATCGCGATGTCCGCGGGCGCGCCGACCGCAAGCGTGCCGCGTCCGATGCCGAGCACCTTCGCCGGCTGCGTCGAGAGAGCGTCGATCATGCGCGAAAGGTCGATGTAGCCGGCGCGCACGAGCTCGAGCGACAGCGGCAGCATCGTCTCGAGGCCCACGATGCCGAACGCGGCCTTGTCGAACTCGCAGACCTTGTCGTCGCGATGGTGAGGCGCGTGGTCCGTCGCGATCGCGTCGATCGTGCCGTCGGCGAGACCCTTGCGGACGGCCTCGACGTCGGAGCCGCTGCGCAGCGGCGGCTTCATCTTGGCGTTCGTGTTGTAGGCCTCGACGGCCGTGTCGTCGAGCATGAAATGGTGCGGCGCGGCCTCGGCCGTGATCTCGAGGCCTTCCTTCTTGGCCCGGCGAACCATATCCACGGCTTCGGCGCACGAAATGTGCGCGATGTGGAGCTTGCCACCCGTCGTGCGCACCAGCTCGATGTCGCGTGCGACCATCACCGCCTCGCCCGCCGAAGGCATGCCTTTCAGACCCAGCTTCACCGACACCCTGCCCTCGTGCATGACGGCGCCGCAGCAAAGGCCCGGGTCTTCCTCGTGCACGATGACGGGCAGCTTGAACATGCGCGCGTACTCGAGCGCGCGGCGCATGAGGGCGCTGTCCACCACCGGCATGCCGTCGTCCGAAACCGCGACGATGCCGGCCTCGACCATCTCGCCGAACTCGGCCATGCGCTCGCCCGCAAGTCCCACCGACACGGCGCCGATCGGGAAGACGTTCGCGTAACCGGCCTTGGCTGCCTTCTGCAGGATGTACTGCGTGACGGCGGCGTTGTCGTTGACCGGATCCGTGTTGGCCATGCAGGCCACCGACGTGACGCCGCCGGCCACCGCGGCGCGCGTGCCCGTCTCGATCGTTTCCTTGTATTCGAAGCCCGGCTCGCGAAGGTGCACGTGCATGTCGACGAAACCGGGAGCCACGATGAGGCCCTGCGCTTCGATCACGGGAAGCTCGCCCGTCATGCCCGGCATCGCGAGCTGCGCGGGATCGAGCGTACCGGCGCGCCCCACGGCCGAAATCTTCCCGTCCTCGACGAGCACGTCGAAGAGGCCGTCGCGTCCGCTCGCGGGGTCCACGAGGCGGCCGCCACGAATGAGGAGTGCGGCTTTGCTCTCTTTCCCGTTTCGCGAGGTCGCGGTTCCTGTCGTCGTTGCCATTCCTTCGATTCCTGTTCCGCTTTCTTCGTCGCGGCTCAGCGTGCGAACGCCTTCGCCCTCTCGGCGATTTCGCCGGCGCCTTTCATGTCGCTCGCGGTGACGAGCGTCTCCTGGACTTCGCTGCCCCTGATGCCGTCGGCTCCGGGCACGATGAGCTGGTAGAGCACCGCCATGCGCAG
>CAYYVZ010000009.1:0-29027 GCA_964475235.1 uncultured Myxococcales bacterium | reverse complement strand
CAACCCCGGCTCCGCCGCATGCGACCCCTGCCCGGCGGGCACCGCCAACGCCGCGAGCGGCGCCTCCGACTGCCCCGACTGCACGGCCGGCACCTTCAGCAGCACGCTGGCGGCGACCTCCTGCCAGAACTGCAGTGTCGGCACGTTCAGCAGCGACCCCGGTTCGACGTCGTGCGAGCAGTGCAACGCCGGAAAATTCGCCGGCATGCCGGGCGCGACCACGTGCCTGGACTGCAACGCCGGCCAGTTCGCCGCCAACCCCGGCTCCGCCGCATGCGACCCCTGCCCGGCGGGCACCGCCAACGCCGCGGACGGCGCCAGCAGCTGCCCCGACTGCACGGCCGGCACCTTCAGCAACTCGCTGGCGTCCACCGTCTGCCAGAGCTGCTCCGCGGGAACGTACTCGGACGCCGCTGCGACCGCCTGCACGGACTGCGATCCGCACACCTACCAGGACATGGCCGGTTCGGCTTCCTGCCTCGACTGCGCGTTCGGAACGTACCAGCCCACCTCCGGCGCCGCCGCGTGCGTGGACCGCAACGACCGCCGTTGCTGGAAGGCGAAGGATCTCAAGAACCCCGAGTTCGTGAAGCAGGAAGACGTTCCCGCCAGCGACGCGCTGTCGTCGTCCAACATCGACGTTCTCAAGCCGGCGCTGTTCTGTTCGCCGGCCGGGCTCGCCGGAGCTTCCGTCGCGAACGCCGATCCGCGCCAGTGCTGCTACAAGACCAAAGGCGCGAAGCTCGCGGCCCCGGTATCGGTGGAGGTGAGCGGCGTCGTCGGCGGAACCGTGCAGCTCGAGATCGGCAATCGCTCGCTGCTTTGCGAGCAGTGCATGGGAACCGGCGCCGAGCAGCCGCTGCAATGCTGGAAGGTCAAGGACCTCGAGAACCCCGAATTCGTCGCCGACGAAGGGGTCGCCGTCGTGGACGGCCTGGTGACCGACACGGTGGACCTCAAGAAGCCCGCTCTCTACTGCGAGCCCGTGGGAATCGGCGGTGCGCCGATCGAGGACAGCGGCGCGAGCCAGTGCTGCTACAAGGTGAAGGGCACCAAGCTCGACTCGCCCGTCGTTCTCGCCACCAGCGGAGCGATCGGCGGTGCTCTCGAGCTCGAGGTGAAGAACCCCTCGCTCGTCTGCGAGCCCTGTACGAGCATGCTGCTTCCCTGACGCACGTGAGGATCGAACCCGGCGTGCAAGGCACGCTCGCCTACCGGCGCGTGCTGTTCCTGATCTGCCCCACCGGCGCGTTCTGTCGCGAGGACCGCTGCCAGTCGTACTTCCGTCCCGAGCTCGTTCCGTCGATGCGGCCGCCGATGGAGGAATGCGAAGCGGCGGGCGCGCTGCGCGCCGCAGGAGCCGAGCCTTTCGTCGTGGACGCACCGGCGCTCGGCCTCTCGGACGGCGAAACGCTCGCGGCGGTGGGACGCATCGATCCCGACCTCGTCGTGCTGGTCGTCACCTTCGGCACCCTCGATGACGATCTCGCGTGGGCTGCGCGCCTCCGCGAGCGCTTTCCCGAAGTGACGATCGGCGTGCGGGGCGCGCCCTGCTACGTGCTCGCCGACGACATCCTCGCGCGCGCCCCCGCCGTCGATTTCTGCGTTCGCGGCGAGTACGAGCTCGTTTTCGACGCGGTGGCTCGCCGCGGCGTTCGCGGCGCCGTCGGCACCGTTTACCGGGACGAAGGCCGCATCGTGGCTGCGCCCGCGTCGGGACTTGCGAGCGATCTCGACGCGCTGCCGTGGCCCGACCGCTCGGTGATCGACGCGTCGCGATACAAGGTGCGCGGCCTCGGTCTTCCGCAGGCCACCGTGCGTGTGCAGCGCGGCTGCCCCTTCCCCTGCTCGTACTGCCTCGTCCACACCGTCAGCGGCGACCAGGCCCGGCATCGGTCGCCGGCGAGCATCGCCGCCGAGATGGCGGCGGTGCAGAAGAGCGGCATCGACTTCTTCTATTTGCGCGCCGAAACGTTTTCCCTGAACCGCCGCTGGGCCGAGCAGACCTGCGAGGCCATCGCCGAGAGCTGCCCCGGGGCGCGGTGGGTGACGACCACGCGCGTCGAATGCGTGGACGAGGCGCTCGTCGGGGCCATGCGACGCGCCGGCTGCTATGGCATCAGCTTCGGCGTGGATGCGGCGAGCCGCGCGGTGGGCGAAAAAGTGGGCAAGAAGCCCGACCGCCGTCGCGCGTTCGACGCCATGCGCGCCTGCGATGCGCACGGCGTCGTCTCTCTCGCCTACGTGATGATCGGCTTCCTGTGGGACACCGCCGAGACCGTGGACGAAGCCGGGGAGTTCCTGCACGCCGTGCGGCCCGACCTGCTCACGATCCACTTCGCCCATCCCTACCCGGGCACGCGCTACTACGACGACGTCATGGAAGCGCGCGCGACGCTCGGATCGCCGCGTGCGCAGGCCGAGCCGGCACTGGCCTCGCACACGCTGTCGGCCGCGGAGCTCGAGCGGCGCGCGCGCCGAATCACCCGCCGGCACTACCTGCGGCCGGCTGTGGTCGCGTCGCTGGCGCGCAAGTCGCTGGAGCTCGCGCCCTACCTTCTCCGCCCATCCCCGCGCTTCGCGCCCGCTCCCGAATGGACGCTGGCCGTCAAAACCCGCTGATTCCCGCCGTGTAGCTCAAGGAGCGACGCCGGCTGCGCGCAGCGCCTGCAATCGCTGCGCCGCCGGCTGCATCGACGGCGCGAGCTCGACGACGCGGCGGTAGTGGAGCGCCGCGTCGGCGGGCCGCCCGCGGCGCTCGAGCGCGTCGCCCAGCGCGTAGAGCGCGTCCACGTATCCGGGATCGATCTCGACGGCGCGCGTGTAGTGGACGATCGCCGCGTCGAGGTCCCCTTCGCGCGCGAAAGCCGTCGCCATGTTGTTCTCGGCCCGGGCGAAGCCCGGACGGATGCGAAGCGCCTCGGCGAAATGGCGGCGCGCCTGCGCGTAGTCGCCGCGCCACGCGAATGCGATGCCGAGGTTGTTCTGCGCCTCGGGCCAGGTCGGGTTCGCTCGCACGGCCTCGGCGTAGTGCCCGGCGGCCGCGTCGCGCTGGCCGCGAGCCTCGAGCACGACGCCGAGGTTGTTGTGCGCCATGTAGTTGCCGGACGTCACCGCGATCGCGCGTTCGAAGAGCGGCACGCTGTCGCGCCAGTACCGTAGCTGGTCCGCACTGCGCGCCGCGAGCGCGACGACGAGAATCGCCGCGGCTGCCGTGCCCGCCACGCGCGGAAGGCGTAGGCGCCCGGCGACGTCCGCCGCTCCCCAGACCAGCGCCACGAGCAAACCGACGTGAGGCAGGTAGGAGTAGCGGTCGGCCATCGACTGACCGCCGAACTGGACGAGGCCGCTGACCGGCAGCAACGTGCCCGCAAACCACAGCCAGCCGAAGAGCACGTACGGCGCGCGCGCGCGCAGCCGCCAAGCCGCTGCGGTCGCGATCGCGACGAGCGACACCCCAAGCAAAGCCCGCAGCGAGGAAACCGGCTGAAGCGGGTAGAACACGGCCAGGTCCACCGGCCAGAACGTGCGTCCGACGTACAGCGCATAGTTCCACGCCGCGTTGGTGAGCCTCGTCGTGAGCGCGAGATGCTCGCCCACGACGGCGCCGGCGGCGTTCTGCGCCGCCCACGTGCGCGACAGTGTCAGCGCCGCCAGCGCCACCAGCGGAAGCTTCTCCAGCAGAAGACGAGCCGTCGAGTGCACGGGCGGCGGCTCCGGCGGGCCGAACGGGATGCGCCCCCGTCGCAGCGGCCAGAAGTCGAGCAACAGAAGCGCCGCCGGAAGAACGGCGACCGTCGGTTTTGCGAGCAGGGCGAGGCCGAACGCGAGCGTCACCGCGAGGTAGCGCGCAAACGTCTCGCGCCGCGCGTAGCGAACCCAGGCCAGCGCCGTCAGCATCGCGAACAGCCCGCTCAGTACGTCCTTGCGCGCCGAGATCCATGCCACGGACTCGACACGCAGCGGGTGCAGGGCGAATAGCGCCGCCACGAGCGCGCTGCGCCACACGCTGCCCGTCGCCAGCTCGAGCCACAGGAAGAGCAGCGCCGCGCCCGCCGCGTGCAATACCGCGTTGACGACGTGCAGCACCCTCGGATCCGCACCCGACCAGCCGCAGTCGGCCATGAGGGAGATCCATGTGAGGGGATGCCAGTGTCCCGAGTGAAAGGCCGTGAAGGCCCACTCGACGTTCGCGCGGTCGAGCCCCGAGCGGACGCGAGGGTTCTCGAAGACGTACTCGTTGTCGTCGAGCTGGACGAACGGGTAGTCCCGCACGGGAGCGTAGACGGCGAGGACCGCGACGACGAGCGCAGCCGCAACGCCGAGACGCTGTCGGTTCCGGTTCAGCGTGACGGCCGCTCAGTTCCCGAAGCAGAACGCTTCGCCGCCCGGTTCGTTGGGGGTGCCGGCGTTGTAGTTGCAGCGAGCCAGCAACGACGGGCCGAACATGAACGCATTCCCGGACCCGTCCTGGATCTCGACTTCGAGGATCTCGGCGCTGACGGCCGTGACAGCAGGTCCGGTGGAGAGGTTGATGGCGAGGCCCTCGGCGATCGAAAGCTTTCCGATCTGCCCGCCGATGGATTCGACGGGGCCCGAGATCATCGTCGTCGGCACCGTCGTGCACGTACCTCCGGGGCACGCGGCATCGAGCAGCGTGGCCTTCACTCTCATCGCGACGGTGGCATTGCCTTCGTAGGGCGCTCCGGAGCAATCGTCGAGTCCGTCCGCGGCGCCTCGCGACTTCAGTCTCAACGGCTCCGAGTCGGGCAACACGGCTATGTCGAGCTTGCCCTTTCCTGCATCGGTGAAATTTCCGGTTTCCGGAATGCGCGGAACCACGGCTCCGAGCGGGTTGTCGTCGCAGTTCGAGAGGAACACGGTCGAGCACGCCGGCAATCCCTCGCTCGTGGTGGTGTCGGTGGAGCCGGGGTCGCAGGCCTCGAAGGCCCGAACCTGGCGCGCCGTCAACCGGCGCGGAGATCCTCGGCCCGTGGCCCCGTAAGCCACGGCATCTGCCGGCGACAGGGCCGACGCGATCCAGTCGGACAGGCGACGGCCGAAGGACACTTCCAGCGGGCTCAGCTCGCGCAATCCTTCGCCGAACGCCATGCCGTCGGCCAGGAACTCGTTTCCCGAAAGGTCGAGCATCGCGACCCGGACCACGTGAAACGCGAAGCCGTGGTCGTTCGGCAGCTCCGGCAGGTCGAGCGCGGGATCCTCGATCACACTCCGGCACGACCCATCCACGCACGGCACCGTGTGGTGGTAGTTGAAATCCGGCAGCGTGCAGACGCCGGTCGCGCAGGCGGGGTCGTCGCGCTGCATGCGAACGGTCACCCGGACGGTGACGTCGCCGCTGTACGGGCTGCCGTCGCAGCGCAGCACGCGAGCGGCAGCGAAGCGCGACTCGATCACCAGCTGGCCATCTTCGGCACGAGTGTGCCTCCGCCCCGTGAGCATCATGGTGATCGACGAAGTCGCGGGCTCGTCGAGCTGAAGGGCTCCGGCCGGATCTGCGGCGCAGTCCGACAGCAGCGCAGCCGGCGCGCATGCAGGAATCCCGGCCGTGGTGACCGTGTTGGGCGACTCGCAGGCCGCGTAGGCCCGGACGAAGTGCCCCCGATTGTAGTGATGGGCGGCGGCGGGAAGGGGCAGCAGTACGGCAGCCCCTAGCAGGGCGAGAGTTCGGGGGAATGCGGGCTTGATCACGTGGGACCTCCGGAGACGCGATTCGACCGGGCCACCGCCGGTAACGCAACCGGACACGCGCCCGGTGCCGGAGATGCGGGAACCGCAAGCGGAGGATCGAACGGACCATCGCCCGTCCCCGGGGTCGTTCGCGGACGCAGGCCGAGGCGGATTCCGTCCCGAACGACCGCGCCGGCCGAGTGTGGCTCCATTCATATTCAGCGACCGGAACGCCTTGCCTCAGTCCGGTCAGGGATGGATACAAGTCCTCGACGATACCGGCCGTCGGCAGATGGACGGCAAACGCAACAGAAGCTGCATCACGACGTTCCGAAACTCTTCGAGATCCTCCGGAGAACGAAAATATGAACCTCGTTGTGAATCTGGCTACGACCTTTGCTGTGCTCCTTCTCACCTCCGAAGCCGCACGCGCAACCTGCTACCGTCCGTGCGGAAGTCCGCTGTCCGGGACTACCGGCTCTCCCGCTGCGGCGGATGCGCTTTACATCCTGCGCGAAGCGGTCGGCGTGACTTCGTACTGCTACCCGTGCGAATGCGACACGGATGCGAACGGATCCGTCGGTGCGACGGACGCATTCCGGGTGCTCAAACGTGCCGTGGGCGGCGTCATTGTCCTGGACTGCGCGGTTTGTGGACCGGTGGGATCGGACGACGCCTTTTCCCGTGGGCGCTACGCGCTCGAGCGCAAGGACATCACCTGGGCGAACGCGGAGTTCGCGTGCGCGGTCGAGGCCGATCCGGACAACTCGCCGGCGCAGTTCTTCTATGCGGCGTCTCGCATCGCCGCGTTCGTCGCGGACGAGCCGGAGCTGAGCGAGCTGCTCGTCGAGACGGGAGGCGATGGGCGAACCGATCTTTACGATTTCACGATGAAGTACCCGCAGGGCGTGACGCTGCCGACGGTCGCGCGCGCCAAGCCAGTCGTGCTCGAAGCGTTCGGTGACGAGCTGGCCGCTGCCATCGCAAACCTCTCCGAAGCTCTCGAGCAGGAACCGTTCTCGACGACGTTCACGAGCGCGATGTTCCCCGGCGGGTTCGCGCGCGAGTACTACGAGGTCGATTCGGCAGATGCAGCCGTGCTCTCGGCGATCTACCGGAAGCTGCGTTGCGCGCTCTACTTCTCGATTGGAGGTTACCACTCCTCGACGTTCGACCTGTTGCACGACGGGCTGGGAACGGCGTGTACCACCGGCTTTCTTGCGAATCACAGCCAGTTCTTCACGGTCTCGTCGACCTCCGCGATGGCGATCGCGAAGAGCGAGTGCAAGTCCGCGATCGGCGATGCCATCACCGCGCTTGACCTGATGGAGGAGGAGTCCGACCCGCAATCCGACGACCTCGTCCTGTTCGACGATCTGTCGCAGCCTTCCGACCCGCGCGACACGCGCGAAGTGCTCGTCAGCCTGCGCAACACCTTCGACCAGTCGATCTCCACCCTGCCGGCATGCGACAGCACGCCGTTCCCGTTCTACGGCGGAAAGGCTTTCGACCAGCCGCTCACGAGAAACGACCTGCCCGTGCTGACGGAAGACGAGTTCGGACACTGCGTCGCAGACAAGAACAGCCTGCCGGACCTGTCGTTCAACGGCATACTGCCCGGCGCACCCACGAACGAAGTGCGCAGCCAGCTCTTCGCCGACCACTGGCCGATCTGCCAGTCGCTCGACATTCCGCCTTTCCTGAACCCGTTCGGGAGCTCGTTGGAATGAGCGGGGTTCGCCCCCCGGCAGAAGGCCCGCATCCTTCCCCGATTCGGCGAGCGGCATGCGACGCCGACTGACGACCCCGTTCGTGGCGCTCGCGATCGCGATGCCCGCCGGCGTGTGGATGTCGCTCGATGCGAGATCGGGTGCCCCGGCCACGACCGTCGAGCGGCATTCTGCGATGCCGGCTTCGCTGAAATGGCGAATCGACGGGCTACGCGCGCGCGGCGAATCGTCGTCCACGGTCTGGACGGCGCGGGTCGGCAGGATCTACGAAGCCGGCGCACGTTTCGGTCCTTTCCGGTTCCAGCCGCTGACGACCCTCCAGATGAAGGATCTCCACCTCGACGTCACCTCGCGCGATCAAGGAGAGTCCGCCGCGAGGGCGGTTCGCGACGGCGCCGACAAGCTGTCGCGCTCCATGTCGATGCCGACCGCCGCGTCGAGGGTCTCTGTACTGGGATTTCACCTGGATCTGCGCGACGACGCCGGGCGATTGCGCTGTTGCGTCGAGGCGGAGCATGCGTCCTGGGAACGCAACGACGGCGCGAACATCGAGCTGGACCGGGCCGTCCGCATCCGATCGGAAGGCGACTCCAGGGAATCCGCGCGAGCGATCCTCGGAATCGGATCGTCGACCGTCGTCGCGCCCGTCTGGAAGGTGGCGACCGAAACGGACCGCGACCTTCCCCACGAGTCGGACTTCTCCGGCTCCTGTCCGCTTCTCCTGACGCCGGGAAACAGCTAATGGCGAGCTATCAAGCAGTTCCAACTGCGAGCACTCGCAGCAAAGAAAGGACGAGGTTTCGAATGCAGATCCCGTTTTCGAAGAGAGCAGGGGCTTGGGCGATCGGAACGCTACTGCTGGGCGCAGCGTTCGCGAACTCGAGTCAGGCAGCTCCGTTGCCGACCGGCGCCTGTTGCAGCGTTTTCTCCGGATGCTGCCCTCCGGAAGGGAGTTGCAGCATCACGACCTTCGAAGCGTGCCTCGGCCTCGGCGTTACCTACATCGGCGACGCGACGACCTGCGAAGAGCAGTGCATGGGAACCACCACGACCTTGCCGCCGACCGGAGCGTGCTGCCTGGCAGCGGGCGGCTGCGACGTGGTGTCGGCCAAGGAGTGCAACGAAGGCGGCGGCACCTACGCCGGCGACGCTTCGACGTGCGAGTTCACCAAGTGCTTCTCGCCGACGACTACCACGAGCCTTCCTCCCGTCGGCGGATGCTGTCTCTTCGGAGGAGGTTGCAACGACCTGACGGAGGAGGAGTGCGCCGGCGTCGGCCTCTACGGCGGTGACGGCTCCGAATGCTTCTTCCTCAAGTGCGCGTTGCCGACGACGACCACCACCACGCTGGCGACCACCACGACACTCGCACCGACGACCACCACGCTGCCGGACGCTACGATCTGCGGCGACGCCAACATCGACGGCGACATCACGGCGCCCGACGCGCTGATCGCCCTGAAGACCGCGGTGGGAAGCTCCGTCTGCATCCTCGAGCGCTGTGACTACAACGGAGACGGCGACGTGACCGCGTCCGACGCGCTGGCGATTCTGAAGAAGGCCGTCGGGCAGCCGGTGACTCCGATGTGTCCCGGCACCTAGTGTCCCGCCCCGGAGGCGCGCGCCGATGGATGGGCTGCTGCTTCAGGGACCCGATCGGCGCGCGCGCGTAGACGCCTTCTTCGGCGCGACCGCCGATCGCTGTGCGGGCGGCGTGCGTGTTCGAACGACGTCGCGAATTTTCTCGAAGAACGCGATGCCGTCGACGACGAGGCTGTCGTCCATCTGGTTGACGATCCATTGCACGTACGCGGTACCGCGTTCGATCATGGCGCCCAGATGTTGCTCGCCCTTGGGCGTCAACGTCACGATCTGCTCGCGCCCCGAGCGCGGGTCTTCCTTCAGCACGACCAGCGCCAACGGCGCGCGCGCCATGCCGCGAATCGCCTTGGTGATGGCGGCGTTGGAGATCTCGAACCAGTTCTCGAGGGCATGCACGATGGCCTTGCGATTCATCCGCACCCCGTCCTCGCCCTGGGAGTGAAGAAGCCAGAGAATCGCGACCTGGTGGCGCGACAGGTCGTCGCCGCGTAGCGCATCCTCCACGCCGATGCCGGCCTGGTAGTGGATGGGGTAGTACAACTCGAGAAGTTGCCGGGCCGCCTCGGACGGTGCCCGCGACCTGGGGCCGGCTTTTCGGGTGGTGGCCATCGATGGGGGGACTGTAGCCCGGCGCGGGAGCGGTGGCCACGCTTGCAACAGTTTACTCAGTAAACTATTTCTTGCGGAGCGCTGTTGGAGCCTTCTTTTCCAAGGAGATTTCCGCCCATGCCCGAATCCGGCCCTGACCCTGCCCGCGAGCTTGTCGCTGCGTTGCCGCGGCCCGAGTCCATCGAGAATCCGTACCCGCTCTACGAGAAACTGAGGCCGCTGACCCCGGTCTACGGCTACCGCGACTATCCACCGGGGACGGTGCCAGGCCAGGACGAGCCGGTCACCGCCTGGGTGCTGATGAAGTACGACGAGGTCGCCGCGGCCGCGCGCGACCACGACACGTTCTCGTCGCGCGACCCGCTGCAGGAGCAGTCGTCGGCGCCGACACTGATGCTCGTCAATCACGACAACCCCGAGCACGACCGGTTGCGGCGCCTCGTGAACGTCGTGTTCTCGCGTCGCGAAGTTTCCGCGCTGAAGCCCTGGGTAACGTCGTGCGTGACGGAGCTGCTCGCGGACGTGGATTCGCGGGAAGTGGAAGCGGTCTCCACGATCACATCGGTTCTGCCTGCCCGCGTGATGATGCGCGTGCTCGGCCGGCCCGACGCCGATGCGGCGCGATGCCGGCACTGGGCAACCGCGTTCATGCTGTCGGCCGACCTGACCGCGCAAGAGCGCGAGCTCAGCAATCGCTCGATGGTCGAGTACTTCTCCGACTGCGTTTCCCGGCTGCACGAAGACCTTGTGGCCGGCCGGTCGCCCGGCAGCGGACTCGTCGCCGGTCTGCTCGCGGCCGAAATGGACGGCGAGCGTTTGACGCTGGAAGAGGTCGTCCGCTTTTGCGTAACGCTCGTGGTGGCCGGCGCCGAAACGACGACGTTCCTGCTGACCAACCTGCTCTACAACCTGGCGACGATGCCCGACCTCGCCGATAGACTGCGCGAAACACCGTCGCTCATCCCTGCTTTTGTAGAGGAAACGCTCCGTCACTCGGGGCCGCCCCAGCGACTGTTTCGCATCGCGACGCGCGACACGCAGGTCGGTTCGGCGAGCATTCGCGAGGGCGACTGGGTCGCGCTGTTCTTTGCGGCGGCCAATCACGATCCCGCGGTCTTTCCGGACCCCGGGCGTTTCGACCTTGCTCGCACCAATCTCTCGCGCCACCTGACGATGGGCGTCGGGATCCACAACTGCCTCGGCTTCGCGCTGGCCAAGCTCGAAGCCACCGCAATGATCGAGGTCGTGCTGGAACGCTATCGCAGCATTCGGCTCGGCAACACGCCGGCCGTTGCCCAGCGAACCAGCCTGCTGACCCACAGCTTCACGGCGCTGCATCTCGCTTTCGAGGCCTGAATACCCATGGATCCACGAGCGATGACCGACACAACCAACGTCGAGATCACCAGGCAACTGTTCGCGGCGTTCGGGGAGGGGAACATCCCGGCCATCCTCGAGCTCGTGGACGACGAGATCGTGATCGAGTTCTACGGGCCTCCGGAAATTCCGTATGCAGGAACGTACCGGGGCCGCGAAGAGGCGCGCCGCTTCTTCGAAACGGTACTCGCATCGGTCGAGATCCGTCAGTTCGAGCCGCAGGAGTTCCTGGCCGACCGGGACAAGGTCGTCGTGACGGGGCACTTGAGCCTGGTCGCGAAGGCGACGGGTGGAACGATCGAGTCCGATTTCGTACACGTGATCACGATGCGCGACGGCAGGTGGCTGCGCTTTCGCGACTTCATGAACACGGCCGTTGCGGCGGCGGCCTTTCGCGGCTGAATGGGCTTGTCGGTGACCGCGGCGTGCGGTCGAGCCGTCAGAGCGCCACCCACACCGCCTTCGTCTGCGTATACAGATCGAGCGCCTGCGAGCCCAGCTCGCGGCCGATCCCGCTCTCCTTGTAGCCGCCGAACGGCATGCCCGTATCGAAAGCGTTGTAGGTGTTCACCCAGACCGTGCCGGCGCGAAGCGCCTTCGCCGCGCGGTGCGCCTTCGAGATGTCGCGCGTCCACACCGCCGCCGCGAGGCCGTAGTTCGTGTCGTTGCCGGCCGCGATCACCTCGTCGAAATCGCGGAACGTGAGCGTCGAGACGACGGGACCGAAGATCTCCTCGCGCGCGATCTGCATGTCGGGCTTGACGCCCGTGAAGATCGTCGGCTGCAGGAAGTAGCCCTTGTCGTGCGCGCGCTTGCCGCCCGTCACCAGGTTCGCGCCGCCCTTGGTGCCCGAATCGATGAACCCGAGGATCTTCGTGAACTGCTCCTCGCTGACCTGCGCGCCCATCTGCGTGGACGGGTCGAGCGGATCTCCCACCTTGATCGAGCGCGCGTGCTCGGCGAGCCGCGAGACGAACTCGTCGTGGGCCTTCTCCTCGACGAAGAGGCGCGAGCCCGCGCAGCAGACTTCGCCCTGGTTGAAGAAGATGCCGGTCATCGCGCCCTTCACGGCCGCGGCGAGGTCGGCGTCGGCGAAGACGATGTTCGGCGACTTGCCACCGAGCTCGAGCGAGCAGCTCTTGAGGTTGGTCGCGGCGGCGCGCTGGATGATGCGGCCGACTTCGGTCGAGCCGGTGAACGCGATCTTGTCCACGTCGCGGTGTTCGGCGAGCGCGGCGCCAGCGGTCGGGCCGAAACCCGTGACAATGTTGACGACGCCCGGAGGAAGATCGGCCTCGAGGAGGAGCTCGCCGAGGCGAAGCGCCGTGAGCGGCGTCTGCTCGGCGGGCTTGAGCACCGTCGTGTTGCCGCACGCCAGCGCGGGCGCGAGCTTCCACGCGGCCATCAGCAGCGGGAAGTTCCACGGGATGATCTGGCCGCACACGCCGTGCGGCTCGCGCAGCGTGTACGTGAAGAAGTCGCCGCCGGTCGGAATGGTCTGGCCGTAGACCTTGTCGGCCCAGCCGCCGTAGTACGCGAAGACTTCCGCCGCCTGCGGAATGTCGACGTTGCTCGTCTCCCCGATGGGTTTGCCGTTGTCGAGACTTTCGAGCTGCGCGAGCTCGTCCCGGTTCTTCATGATGAGGTCGGAGATCCGAAGCAGCACGCGGCCGCGCTCGCGCGCGCTCATCTTCGACCACGGTCCCGACTCGAACGCGCGTCGTGCGGCCTTGACGGCGAGCTCGATGTCGGCTTTGTCGCCTTCGGCGACGCTGGTGAGCACGGCCTCGGTCGAGGGATCGACGGTTTCGAAGGTTTTCCCGCTGACGGAATCGACGAAGCGGTTGTCGATCAGGAGCTTGCCCTGTTTGCGGGCGGTGGAGGGAAGGTCGTTGCGGATCGCGGCGGCAGTTGCGGCCATGGCGTGGTCCTCCTCGAGCTGTATTCGCGGGACGCTACGTCCGTGCCCCGCGGCGGTCAAGACAAAGTTCAGACGGGCGGGCAGGCCTGGAACTCGGGAAGCTTCTCGGCCCGCGCGGTGAAATCCCTCAGGCGCGGGTAGGCGTTCGGCGCGATCACGTCGGGAACCATCATCTGAAGGAAGCTCCAGGTCACCGCCGTCGTCACGCCGTCCTGATGGATGCTGTGGGAATCCGCGTCGAGGGGCCGGTGGCCGAGCTCGGCTTCGAGCCCGTCGCAGGCCGAGCGGAGCTGGTGCGTCACGCGGTTCACCCACGGCTCGTGCTGCTTCTCGGCGGGGCGGAGCTGGCGCTCGTAGACGATCGAGATGCTCTTCTCGCAGGCCGCGAGCGCGAGACCGAGCACACGCAGCACATGCACGCGCTCGCCGATTCCTTTCGGCATGAGCGCGCGCCCCGACGGCGACAGCTCCTCGACGTAGTCCAGGATGAGGTTCGAATCCATGAGCACCGTGCCGTCGTCGCAGCCGAGGGTCGGCGCTTTGCCCACGGGAGAGCTCACGCGGAACTGCTCGCGGTTGCGAAACACCGAGATGGGCCTGTGATCGTACTTCACGCCGAGAAGTCGCATCGAGATGGCAGTGCGGCGCACGTACGGGGAATCGAGTAGTCCGACCAGTTGCATGTTGCTCTCCCTTTTGACGGGCGGTAGGCCGCCCTATGCTCAACGGGCGGCGGGCCGCCGTTTGCTGTCCGGGCGGTCGCCCGCTGCGCTCAGCTCCAGTTCTCCACTTCGGCGAGGACCTTCTTTACGGCGGGAAGCTCCGCCATGCGTTCGCGATGCGCGAGCACTTTCGGAAAGCGCGACGGGTCGACGCCGTCGCTCTCGAGCCAGCGCGCGATCGTGAACAGGTACGGATCGCTCACCGAATACTCGTCGCCGAGCACCCACGGCCCGGCGAACAGGTCGCGCTCGATGAGGTCGAAGCACTCGGCGACGTTCTGCGGCACTTTCTCCTGCATCCTGAGGATCGCGTCGTCGTCGTCCACCCAGCGCTTGCCGCGCATCCGGTGGGCGTGGGCGACGTGGACCGTCGAGGCCAGGTAACTGTTGAACGACTGCATCCGCGCGAATGCCCATGCGTCATCGAGGGGAGCGAGCTTCGCCGCGGGGAAGCTCTGCGCCACGAACGCGAGGATGGCAATGGTCTCGGTGAGGACGCCCTGCTCGGTGACGAGCGCGGGCACGCGCGCCTTCGGATTCACCTTCAGGTATTCGGGCGAGCGTTGCGCGTTCATCGAGAAGTCGAGGCGCTCGGCCTCGTACTTCGCGCCCGACTGTTCGAGCGCGATGTGCGAAGCCAGCGAGCAGCTGATCGGTGCGTAGTAGAACTTCCACATGGTCCGGCTCCAGTGCGGGACTCATTCCCGCAATCGGCACCCGGTACATGCACCTGGCACCTTCTTCCACCGCTGTCACAGAAACGGCACACGCCTCCACAAGTGCCTCACGCCCGCCTGAAGAATGCCGGGCGCGATTCGCGCAGCAGCGTCGATGGCTCGCGTGTCGCGGCCGATCAGCACTCGCGAGCGGCCGGCATCGATTGCGCGCAGGATGCGCGTGGCAACCAGCTCGGGCGAGAGCCCCCTCGCGAGAAATCCGGCCTCGACGTCGCGCTTCGCAGCGTCGACGGCGTATCCCTTCCGGACGAGGTCGGTCGCCGTCGCGCCCGGATACACCGCCGTCACGCGAACGCCGCTTCCCTGCAACTCGGCCGCCAGGGCTTCGGTGAATGCGCGGGCCGCGTGCTTGGACGCTGCGTAAGGCGATTTGGTCGGAAGCGAAAACAGCGCGAAATCGCTCAGCACGTTGCAGATCGCCGCGCGGCCGGACCGGCCTGCCGCGGCACGCAGCGACGGCAGCAGCGCGCGGCACATGTGGACGGTTCCCCAGAAGTTCACGTCCATCGTGCGGTGGAACGTTTCGATGGGCAGCGCTTCGATCGGGCCGGCTGCGGAAACGCCGGCGTTGTTCACGAGCACGTCCACCGAAGAATGAGACGTTACGATGTCGCGAGTGGCGGAGGCCACAGAATCCGGGTCGGCGACGTCGCAGACGTGAAGCGTTGCGTTCGGGAGCGACGAGGCAACTTCCCGGAGCCGCGCTTCGTCGATGTCGACGACGGCGAGCCGGGCTCCGCGCGCGGCAAACTGCTGCGCCACTGCGCGGCCGATGCCGCTCGACGCTCCGGTGACGACCACGCTCGTGCCGGATGCGAACGCCATGACGCTGCTCTTCCTCGATTCGCCGCGTAGAGTCCAGACACGGCGGCATCCCTGCCGAGGCCCGCGGGCGGCTCGCGGAGTCGATCGAGCGCTTGCCCCGCCTCGGCGGCCTTTCTAACCTCGCGCCATGAAGTTCCTCCGCACTCCCGACGACCGATTCACGAACCTTCCCGGATACCCGTTCCAGCCCCACTACGCCGACGTCGCGACCGGCGACGGCAGCGGCAAGCTTCGCATGCACTACGTGGACGAGGGCCCGCGCGACGCCGCACCGGTGCTGCTGCTCCACGGCGAGCCTTCGTGGAGCTACCTCTACCGCAAGATGATTCCGCCTCTCGTTGCCGCGGGGCACCGCTGCGTCGCTCCCGATCTCGTCGGCTTCGGCAAGTCCGACAAGCCCGTCGAGCGCAGCGACTACACCTACGCTCGCCACGTCGAGTGGCTGCGCGAGCTGCTCTTCGATCGTCTCGACCTGCGCCGCATCACGCTGTTCTGCCAGGACTGGGGCGGACTGCTCGGCCTTCGCCTCGTCGCCGAGCACGAGTCGCGTTTCGATCGCGTCATTGCTGCGAATACTTTCCTGCCGACGGGCGACACGCCGCTCGGACCGGGTTTCGATGCGTGGCGCGACTTCAGCCAGCGCATCCCCGTCTTCGACACGGG
The DNA here is from genome assembly GCA_964475235.1 of uncultured Myxococcales bacterium. Lineage (GTDB taxonomy): Bacteria > Desulfobacterota > Binatia > UBA1149 > CAITLU01 > DATNBU01. The sequence continues at coordinate 13,150 of CAYYVZ010000009.1, read as the reverse complement.
GCGCATCCTGCAGGGCGCAACGGTCACGGATCTTCCGGACGACGTGGTGGCTGCCTACGACGCGCCGTATCCCGACGAGTCGTACAAGGCGGGGGCGCGCCAGTTCCCCACGCTCGTGCCCGCGACACCGGACGATCCTGCAACCGCGGCGAACCGCGCCGCGTGGGAAGTTCTTTCGAAGTGGCCGAAACCGTTTCTCACCGCGTTCAGCGACAGCGACCCGGTGACGGTCGGCGGCGACGCGAGGTTTCAGAAGATGATTGCCGGTTGCGCCGGCCAGCCGCACACGACGATCAAGGGCGGTGGCCACTTCCTTCAGGAAGACTGTGGCGAAGAGCTCGCGCGAGTCACCAACGACTTCATCGCCCGCACGAAGTGAAATCGGGGACGGGGGCCGCAAGCTGGCGAGTGGCGAGTCCGACCTCAATCTGAAAGTCGAGACTCCTACCTCTCACGACGAGACGCAATCGGGATCCGTCCCCGATTTCCGGAGGAACAGATGAGCGACGGCAGCGTTCTCGTGACCGGGGGGAATTCGGGAATCGGGTTCGAGTGTGCGCGGGCGCTTGCGCGGGCCGGGCGGCACGTCGTGATCGCGAGCCGTAGCCGCAAGGCGAGCGACGAGGCCGTGCGCACGATCGCCGCCGAGAGCGGCGCCGACAGGATCGAGGCGATGGACCTCGACCTCGCGTCGCCGTCGTCGGTTCGCGCGCTCGTCTCCGAGATCGACGCGCGCAACCTTCCGCTGCACTCGCTCGTATGCAACGCCGGTCTCCAGTTCACCAGGGGACCGGCATTGTCGGACCAGGGTTACGAGCTGACGTTCGCGGTCAACCACCTCGGACACTTCCTGCTGACCAACCTGCTGCTCTCGCGGCTCGCCTCGCGCGCGCCATCGCGCGTCGTCATCGTGTCGTCGGGAGTCCACGACCCGGCGCGCTTCACCGGCATGCCGAAAGCGAACATCGCCGACCTCGATACGCTCGCTGCCACCGGCGGCGCGACGCCCGGCAAGTTCAGCGGACCGCTCGCATACGTGAACAGCAAGGTCTGCAACCTCTGGTTCGCGTACGAGCTGAACCGCCGCATGGAGGCCGCGGGGCTCAGCACCGCCGATCGTCCGATCGCGGTGAACGGCTTCGACCCGGGCCTGGTACCGGGTTCCGGCCTCGCGCGCGAGTATCCCGCCTTCGCGCGGGCGGTGTGGAACAGCGTCATGCCGGCGATCGCGTCTGCGCTCACGCGTTTCGTCCCGAGCGTCAGCACTGCACCGAAGTCGGGCACCGCGCTCGCGCAGCTCGTGCTCGAGCCTCGCCTCGGCATTCGCGGTGCGCGTTACTATCCGTCACACACGAAGTGGTACGAGACGCCTTCGTCCGAGCAGTCCTACGACCTCGCCCGTGCCAGGGAGCTGTGGGAAGCGAGCATCCGCATGACGGGTCTCGAGCCAGGCGAATCCCCTCTCTACTGATTCGGCGAACACCGGCCCCGCTCCGGCTACGACGCAGCGAACCTGAGATCGTCCTTCACCTGACACACACCGGGCGTCTTCTGCACGGCGAGCATCGCTTCGTGGTGCTCCTTGCTGGCGGTCACGGTGCCAGTAAGGCGCGCGACGCAGTTCTTCACGTCGATCCCCACGTCCTGCATCGAAGGGTACGGCTCGAGGTTCTTCTGCACGTTCTGCCGGGCCTCGGCGTCGCGCACGAGCACGTCGGGTTTCCGTTCTTCCGCAACGACCTGCAGCGTGTTGTCCACCGACTCGACGCCCGAGATCGAAAGCGCGTCGGTGCCGGCGGCGAACTTCGCTTCGTCGCTCGGCACGATGCCGAACAGCGTCACGCGACCATCGGTCGTATCGACTTCGATGTCCGCCGCGGAAGTGCGGCTGTCCACCGCGAGGCTCAGCTTGACGCGCATGGTGACGTAGATGTCGTTCATCACGCTGCCGATGCCGCGCTCGTGCGCACTCTCGGCGGCGACGGTCGCCGTGTCCTTGACCGGCTTGGTCGCGAGCTCGGCGGCGGCACCCGGCTTTTCTTCTGCGGCGACCGACGGATCGATCTCCGGCTTCGCCGATGGGCTGGCGTCGTTCGGCTGCGAGGCCGGCAAGCCCGGGGATGCCGAGGGTTGCGTCATGCGCCCGGGATCTGCCATTCCGGTCGGGCCGGCAGGCTCCTCGGCGTCTGCAGAGGATGCCGTGGCGAACGCGAGCAGGAACGCAACCGCGCCGGCGAGAATGGTCGGTCGAAATATCCTGGTCATGGCTCTGCTCCGTCCTTCGCCCGCGACGCGCGGACCGATCTGTCGCATCCGTCGCGAACCGACTTTCCATGCGTCTGACGCGAACGACCTCACGGCGCTTCACGCCAGTCGGGTGGAGCGGCTACGAAGTTGCGCTGTTCGGGTGAGTCCGATGCCCGCCGCCGGGACAAAGTGGCGCATTCGCGCGGTCATCGATCGCGCGGCCGCGCCGGCGAGCGGGCGATCGAACGCTGCGGACTACGGCGTGGGCATGCCCTTGAGAACGGCGAGGTACTCGCGGAAGCGGCCGCGAGCAGCGACGACCTCCTCACGCGGAAGCTGGAGCTCGGCGCAGATGCGCACGATCTCGTTGTCTTCGAGCGTCGAGATCGACTGGTCGGCAGCCGATACCGCGTAGAGGCAGTCGAGCAGCCCGAGCTTCTGCTCGCGCGTCGCGATCTTGTTGAACTCGCGCGCGACGAGGTAGCTCTCGGTGCCGCCGAAGAGCTGCTCCTGGCTCTTGGCGATCTGCAGCACGAGCACCGCCTGATCGGGAGTCAGTTCGCCGCGCTCGGCGACGAGACGTTCCATTTCGGCGGCCTCCGCCTCGCTGACGCTGAGATCGGTACGAGCGACGCGGCAGAGCATGTAGGCATACGCCGCGATGTAGCGGGCACGCTCGGGCGGCAGCGCGTCGAGCGATTGGGCGATGCTGCGAACGCTTTTGGGTTCGGATTCACCCGCCGACGAACCGCCGAGTCCAAGAAATCGAAGAAGCCCCATGAACGCTCCGGCGGACAAATCGGAAATCGGGGACGGATCCCGATTTCGAACCTGTATCCAGCGAATCGGGGCTCATCCCCGATCCGACAGAAGTTGCGATCGGCAAATCGGGATCCGTCCCCGATTTACGATTTCCCGACTTCCCTCAGTACATGTTGAGTTGGAGGCGCGCGGACTCCGTCATCATCGCGGGGCCCCAGGTGGGCTCCCATACGAGGTCCACGACCACGTCGGTCACGCCCTCGACCATTCGCACGACCTTCTCGACCTGGCCGGGCATCGAGCCGGCGACCGGGCAGGCCGGCGTCGTCAGCGTCATCGTGATCGCCACTTTGCCGTCGTCGGCGATATCGACGCTGTAGATGAGACCGAGCTCGTAAATGTCGACGGGAATCTCCGGATCGTACACGGTGTGCAGCGCATCGATGATGAGCTGGTCGAGCTTGGCACGGTCTACCTTGCCGCCGGCCGGGGCGACGACAGGAGTTGCGGTGTCGGGAGCCGCCGCGTTCGCTGCGGTCACTGCGCCGGCATCGGTCGCATTCGTTTCCGTCGCCGTGTCAGCGTCCGCGGTATTCGGCAGCGGGGTTTCGATCGGCCTGCTCATCTCGTTCTCCGTCACTCCGTCGTCGCCACGTCGCTCACGTGCCCCTCGAGCGCATTTTGCAGCGTGTGCCACGCGAGCGTCGCGCACTTGACGCGCATCGGGTACTGCCGCACGCCTTCGAACACCGCGAGCTTGCCGAGCTCGACGTCTCCCTCGCGTTCCACGTCGCCGTCGCGTCCCGTCACGAGGGCGGTGATCTTGCGGAATAGTGCCCTCGCGTCTTCGATCGAACGGCCCTTGACGGCGCCGGTCATGAGCGAGGCCGAGGCCTGCGAGATCGCGCATCCCTGGCCTTCGAACTTCACGTCCTCGACCGTGTCGCCGGCGACGCGCACGTGCAGCGTGATCCGGTCGCCGCAGAGCGGGTTGTGCCCGACCGCGTCGTGCGTAGCGCCGTCGAGCGGGCCGAAGTTCCGCGGCCGCTTGCCGTGGTCCAGGATCAGCTCCTGGTAGAGCTCGCGAAGATCCGACATCAGCCGAGCAGCTCCTTCACCTTGCCGAGGCCGGCAACCAGGCGATCGACGTCGGCGGCGTTGTTGTAGATACCGAACGACGCGCGAACGGTGGCCGGGATGTGGAAGCGGTCCATCACCGGCTGCGCGCAGTGGTGGCCCGTGCGAACCGCGATGCCTTCGTGGTCGAGCACCGTGCCGATGTCGTGCGGATGGATGCCGTCGATCACGAACGAGTGAACGGCAGACTTCATGCGCGCGGTACCGACGAGGCGGAGGCCGGGGATGCTCGCGAGAGCTTGCTCGGCGTAACCCATGAGCTGGTGTTCCTGCGCGGCGATGCGGTCGCGGCCGATCGAGTCGATGTAGTCGATCGCGGCGGCGAGTCCGACGGCGCCGCCTACGTCGGGCGTGCCCGCCTCGAACTTGTGCGGCGCGACGTTGTACGTCGTCTTCTCGAACGTCACCGACAGGATCATCTCGCCGCCGCCCTGCCAGGGCGGCATCGCGTCGAGCAGCTCGCGGCGGCCCCACAGCACGCCGATTCCCATCGGCGCATACATCTTGTGTCCCGAGAACGCGTAGAAATCGCAGTCGAGCGCGCGGACGTCCACCGGGGCGTGCGCGACGGCCTGCGCACCGTCGACGACGACTTTCGCTCCGACGGCATGGGCGAGCTTCACGATGTCGGAGACCGGGTTCACCGTGCCGAGCGCGTTCGACACGTGCGCGACGCTCACGATCTTCGTGCGCGGACCGAGCAGCGCGGCAAAAGCCGCCATGTCCACTTCGCCGTTGTCGAGAATCGGGACGACACGAAGGATCGCACCCGTGCGCTCGCTGAGCATCTGCCACGGCACGATGTTCGAATGGTGCTCGAGGTGCGTGAGCACGATCTCGTCGCCCTCGCGCACCGCGAAACCGCCGTAGGCCGCCGCGACGAGGTTCAGCGCCTCGGTCGTGCCGCGAACGAAGACGATCTCCGAAGGATCGGCAGCGCCGATGAAGCGCGCAACCTTCGTGCGCGCGTTCTCGTAAGCGATGGTCGCGCGCTCGCTCAGCGTATGGACGCCGCGGTGCACGTTGGCGTTGTCTCGCGAATAGTAGCGGCTCACGGCGTCGAGCACCGCGCGCGGCTTCTGCGTGCTCGCCGCGTTGTCGAGGTAAACGAGGGGTTTGCCGTGGATCTGCTCTCCGAGGATCTGGAAGTCCTCGCGAACCTCCTCGACGTCGTAGGCCGGGGTGAAGTCGGCGGCGCGTGCGGTCGTCGTCATGCGATACCTCGCCCCAGGCGACCGATGCCCTCCGCCACCCGCGCCAGCAGTGCCGAGCGCAGCGCTTCGGGCTGCACCTTCTCGATCGTCTCCGCAGCGAAGCCGGAGACCAGCAAGCGCCGCGCCTCCCGAGCCTCGATGCCTCGCGACAGAAGATAGAAGAGCGCGTCCTCGTCGAGGCGGCCGATGGTGGCGCCATGGTTGCACGCGACGTCGTCGGCGTAGATTTCGAGCTGAGGCCGGGTCTCGGCAACGGCGCCGCGGCCGAGCAGCAGGCTCGGGTTGCTCTGCATGGCCTTGATCTTCTGCGAACCCGCGCGCACGACGACGCGGCCGGTGAACACGCCGCGCGCCGAGTCGTCGAGCACACCCTTGTAGAGCTGGTTGCTGCGCGTGCGCGGCTGCGCGTGATCGACCCTCAGGTGGTGGTCCGCGTGGCGGTTCGAGTCGATCGCGTAGAGACCCGCGAGGTCGCACTCGGCTTCCTCGCCGGCAAGGCGCACTGCGATCTCGGTGCGCGACAGCGCCGCACCGAACGCAAGCGCGAGGCTGCGGAAGGAGCTGCCGGCCGCCTGCTCGACCTGGACGCGCGCGATGTGGAATGCAGCGTGCGAGTCGTCCTGCACGCGCGTGTGCGCGAGCGCAGCGCTGCGTCCCACGACGACCTCCGTCGCCGTGTTGCAGAGATAACGCGCGCCCGGCGCGCCGACGTAGTGCTCGACGATGCACGAGCTGCTGCCGGCGCCGGCAACGAGGACGTTGCGGGGATGCGTGACGTACGGATGCTCGCGCTCGGTCGAGAGGTAGACGAGATGAACGACACCTTCGATCGCGGCGCCCTCGGCGATCTCGACGACGGCGCCGTCATCCAGGAACGCGGTGTTGAGCGCGGTGAAGCCGTGAGCGCCGGCCGGAAGATACTTGCCGAGCCATGGTTCGAGCGTCGCGGGAGCGGTGGCGAGCAACTCGCGGAGGCTCGAAACGCGAAGTCCCTTTGCAGGCGCGAAGTGCGACAGAGTCGGCTGGTACGAGCCGTCCACGAAAACGAGAACGGCCGGCACCGGCCCCGCAAGCTCGGCGCCGAACGCCTGGCCGGAGCTCCGGTCGAGAACCGGCAACGTCCCCCTGCTGCCCGCCGCATCGAGCAGGAGCGCTGATGCGGCGCTGCTGCCGAGCAGCGCGCGCCCGTGTTCCACGCTGACGTCGGAAGGGAGCACCGGCTCGAGCCTGTCGCGCAGCGCCGAGGAGGCGTTCGTGTACTTCCAGTCCTCGTCGCGGACACTCGGGAACCCGGCGGACGAAAGCGACGCGAGCGCGCTGCGGCGCAGCTCCGCGAGCCACGGCACGGACGCGCCGGCGAGCGACGCGCCGATGCGCTCGAAGTCGCTCGCGAACGTCTCGGGGCTGTTCGGGTTCGCTGCCATCGTCAAGCCGCCGTGTGCTCCTCGATCCACTTGTAGCCGTGGTCCTCGACCTCGCGCGCGAGGTCGGGTCCGCCCGACTTCACGATGCGGCCGCCCGCGAGAACGTGCGTCCGGTCCGGAACGATGTAGTCGAGCAGACGCTGGTAGTGCGTGATGAGCAGGATCGAACGGTCGGGCGAGCGCAGGCTGTTCACGCCCTCGGCGACCGTGCGCAGCGCATCGACGTCGAGGCCCGAGTCGGTTTCGTCGAGGATCGCGAGGCGAGGCTCGAGCATCGCCATCTGGAAGATCTCGTTGCGCTTCTTCTCGCCGCCGGAAAAACCTTCGTTGACCGAGCGGTGGAGGAACTCTTCCTTCAGGCCGACGACCTTCATCTTCGCGCGTGCGGCAACCAGGAAGTCCACGGCGTCCATCTCCTCGAGCCCGCGGTGGCGGCGCTGCGCGTTGAGCGCAGCCTTGAGGAAATAGGAGTTCGCGATGCCCGGCAGCTCGACCGGATACTGGAACGAGAGGAAGACGCCTTCGCGCGCTCGCGCGTCGGCCGTCATCGCGAACAGGTCGCGACCGTCGTAGAGAACTTCTCCGGCCGTTACCGTGTAGACGTCGCGACCGGCGAGAATCTGCGCGAGCGTGCTCTTGCCGGAACCGTTCGGTCCCATGATCGCGTGCACTTCGCCGGCACCGACCTCGAGGCTGAGGCCGTTCAGGATCTTCTTGCCTTCGATCTCGGCGTGCAGGTTCCGGATCGAGAGCAGCGCGCGCGGGCCGCCCGCGTACGCGCTTCCCGGGCTTGCGGCCGTGTTGGTTATCGCACTCATCCCACCGCTCCTTCCAGAGTAACTCCGAGCAGCTTCTGGGCCTCGACGGCGAACTCCATCGGCAGCTCGCGGAAGACCTGCTTGCAGAAACCGTTGACGATCAGGGACACCGCGTCTTCCGTCGAGAGCCCGCGCTGCTGGCAGTAGAAGAGCTGGTCCTCGCCGATCTTCGACGTCGACGCTTCGTGCTCGACCTGCGCGTCGGGATTGCGCACGTCGATGTAAGGAAACGTGTGCGCGCCGCACTTGTCGCCGATCAGCAGCGAATCGCACTGCGAGTAGTTGCGCGCGCCCGTCGCGTTCGGCGACACCTGCACGAGGCCGCGGTAGCTCTGCTGGCCGTGCCCCGCGGCGATGCCCTTGGAGACGATCGTGCTCGACGTGTTCTTGCCGAGGTGGATCATCTTCGTGCCGGTGTCGGCCTGCTGGTAATTGTTCGTCACGGCGACCGAGTAGAACTCGCCGACCGAGTGATCGCCCTGCAGGATGCAGCTGGGATACTTCCACGTGATCGCGGAGCCGGTCTCGACCTGCGTCCATGAAATCTTCGAGTAGGCGCCGGCGCACTTGCCGCGCTTGGTCACGAAGTTGTAGATGCCGCCCTTTCCTTCTTTGTCGCCCGGATACCAGTTCTGGACGGTCGAATACTTGATCTGCGCCTTCTCGTGCGCGATCAGCTCGACCACCGCCGCGTGAAGCTGGTTCTCGTCGCGCTTGGGCGCCGTGCAGCCTTCGAGGTAGCTCACGTAGGAGCCCTCGTCGGCGACGATGAGCGTGCGCTCGAACTGGCCGGTGTTCTGCGCGTTGATGCGGAAGTACGTGCTCAGTTCCATCGGGCAGCGCACGCCGGGCGGGATGTAGCAGAAGCTTCCGTCGGTAAAGACGGCCGAATTGAGCGCCGCGAAGAAGTTGTCCGTGATCGGCACGACCGTGCCGAGGTACTTCTTGACGAGCTCCGGATGTTCCTGCACGGCCTCGGAAAACGAGCAGAAGATGACGCCGGCCTCGGCGAGCTTCGCCTTGAACGTCGTCGCGACCGAGACGCTGTCGAAGACGGCATCGACGGCGACGCCCGCGAGCAGCATCTGCTCGTCGAGCGGAATGCCGAGCTTGTTGAACGTGTCGCGAAGCTCGGGATCGACCTCGTCGATGCTGTTGAGCAGCGGCTTCTGCTTGGGCGCTGCGTAATAGCTGATGGCCTGGTAGTCGATCGGGGCAATCTTGAGGTGGGCCCACTTCGGCTCGCCTTCGGACAGCGACATCTTCGTCCACGCGCGGTAGGCCTTGAGGCGCCACTCGAGCATGAACTCCGGTTCGTTCTTCTTCTTCGAGAGCAGCCGGATCGTGTCTTCGCTGAGGCCCGGCGGAGCGATGTCGCTCTCGATGTCGGTGACGAAGCCGTACTTGTAGTCGCTCGTCAGGTCGAGGTCGTGCTGGGTGGTGGTCACGGCTGGGCCTCCTCCACGCCGCGGACCTTCGCGGTCTCGAGCACGGGCGCACCGACTTTCGCGTTGTCGGCGGTCGTGAGGCCAGGTTTGGAGAACGCCTCGCGCCGCGCTGCGTCTGACCGCACGGCTTCGCGCCGCGTTTCGTCCGCACGCGCCGCCGAGCTCAGGAGCCATGCACGCGTCGAGCCTTCGTCGCGCGAGAGGTCGGCGAGCGTGATCGCGGTCAGCGCGTTCTTGAGGATGCCGTTGACGTTGCGCCAGAGGGCGCGGATCGAGCAGTCGGTCGAGTGCGTGCAGTCGCGCTGGGAGCCGGTGTGCGCGTCGCAGAACTTCTCTTCGTAGAGCGGCCCGCCGAGGGCTTCGAGGATCTGCCAGACCGAGATCTCGCGCGCGGGCCTCGCGAGGAGATATCCGCCGGCCGAGCCGCGCGTGCTCTCGACGAAGCCGCCCTTTTTGAGCGTGCGCATGAGCTTGGCGGCGTACTCGAGGCTGAGGCCTTCGGAGAACGCGACTTCCTGCGTGCGGATCGGGTCGCCCGACTCGTGCTTGGCGACGCGAAGCAGGCAGCGCAGGCCGTACTCTTCCTGTGCCGTGATGTGCATGGGCCGAACCTTTCAATTCATACGGAAAAGTCAAGATTCGATGACGAGGTGCGGCTATAGGTCAAGCTACTGATTTGACTGATGAAATTCCCGTGGTCGGGGGATCGTGGTGCTCGCGCGGTCGCCCGGAAAAGAGCGAGTTCCAGGGTGAGCGCCCGTCCCCGGCGGCGGTGTCGAGAGGCCGCGCCTTCGCTCGGGCAGCGGCGGCGATGACCGCAAGCGTCCGGAAGGCAGCGTGAAACCCGCTTTGCGTTGCGGCCAGCGGCTTCCTAGAACGCGACCAATCGGGGACGGGAGCCGCGAGCTGGCGAGCGGCGAGTCCGACCTCCGTCAGAAGAAATCGGGATCCGTCCCCGATTTCCGTCCCGGGAGGAGCCAATGAAGAGCGACGTCGAGGTCTTCCTGAATTACGCCGCGGCTTTCGAGACCGCCTATGCGACCGACCAGTGGCAGGCGGTGCGCGAGTGCTTCGCCGAGGACGCCACCTACGAAGTCGAAGGCGGGCCGCCGTTTGCCGGCAAGTGGTCGGGGCGCGATGCCGTCGTCGACCATCTCATCGAATCGGTGAACGGGTTCGACCGGACCTACGACGAGCGCGTGCTCGAGATCCTCGAGGGCCCCGAGGTGAGGGACGGCGCCGTCTACATCCGCTGGGGCGGCGTCTACAGGAAGAAGGGACGGGACGACCTGCGCGCCGAAGGCACCGAGTACGCCTGGATCAAGGACGGCAAGGTCCAGCGCCTGAAGGACGTGATGTGACGACGCCTGCGCCCGAGCTTCCCGAGTTCAACAGGAAGATCGCCGACTCGATGGTCGCGCTGAGCGACAAGGTCGGCGGCCTGCCGTCGTACCTCGGCATGCGGCTCGACGAGTTCGAGCCGGGCGTGCTGCGCGCGAGCATGCAGGTTCGCGACGAGTTGCTCACGCCGATGGGCGCGATGCACGGCGGCGTCATGGCCGGCTTCGTCGATCACGTGCTCGGCTGCGTACTGTATCCGCTGATGAAGCCGGGGCAGTGGGCCGCGACCACCGAGTTCAAGATCAACTACCTCGCCGCGGTGAAGAAAGGTTCTTTGAACGCCGAGTCGCGAGTCGTCTCCTGCGGCCGCCGCTCCGCCGTGGTGCGCTGCGAGGTCGTAAACGAAGGCCGCCTCGTCTGCGTAGCCCAGGGAACGCTACTGATCTCGGATCCGCCGAAGAGTTAGGGGACTGGCTCCACACTCCATGAAATCCCGCGCAGTCGTCCAGACAGGTCCCCAAAAGCTCGAGCTGCGCGAATTCGACGTCCCCGACATCGACACCGACAGCGCGATCCTCAGGATCGAAGCCTGCGGCATCTGCGGCAGCGACGTCGAGCAGTACGACGGCATCATCCCCGTGCGCTTCCCACTGATCCCCGGCCACGAACCCCTCGGCATCATCGACAAGATCGGCGACCGCGCCGCCAGGCGCTGGGGCGTCAACGTCGGTGACCGCGTGGCGGTCGAGACGCTGATCCGCTGCGGCAACTGCCGCGACTGCGTTTCGGGCGAATACCAGCTCTGCCGCGGGCGCGGGACCATGTTCGGCTACGCCTACGTTCCGCTTTCGCACTCGCCTGGCCTGTGGGGAGCGTACGCGGACTACATGTACCTCGACCCGAACACCCTGCTGCACAGGATCGACAAGTCGCTGCCCGCCGAGCTCGCCGTGATGTTCAACCCGCTCGGCGCGGGATTTCGCTGGGCCGTCGAGGCCGGCGAGGTCGGGCCGGGCGACACGGTGCTCATTCTCGGGCCGGGGCAGCGCGGGCTGACTTCCGTGATTGCGTGCCGCGCGGCGGGCGCGGAGCAGATCATCGTGACGGGGCTCGCGCGCGACGCGGCCAAGCTCGCGCTCTGCCGCGAGTTAGGCGCGGACGTGACGATCGACGTCGAGAACGAAGACGTACGCAAGCGCGTTCGCGAGCTCACCAACGGACGCGGCGTGGACGTGGTCGTCGAAGTGTCGGCCAATGCGACGGAGCCGGTGGCGGAGTCGCTGCACTACGTTCGGGCGGGCGGCCGCGTGGTTCTCGCCGGCGTCAAAGGCTTCAAGCCAGTGCCGGATTTCGTGAGCGACCTCATCGTCGTGAAGGAGATCCGGATTCGCGGCGTGCTCGGCGTGACGAGCGCGGCGTATCGCGCGGCGATCAAGCTGATCGAGTCGCGGACGGTGCCGCTCGAGAAGATGCACACGCACGACTTTCCGCTCGAGAAGGCGGAGGAAGCGATTCTTACGCTGGCCGGACGGTGCGACGGGCCGGCGAGCATTCACTCCTGCCTCCGGCCGGATCTCTAGCAAGCGCAGCGATGGACACCGAGTCGCAATCCCCCTCTTTGAAGTCCTCGGTGTCGGAGGCCGTCGGCCTGGCTCGATCGACGATCGGGATCAGCGTCGCGATCGCGACCGTGGCAGTCCTGCTGAGCGTCGTCGGTGCACTCGTGTCCGGGGGTAAACTCTCGGGAGAAAAGGAGTTCGCGGGAACATTCGCGCGAGTCACGGTGGGGATGCCGCGCGACGAGATCCTTCAGATGCTGGGCGAGCCCGACGGTCAGACTGCCGAGCTCTACCTCGGGAAGCGTAAAGGCTTCGAAGCGGCGTACCAGGCGGCGGCAGCCAGCGCATCAAATTACTTTCTCGTCTGGCGTCGCGAAAGCGTCTACTCGATCGGGTTCACCAGGCAGGATCGCGTTGCTTTCAAGGCGTCGGACGGGACGGGACTGCAGCAATGAGCGAGGCTCGAGGAGTGGACCTGATGGTCAGGGTGATCGTAGGGGCTGTGCTCTGCACCGTCGTCGCCGCGTGCTCTTCGAGCCTGCGCGACTCCTCTCCAGCCACATCCACGAAATCGGCGGAGTCCTGGCGCTGCAACGATGCGACCGGGCGACAGGTGGACTGCGAGGTCGAGAACGCGAGCAGCCTCGTGATCGGGACAACGGAGTACGTACGCTCGGAGTACGGAAGCTGGGAGCGGAAGGTCGAGCGGAAATGCGAGCTTCGCGCCGGAGGCAAGCGCGCCGGGCCGTACCGGCTGGACGTGCCTCCTCCGCCAGCAGCCCAGCTGGTAGGCCACGAAGAGTACCTGGGGTGGTCGTGCCCTGCATTCGAGATCAACCGACTGCGGGCCCTGATTCCGGAATTGTCGCCGGACGACCGAATCGTCCGCGAGGGCCACAGCTCCTCGATGGTCGACGGCCCGTCGCAGACCTACCTCGAGATCTCGCCGACCCGGATCGGTCCCAACGCCGTGCGCACGAAGTCCGTGACCTGCACGTGCTACCCGGCTTACGTCGACTGCAGCATCTTCACCGGCGAGGAAGTCTTCGATACCGATCCCTCGAAGCACTTCGAGATCGGCGAGGCGACCGCGGTCGACGAGGCGCTCGCGGTCTACCGCCTGTTCAAGAAACGCGCCGTAGACTTCGGCAAGGCGGGATGGCCAGGCGAGCTCGACGACAACCTCCAGCTAAGCTCCAC